>JACPTI010000025.1 GCA_016192845.1 Acidobacteriota bacterium
AGGCTCATGCCGATCGGCGGGCTGGCGGCCGTGGTCGGCGAAGTCGCCGCGGCCCCGCCGCCCACGCCGCGCAACCTGCGCGAGTTCGACCGGGTCGTCCGAGCGCTCTGGCAGCGCCACTCCGCCCTGCTGCCCGCGCGCTTCGGCACGCTGATGCCCGACCGCGTCGAGCTGGAGCTCACCGTGCGCGCCCGGCCGCTGGCGCTGCGCCGGCAGCTGGCCAGACGGAGGACGTCGGCCGCGCGCTCATGCAGCTGGAGGCCACGATCCGCGAAATCGCCGTCACCTTCGGCATTCCGCCGGAGGATCTGAACCTCGACCTCGGCCCGGCCGGCAAGCTGATGTAGCCGCTACCAGCTACCGACTACCAGCTACCGGCTGGTCCATCTCGGCATCGTCGCGATCGACCTCCGCCGCGGCGCTGTCGGGATCGGTGTTCTCAGCCTCCGCCGCTCGAACCCGCAATGCCGATGCCATCACGAGCCCCCACCCCTCGTGGCTCAGGCCTCAGTTGCAGCCCCATCGCGGTCCGCACGAACCCCGATTCCGCGAAGAAGGCGGCCGCCGGATGCGCGCCCGCCTCGCGCCCGTCAATCTGCTCGAGCAGCATCCCTCGATATGCGGCGAGCCGCCGCAGCGCACGGGCAACCTCTCGCGCCACCTGGGAGCGCCTCGGCTCGGCGTCGGGCAGCCAGAGGAGGAGCTCGCGTTCCCCGCGGCGCAGATACCCCGCCAGCGATCCGTCGACGAGCACGACGCGCGCGCCCGCCGAGCGCGTCGGGCCGCGTCCCGTCACGTCGTCGGTGGATGATGAGAGCGGCCATCGGACGATCGCGCCATAGGGGTTTGCGGGATCGGTGGCGGCGAGCACGTGCGAGCGCGGCGTCTCGGGCACGTCGCGGAGCGCGCGCAGCCGATCGACGGCGGCGGGCGTGGCGAACTGGGCGCCGCCGAGGCCGGCCACGAAGTAGCCGCGGCGAATGCGGCCTGCGTCCTCCATTGCTTTCAGCACCTGATACACGAGGGTAAAGCCGCCGGCGATGGCCTCGGCGGCCACCGTCTCGCGCGTCACCACGCCAAAGCGCGTGAGCAGCTGCTGCGCGGTCGCGGCGCCCCATTCCGTCACGGACGCCCGGCTCGCCATCATCCGTTCGACGAGCGACCATCGTCCTTCCGCCTTTGGCGGCACCAGGCGTCGGGAGCGAAACGGCTCGGGGCCGCTCAGGAAGGCGCGCAGCGGGTGGAGCGTGTCGTTGGTGATGAGCCCGCGCCAGACAAGATCCCACAGCGCGTCGACCGTCTCGCCGGGGAACCCGCCGCCGGTGCCCTCGTGGATGGCGCCGAAGAAGGACGCGCCGTGCGCCCGCAGGTAGTCGACGATCTCAGCCGCGCGGCCCCGCGGAGGGTCGTCGCGCCCGGAGCTGCCGGCTGGCGGCCGCAGGTGCCGGAGATGGTGGGTCAGGTAGAGGGCGACACGTCCGTCACGGTCGCCGAGCGGTTCGACGCCGACCCACGTGACTTCGCCCGCTGCCATCAGCACGTCGAGCAGTGCGGCCTCGTAGCCGTCGATGCGCGCCGGCAGCACATCGGTTTCGAGCACCGAGGCGGGGATCGCGGCGCCCTGCAGCTGCTCGACGGCGTCGAGGAGCGGCTCCGCGCCACGGCGGCCGGTCCGGATCCCGTGCCATGACACGAGAAAGCGTCCGAGCGCATCCACGTCCACCGGCTCGACCTCGCGGCGCAGCCGCGCCAGCGATCGGCGGCGCAGCGTCCGGAGCACATCGGGCGCGATCCATTCGCGGTCGGTGCCACCCGGCCGGAATTCCCCCTCCACGAGGCGCCCCTCGCGCGTCAGCCGGAGGAGCAGCGCCTCGGCCGCCGACGGCGGCAGTCCAAGGCGTGCGGCGACCTCCCGCGCGGTGAAGGGGCCGTGCGTGCGTGCGTACCGCATCACGAGATCCCCGGCTGGATCGCGCACAGGTTCGAGCAGCGCCTGCGGAAGGTCCGGCGGCAGCCCGGGGTCCCCATCGCGCGCCGCGCGATGGGGTGGGAGCAGCGTGCCGAGCCCGTCGCGGTACCGCGCCACGTCCTCGACCGCGACAAGGCGCGTCTCTCCCGAGACGGTGAGCGGCACGATCCGGCCGGCGCGCTCGAGCTCCCGAAAGGCCGCGTCGGTCCCCGGCACCGCGCTGCGGGCGCTGATTTCGTCCAGTGTCAGATCGCCAACCCGGATGAGCAGATCGTGCAGGGCGTCCGGCGTGCGCGCCTTGTACCGCTCGTCGAGATGCTGCAGCTGACGCTCGAGGGCGTCGAGCGCGTCCGGATCGAGCAGCTCGCGCAGCTCGGCGTCACCGACGAGCTCGCCGAGCTGCGCCTGGTCGACCGACAGTGCCTGCGCGCGCCGTTCGGCGAGGGGGGCGTCGCCGTCGTAGATGTAATTGGCGACGTAGCTGAAGAGCAGCGACGCGGCAAACGGCGACGGCGACCTCGCGTCCACCGTGACGACGCGCAGCGCCCGCGTCGAGACGCGCCGCAGCGTGTCGACGAGCGCCGGCATGTCGAAGTGATCGTGCAGGATCTCGCGGTACGTCTCGAGCAGCGCGGGGAACGATCCGTAGCGCGACGCCACCGCCAGCAGGTCCGAGGCGCGCTTCCGCTGCTGCCAGAGCGGCGTCCGCAGGCCGGGGCGGCGCCGGGGGAGCAGGAGGGCGCGGGCCGCGGTCTCGCGGAATCGCGCCGCAAAGAGGGAGGTGGCGCCCAGCCGCCCCAGCACGAGCGCCTCGACCTCCTTCGGGTCAGGAATGAGGAGCGCCGGGTCGGGCGGCTGCGCCGCTTCCGGAAACCTGACAACGAACCCTTCGTCGCCCCACATGACCTCCACGTCCATGCCCGTCCGGGCGCGGATTGCGGCGGTCGCCGCCATGGCCCATGGCGCGTGCACGCGGCTGCCGAGCGGCGACAGCAGACAGACGCGCCAGTCGCCCAGCTCGTCGAGGCACCGCTCGATCACGATCGTGCGGTCGTCCGGCACCGCGCTCGCAGCAGCCTGATCGTCCAGGTAGCGCAGAAGCACTTCGGCGGCCGGTATCTCGAGGTCGTGCTGGCTGGTGAGGCGATCGACCGCGGCGCCGCGCGGCATCGCGCGCAGCTCGCGCACCAGGCGGCCCACCGCGTAGCCGAGCTCCACGGGGCGGCCCGCCCGATCGCCGTGCCAGAACGGGAGCTTCCCCGGCTCGCCCGGTGCCGGCGAGACCAGGACGCGGTCGTGCGTGATCTCCTCGACGCGCCACGTCGAGGCGCCGAGCGTGAACGTGTCGCCGACCTGCGTTTCAAACACCATCTCCTCGTCGAGCTCGCCCACGCGGGTCGGCCGTTCGGCGCCGGCCAGAAACACGCCGTAGAGCCCCCGGTCCGGAATGGTGCCGGCGTTGGCAATCGCCACGCGCCGCGCGCCCTCACGGCCGGCGACAGTGTGGCGGATCCGGTCCCACGTGACGCGGGGACGCAGCGCCGCGAACTCGTCGGAGGGGAAGCGTCCCGACAGCATGTCGAGCACGCCCTCGAAGACGCGCCGGCTCAGCGTGACGAACGGCGCGGCGCAGCGGACGGTTGCGAAGAGATCATCCACCGACCACATGCCGGTGGCCGCCATCGCCACCACCTGCTGCGCCAGCACGTCCAGCGGGTTGCGGGGGTAGCGGGTCGGTTCGACGGCGCCCTCGTGCATCGCCCGGGCGGACGCGGCGCAGGCGACCAGGTCCCCGCGGAACTTCGGAAAGATGACGCCGTGACTGACCGCTCCCGCCTGGTGGCCCGCGCGGCCAATCCGCTGCAGGCCGCTCGCCACCGACGGCGGCGCCTCGATCTGCACGACCAGGTCGATCGCGCCCATGTCGATGCCCAGCTCGAGCGCAGAGGTCGCGACCAGGGCGCGGATGCGCCCGGCTTTGAGAAGCTCTTCCACCTCATTGCGCGCGTCGCGGGCGAGCGAGCCGTGGTGCGACCGGACGAGCGGCTCGGAGGCAAGATCGTTCAGCGCCGCCGCCAGCCGCTCGGCGAGCCGCCGGCTGTTGACGAACAGCAGCGTCGACCGGTGGGCCCGAATCAACTCGAGCAGGCGCGGATGAATCGACGCCCAGATGGAACGGTCTGAACGCCCCGAACGGTCCGAACGATCCGAACGCTCCGAACGACCCGAACGATCGATTTCTTCCACCGGGACTTCGATTCGCAGCGTGAGCACCTTTTTTTCCGCCGTGTTGACCACCGTCACCGGCCGGTACGCCGGCGGCGGCTCCTGGTCGGCAAATTCGTCGTGGAGCGTCCGCTCCACGTCTCCGGCAGCACTCTGGCGTCGGCGGGGCGCCGCGCGGCGCGGCTTGGCGCCGCCGAGGAACCGCGCCACCTCGTCCAGCGGGCGCTGCGTCGCCGACAGGCCGATCCGCTGCAGCGGACGGCCGCCGCGAACCGCTTCCAGCCGCTCGAGCGAGAGGGCGAGGTGTGCGCCCCGCTTGTCGGGCACGAGGGCATGAATCTCGTCGATGATGACCGTCTCGACCGGGGCCAGCCGCTCGCGGGCGCGCGACGTGAGCAGCAGAAACAGCGATTCGGGCGTGGTGGTCAGGATGTCGGCCGATTCGCGAAGGAATCGGGCCCGTTCTACGGCGGGGGTATCGCCCGTGCGGATGGCAATTGCCGGCCGCGTGATCTCGGCGCCCCGTGCCTCGGCGGCAGCGGCGATGCCGGCGAGCGGCGCGCGCAGGTTGCGCTCGACGTCGGAGGCGAGCGCCTTCAGCGGCGACACGTACAGCACGCGGCATCGTTCCGCCGGCGGCGGCGCGGGCGCGAACATCAGCCGATCGAGACACCAGAGGAAGGCGGTGAGCGTCTTGCCGCTGCCGGTCGGCGCCAGCAGCAGCGTCGACTCGCCGCGGGCGATGACCGGCCATCCCAGCTGCTGCGGTCGCGTCGGCGCCGCAAAGGTCTGCGAGAACCACGCGCGCACCGCCGGGTGAAAGAGATCGAGCAGCCGGGTCATCGCTAGCTGGTAGCCGGTAGGTGGTAGCCGGTAGCCACGGCACATGCTACCGGCTACCGGCTACGAGCTACCAGCTGACGCGTATAATCGTTTGTGATGAGTGACGCTGGAGAAGGACTGGTCGACGCCGAATCCCGCCTCGCCGAACGGATGGAGGAGCGGGAAGAAGAGAAGAAGAAAGCACGCCAGGCGGCCAAGGCGGGCGATCCGGAACGCGTCCGCCAGCTCGAGTCGTGCCGGCTGGCCCGCACCGAAATGCAGCGCCAGCTCGATCTCGCGACGCATCACGCGCGCCGGCAGCAGCTCGGGCAGGCGATCGCCGAGCTCGATCGGCGCATCACGCAGTTGTCGCGATAGGCCGGAGGCCTCACCGGGCCTCCGGGCTACCTCCCAGCGTGATCGCGCTCCGCTATCACGAGCAGACCAAGCATCACTTCCACCGCTTCGCGCGGTCGCTCGGCTACCTTGACTGGGCTACGCAGCCCGATCCGTTCCGGCGGTATCCCGGCGCCGAGCTCGTTGAGCTGCCGCGGGAGCGGCTCGCCGGCTCCGTCCGCTACCCGGCGCTTTTCGACGGCACCGCCCCGGCCGCGCCCCTGACGCAGGTCGCCATCGGCGAGTTCCTGCGCTGCTCCGTGGGCCTGTCCGCCTGGAAGCAGTACGGCGCTTCCCGATGGGCGCTGCGCGTCAACCCTTCGAGCGGCAACCTCCATCCCACCGAGACGTATGTCCTGACCGACCGACGCGTGTGGCACTACGCGCCGCGCGAGCATGCGCTCGAGGAGCGGGCCGTCCTCGACGCCGGCGGGTGGGACGGCTGGATCGGCGCGCCCGCACCGGCGTTCCTCGTGGCGCTGGCCTCGATTCACTGGCGCGAGGCATGGAAGTACGGCGAGCGGGCCTTCCGCTACTGCCAGCACGATGCGGGGCACGCGCTGGGCGCGCTGCGGCTGGCGGCCGCGCTCCTCGGCTGGCGGCTGGCGCTGCTGCCGCGGTGGTCGGACGGGCAGCTGGCGGCCGTGCTCGGTCTGGACCGCGACCGGGACTTCGGCGCCGCCGAGCGTGAGGAGCCCGAGTGCGTGGCGGCGGTCACGCCAGGTGATCCGTCGCTCTGGGCCGACCGCGATCCGGCGCCGCTCGTCGACGCGGCCCGACAGGCGTCGTGGCGCGGCACGGCCAACCATCTCAGCGCGCGCCACGTGCCCTGGCCGATCATCGACGAGGTGGCGGCGGCCACCAGGTATCCCGGGATCCCGCCTTCGCCGCTACGCGGCTTCGGCGGGGCAAGCCCTCGCACCATCGCACCTCGCACCGTCGCACCATCGCACCAGCACGATCTCTCCGCCCGCGCGATTATCCTTCAGCGTCGTAGCGCGCTGGCGTTCGATGCCGCGAGCGGTCTGAGCCGCGAGGCACTTCTTGTCATGCTGCGGCGCCTCCGGCCGGAGGGTCCGCCGTGGGACGCGATCGACTGGCCGCCGCAGGTGCACCTCGCGCTCTTCGTGCACCGCGTCGAGGACCTCGAGCCGGGCGTCTACGCCTATCTGCGGGACCCGGCGGTGCTGCCCGAGTGGAAGGCGGCGATGCGCCAGGAATTCCTCTGGCACCGCGTGAATGATCCGAACGGCCCGAACGATCCGAACGATCCGAACGGGCTGTTCTTGTTGGCGCCGGCCGATTGCCGGCGTCTGGCCAACCGCGTCTCCTGCGATCAGGACATCGCGGAGGACGGGTTTTTCAGCCTGGGCATGATCGCGCGGCTGGAATCGTCTCTACTGCAGCGGGGCGAGTGGTTCTACCGGCGGCTCTTCTGGGAGTGCGGCCTCATCGGCCAGGTGCTGTACCTCGAGGCGGAAACGACCGGCGGCCGCGCCACCGGCATCGGCTGCTTCTACGACGATCCGGTCCACGAGGTGCTCGGCCTCACGGGTCACGCCTGGCAGAGCCTGTATCACTTCTCGATGGGAGTGCCCGTCGAAGACGTGCGCCTGACCAGCGAGCCCGGGTACGAGTGGGAAGCCACGAAGCCCATGAAGACGAGATAGCCACAAAGGAGCCAGCGCGGCATAGCCGCAACCAGCCAAGGGCTTCGCCCTTGATATCCCGTACTCGTGAGGGAGAAGATGCAAGCCCTTGGCTGGTTGGCCAGTATCTGCTTGGCGCGCTTCGCGCGCCTAGGACGCTGTCACGCTCTGAGACTGAGATTAGGCACCAGGCCTCGCGAAGGAAGCAAACCATGGTGCTCTTCGTGTCCCTGTCAGTCGAAGAGATCGACGGTCACCCCGAACTCCTCGAGCATCGCGCGCGTCCGTTCGGTGCCGTCGGGCGTCAGGTGGGGCGGCCAGTCGGCGGGACGCGCCGGCGGATCGAGCGTCGCCGCCTCGCGGAGGAGCCGTTCCCAGCGTTCGAGCGCGCGGCGCGGGCTCGCGTGGGCACGCCACCACGCCTGGCCCTCGTCCGCAAGGCGCGCGCGCAGCGGCGCGTCCGCCGACAGCCGGCGCATCGCCAGCGCGAGCGAATGCTCCTCATCGCGCAGATCGATCGTTACCGCCGCAGGCGCATCGGGCAGGCTGCCCCGCGGCCGCCACGTCTGCGGGTCGAGCGCCGGCCAGTCCGCAGTGAAGACCGTTTCCGGCGCCACCACCGGCTTGCGCGCCGCCATCGCGGCACGCGCCAGCTGCAGCGGGTCGCCCGGCGCCGGCCATGACAGCGCCAGCACGACGTCGGCGCTGTCAAGAAGGCGATCGGGCGACGGCTCGATGACGAGCTCCGCCTCCGCCCCGCTCTCCACGGCCCGTGCGTGCGCACGGCGGGCGACCTCGATGCGGTCGCCGGCGAGCACGCCGAACGTCACGCCCGCTCTCCCGGCGTTCTCCCGCGGCCCGAGGTCGACCTCCGGGACGGGAAGCGGCGCATAGGCGACGCGCGCCGCCGGGTGCTCGGCGCACAACAGCTCGGCGACGCTGCGGTGCGGCACCACGGCGAGTCGCGACGCGAGCAGCGGAGCCCGCAGCATCGCCCAGCTTCCGTGCGGCACTCTGGGGGGGACGCGCAACCGCCGCGCGGCGTACCCCTCGTTGAACGCAAACTCCTGCTCGTAATCGCCGCGGCGGCCGGCCGCGATGAGCGCCTGCGCCCGGCTGTCGTGCAGCGTCGGGGAGGCGAGCAGCAGGACGCCGGGGTAGTGCAACAGGTACGGCCAGATGAATGCGTGCGCCGCGGTGTTGTCCAGTTCGAACACGCAGAGCTCGTACGGCGCGCGGAAGTGCTTCCAGACGAAGTCGTGCGCGCTGGTGTCCGTGAACAGCTCGAGCGCGTGCGTTGCCTGCAACCCGGCGATGAGCGCGGCGGTGGCGTCGAGCTTCGGTGTAGGCGCGAGCGCGGCAGGACGGAACCAGGCGAGCTTCAACTGGAACTCCCAACACATCCACAACTCCCAACGCCCAACCGATGCCACGCCACACGAGTTCGGGACAGTCTTGGGAGTTGGGGCGTTGGGTGTTGGGAGTTGACGCGGCTGGCGTCGATTGACCTTTCCACGCCGGTTCTATAGCATGGGTTGGTTGAGAAAATCTTCACAAGCGCGACAGTGCGCTTGTGTCTGCGGCCTTGAGGCCTCCCGCCTCTAAGGCCTGGCGTCTTTCAGACCTGAGGCCTGGGGCCTGAGGCCTTCAAGGATCAACGGATGGACGGCTGGCTTGGCGTAGTCATCATGATTGCCCTCGGCGTCGGGTTCGCCGCGGTGATGATTGGCCTCTCGATCCTCCTCGGGCCCCGCAATCCGACTCCGGAAAAGCTCGCGCCCTACGAGTGCGGGATGCCCGCCGTGGGCGACGCGCGCGAGCGCCACTCGGTGAAGTTCTACCTGGTGGCGATGATCTTCCTGCTGTTCGACATCGAGATCGCGTTCCTCTATCCATGGGCGGTCGCGCTTCGCGATCTCGGATGGGCCGGCTTCGTCCAGCTCGTCACCTTCTTCCTCATCCTGAGCGTCGGCTACATCTACGTGTGGCGCAAGGGCGTCCTCGACTGGGGCCCCGTGGCGCGCGCGCGGCGACAGGTGGCGCGGAAAGCGGCGTGACGCCCATGGCCCTGGACGCCCACACGTCCGCCTCCGCTTCGGTCGCGTCGCTGCGCGACGCGACGGATCCGGAGCTTCCGCTCATCACCACGACGGTGGAAAAGATCGTGCAGTGGGCGCGGCGGTCGGCCATCTGGCCCGCGCAATTCGGGCTGGCGTGCTGCGCGATCGAGATGATGGCGATGGTGGCCAGCCGCTACGACATCGCGCGCTTCGGCGCCGAGGTCTTCCGCGGCTCACCGCGTCAGTCGGACCTCATGATTGTGGCCGGGCGGCTGTCGCGCAAGATGGCGCCGGCCATGCGCCGGGTGTACGACCAGATGCCCGAACCGAAGTGGGTGATTTCGATGGGCGCCTGCGCGTCGATCGGCGGCGTCTTCGACAACTACGCCATCGTCCAGGGCGTGGATCAGGTCGTCCCGGTCGACGTGTACGTTCCCGGGTGCCCGCCGCGTCCCGAGTCGCTCATCTACGGGATCGTGCAGCTTCAGCAGAAGATTGCGCGCTCGAGGGCGTAAGCAGTCTACCGGCCGTGGATTCGCACGCGATCATCACTGCTCTGACGCCGCTTGTCCCCGGCGCCGCGTACGAGGCGGGCGCGAGCATCGACTTCGCCACCATCTACGTGCCCGCCGATCGACTCGTCGACACCTGCCTCGCGCTGCGCGACGCGCCGTCGCTCCGCTTCAATGTGCTGGTGGAGGTGACCGCGGCCGATTACTTCCCGCGCGATCCGCGCTTCGAGATCGTCTACCACCTCGTGTCGATCCCCAACCGCCTGCGGCTGCGCCTCAAAGTGCGCGCCGGAGAGAAGGGCGCCGTGCCGACCGTCCAGGGCGTCTGGCCGTCGGCGGGATGGCTCGAACGGGAGGTCTGGGACATGTTCGGCGTGGTCTTCGACGGGCACCCGGATCTGCGCCGGCTGCTGATGCCCGAGGACTGGGAGGGCCATCCGCAGCGCAAGGACTACCCGGTGCAGATCCGCAAGCCCGCCCAGACCTACGAGCCGCTCGAAATCAGCGAGGAGGAGTTCAAGGCCAACATCGAGCGGGATCGGGCGAGGAGAACGGCTCGATGAAGGCTTCAGGCCTTGGGCTTCGGGCTGTGGCCTCAGCCCGAAGCCTACAGCCGGAAGCCGACGGGATTCATCATGGCTGAGCTCCGCACCGAGACGATGACCGTCAACATGGGGCCGCAGCACCCCAGCACGCACGGCGTGCTGCGGCTGGTGCTGGAGCTCGACGGCGAAGTCGTCCGCTCGATCCGGCCGACGATCGGCTACCTCCACACCGGCATCGAAAAGACCGCCGAGCAGAAGAAGTGGCAGCAGGTGGTGCCGCTCGTCGAGCGGATGGACTACCTGGGCGCGCAGTCGAACAGCCTCGCCTACGCGCTCAGCGTGGAGAAGCTGCTCGGCCTCGAGATGCCGCAGCGCGTCAAGGACATCCGCGTCGTCATCGCCGAGCTCCAGCGGATCGCCAGCCATCTCGTCTGGTTGGGCACGCACGCGCTGGAGATCGGCGCCGTCTCGCTGCTGTTCTATGCGTTCCGGGAGCGGGAGCTGCTCATGAACATCAACGAGCTGATTGCCGGCTTCCGCTTCTTTCCGAGCTACATCCGGATCGGCGGCCTGCGCGAGGACCTGCCGCGCGGGTTCCACGAGGCGGTGAACGCGTTCCTGGACCGCTTTCCCGGGAAGGTGGACGAGTTCGAGGGGCTGCTCAGCAGGAACGACATCTTCCTGCGCCGCACGCAGGGCGTCGGCGTCATTGCCGCAGACGGTGCCCTGGCGTGGGGGCTGGTGGGGCCGATTGCACGCGCCTGCGGCGTCGACTACGACGTCCGCAGGTACTTCCCGTACTGCGGCTACGAGACCTACAACTTCGAGGTGCCGACCGAGCAGGAAGGCGACGTCTACGCGCGGTACTGCGTGCGGATCCGGGAGATGCGCGAGAGCGTGAAGATCTGCCGCCAGGCGATCACGCGGATCACGCCGGCCGGCGCGTGGGCGTGCGACGACCCGCGCGTGGTGCCGCCGCCCAAGGACAAGGTCTACACCGAGATGGAAGCGTTGATTCAGCACTTCCTGATCTACTCGCAGGGATTCACCGTGCCCGCCGGCGACGCGTACGTCCCGGTGGAGGGGCCGCGCGGCGAGCACGGCGTCTACGTCGTCTCGGACGGGACGAACCGGCCCTGGCGGATCAAGATGCGGGCGCCGTCGCTCTTGGCCATTCAGGCGCTGCCGACGCTCGTCGAGGGCGGGCTGATCGCCGACGTCGTCGCCGTGATGGGCTCGACGGATGTCGTGATGGGGGACTGCGACCGGTGAGCTTTCATCCCCGGATGGAGTACGCGCCGGCGAAGTTCCACAAGTCGGCGCGCACGCTGCCGGAGCCGGGCGAGGCGTTCGCCTTCACGCCCGAGAACCAGGCGAAGTTCGACGCGTACGTGACGCGGTATCCGCCCGACCAACGCAAGTCGGCGATCCTCTACGCGCTCTACCTCGCGCAGGGGCAGCAGGGCTATCTTACCCGCGCGGCCATGCAGCACGTCGCGCAGCAGATCCGCTGCACGCCCGCCGAGGTCGAGGACGTCGTGTCGTACTACACGATGTTCTTCACGAAGCCGGTCGGCAAGTACGTGCTGAACGTGTGCCGCACGCTGTCGTGCGCGCTCCTCGGCGCCGAGCGCGTGACCGAGGAGCTCAGCGCCGTGCTCGGCATCAAGCCGGGGGAAACGGATCCCACCGGCACGTTCACGCTGGTCGAGGTGGAGTGCCTCGGCGCGTGCGATCGGGCGCCGGTCGTCATGATCAACGACACCGACTGGCATGAGCGGCTCGCGCCGGAGCACGTGCGGCGGTTCGTCGAGGATCTCCGCGCGCGCGGGAAGGCGGCGCTCTCGGGGTGCCACCTGCACAAGGAGCAGGGGGCAGGGGGCGGGGGGCAGGGGGCAAGGTAGTGGCCTACGAACGGGTTCTCACCAAGCACGTCAACGAGCCGCACTCCTACACGCTCGACTTCTACCTGACGCAGCAGCGCGGGTACGAGGCGCTCCGCAAGGCGCTGACGCTCGATCCGAACGACATCATCGAGCAGGTCAAGGCGTCGGGGCTGCGGGGGCGGGGCGGCGCCGGCTTCCCCACCGGACTGAAGTGGCAGTTCGTGCTGAAGGACACACCGAAGCCGAAGTACATCTGCTGCAACGCCGACGAGAGCGAGCCGGGTACGTTCAAGGACCACGTGCTGATGGAGCGCAACCCGCACCTGCTGATCGAGGGGTGCGCCGTCGCCTGCTACGCCATCGGCGCCAAGGTCGCCTACATCTACATCCGCGGCGAGTTCTACCACGTCCAGCAGGTGCTCGAAGCCGAGATCGAGAACGCCTACAAGGCGGGGTACCTCGGGAAGAACATCTTCGGCAGCGGCTTCGACTGCGACGTCTACGTGCACCGCGGCGCCGGTGCGTACGAGGCGGGCGAGGAGACGGCGCTCATCGAGTCGCTCGAGGGCAAGCGCGCGCAGCCGCGCATCAAGCCGCCGTTTCCGGCGGTGGCCGGGCTCTACCAGCGCCCGACGGCCGTCAACAACGTCGAAACGCTGTGCAATGTCCCGCTCATCGTGCTGTACGGTTCCGAATGGTTTGCCGGCCTCGGGCCGGAGAAGAACGGCGGCCCGAAGCTGTTCTGCATCAGCGGCCACGTGAAGCAGCCCGGCGTGTACGAGGCATCGATGCACACGACGCTCCGGGAGCTCGTCTTCGACTACGCGGGCGGCATGATCGACGACCGCCCGCTCAAGGCGATCATTCCCGGCGGCTCGTCGGTGCCGCTGCTGCTGCCCGATCAGCTCGACACGCCCGCCAGCTTCGATGCAGTCCAGAAGGCGGGATCGCTGCTCGGATCGGCGGGCCTCATCGTGATGAACGACAGCGTTTGCATGGTCTGGCTGGCGATGAACCTGCTGCACTTCTACCGCCACGAGTCGTGCGGCAAGTGCACGCCGTGCCGCGAGGGGACCGACTGGCTGTTCAAGCTCCTCGGCCGGCTCGAGGCGGGTGAAGGACGGCAGAAGGACCTCGACCTCCTCTACAGGGTGTCGAACAACATCGTCGGCAAGACGCTGTGCGCGTTCGGCGACGCGGCCGCGACGCCGGTGATCTCGACGATGAAGCTGTTCCGGCAGGAGTACGAGGCGCACGTGCGGGAAGGCCGGTGCCCGCTGCCCGCCCCATGGCGGGCAAGCCGGCCGCTCTTCGCGGGGGCGCATTGAGTTGGACCGCTATACGGCTCCGAACGAGAATTTTGTACCCGCCGTGACAAGCCGTATAGCGGTCCTAGGCGCGCGAAGCGCGCCAAGCAGATACTGGCCAACCGAGGATTGCATGGATCTGAGACTCCTCGTTCAGCTCGGCATCATCGGCTTCACCTTCTTCATGCTGATCAACGCGTCGGCGCTGCTCGTCTACGCCGAGCGGAAGGTGATGGGCTTCATGCAGCAGCGGTACGGGCCGTACCGCGTCGGCCCGCACGGCCTGCTCCAGCCGCTCGCCGACATCCTCAAGCTCCTGATGAAGGAGGAGCTGACGCCCAAGGGCGCCGACCGCTGGCTCTTCACGCTCGCGCCGATCCTCGCGGTCACCGCGGCGTTTGCGGCGTTTGCCACCGTTCCGTGGGGCGCCGAGACCACGCTCTTCAGCCTGCTCGACGAGCCGGTGAAGCTGGGCGCCGCCGACGTGAACGTCGGCGTGCTGGTGGTGTTCGCCATCACGTCGATGGGCGTCTATGGCATCGTGCTCGCCGGCTGGTCGTCCAACAGCAAGTACTCGCTGCTCGGCGGCCTCCGCTCCTCGGCGCAGATGATCAGCTACGAGCTGTCGTACGCGACGGCGCTCTCGGCGGTGATCCTGCTCGCCGGCTCGCTCTCGCTGCGCGAGACCGTCGACGCGCAGGCCGGCTACTGGCTCGGCGTCATCCCGCGGTGGTACGTCTTCGTGCAGCCGGTCGGCTTCCTCATCTACATGATCGCGGCGATTGCGGAGACCAACCGCGCGCCGTTCGATTTCCCGGAGGCGGAGCAGGAGCTGGTGGCCGGCTACAACACCGAGTACAGCTCCGTCCGCTTCGCGCTCTTCCCGCAGGCGGAATACATCAACATGACGACGGCGGCCGCGGTCGCCACCGATCTGTATCTCGGCGGATGGCATGGGCCGTTCCTGCCGCCGGCGTACGGCTGGGTCTGGTTTCTGCTGAAGGTCGGGGCGATTCTCTTCGCCTACATCTGGGTGCGCTGGACGGTGCCGCGCTACCGGTACGACCAGCTGATGCAGTTCGGGTGGAAGTGGCTGTTTCCCGCCTCGGTCATCAATCTGATCGTGACGGCGGCGCTGGTGCTGTACTTCAATGCCTGAGACGCTCGTCTTCTACTTGCTCTCCGCGATCGCGATCGGCGCCTCCGCGCTCGTCATCGGGCAGCGGAACCCCATGTACAGCGTGCTGCTGCTCATCGCCTCGTTCGGCGCGCTCGCGGGGCTCTACATCCAGCTCGACGCGCCGTTCGTGGCGGTGGCGCAGATCATCATCTACGCCGGCGCCATCATGGTCCTCTTCCTTTTCGTCGTCATGCTGCTGAACGCGCCGCAGGAGGACGCGGCGGAGTGGGACCGGACGCACCCGCTGCGGCGGCCGGCCATCGCCCGGTTCGGGAGCCTCCTCGCGCTGCTCCTCGTCGTGGAGCTCGCCTGGGCGCTCCTCAGCGCGAGCGGCATCGACAGGCCCGTCGGGGAGCAGGCCGGCGCGGCGGCGGTCGGCTCCGTGCGCGCGCTCGGCCGCGTCCTCTTCACCGACTACGTGTTCGCGTTCGAAGCGACCTCCGTACTGATTCTCGTGGCGATGGTGGGCGCCGTCGTGCTGGCGCGCCGGGAGGGAGAGGCGCCGTGATCCCGCTCGACCACTACCTCTTCGTGTCGGCCGTGCTGTTTGCCATCGGCACGGCGGGCATCTTTCTGCGGCGCAACCTGATCACGATCCTGCTGTCGGTCGAGATCATGCTCAACGCCGTCAATCTGAGCTTTGTCGCCTTCGGCCGCCAGCAGGGCGGCTTCGACGGCCAGATCATCGTGTTCTTCGTCATGACCGTGGCCGCCGCGGAAGCCGCCGTCGGCCTGGCGATCGTGATTGCCCTGTACCGGCACCGCGAGTCGCTGAATCCGGACGCGTTTACGTCGCTCAGATGGTGACCTCGTGCTCGCGCTGATTCCACTCTTTCCGCTGCTCGGGTTCCTGATCAACGCGTCGGTCGGACAGCGGCTCCCGAAGACCATGTCCGGCGCCGTCGCCTCGGCGGTGATGGTGGCGTCGTTCGTCATATCGGTGATGACGGTGCTGGAGCTCGCGGGCAGGCCCCCCGGCGCCCGCGCGATCGAGCAGACGGTCTACACCTGGATCGCGTCCGGCGACTTCGTGCTCGACGTCACCTTCCGCGTCGATCCGCTGGCCGCCGTGATGATCCTGATCGTCTCGGGCATTGGCGCGCTCATCCACATCTACTCGACGGCGTACATGCACGAGGAGTCGGACGGCGAGTACGCGCGCTACTTCTCGTACCTGAATCTGTTCGCCTTCTTCATGCTCGTGCTGGTGCTCGGCGCCAATTTCCTGGTGCTGTTCGTCGGCTGGGAGGGCGTCGGGCTCTGCTCCTATCTGCTGATCGGGTTCTGGTTCCGGAAGAAGTCGGCCGCCGACGCGGGGAAGAAGGCGTTCGTCGTGAACCGGATCGGCGACTACGCGTTCGTCCTCGGCGTCCTGTTCCTCTTCGTCCAGTTCGGCACGCTCGATTTCCAGCGGCTCGCCGGGATGGTGGCCGCGCTGCCGCCGGAAGAGGGCGTCTTCGGCGCGATATCGATCACGACGCTGCTGCTCTTCATCGGCGCCACCGGCAAGTCGGCGCAGATTCCGCTCTACGTCTGGCTGCCGGACGCGATGGAGGGTCCCACGCCGGTCTCCGCACTGATCCACGCGGCCACGATGGTGACCGCCGGCGTCTACATGATCGGCCGCAACGCCGTGCTCTTCAGCCACGCCCCCGAGACGATGACGATCGTCGCGGTGATCGGCGCGCTGACGGCGCTGATGGCGGCGACGATCGGGCTCGTGCAGAACGACATCAAGCGCGTGCTCGCGTACTCGACCGTCTCTCAGCTCGGCCTCATGTTCCTGGCGATGGGGGTCGGCGCGTTCGGCGCGGGCATCTTCCACCTGTACACGCACGCCTTCTTCAAGGCGCTGCTCTTCCTCGGGTCGGGCGCCGTCATTCACGCCCTCCATGGCGAGCAGGACATCCGCAAGATGGGCGGCCTGAAGCGGTACCTGCCGATCACGTACTGGACGTTCCTCATCGGCTCGCTGGCGATTGCCGGCGTGCCGTTCCTGTCCGGGTTCTTCAGCAAGGATGAGATCCTGTACGAGACGTTCCACGACGGGCACACGATGCTGTGGCTGATGGCGGCGATCACCTCGCTCCTGACCGCCACCTACATGTTCCGCCTGGTGTTCCTGACCTTCCACGGCGAAAGGCGCCATGAGACCGCTGCGCCGGAACACCCGGAGGAACAAGAACCCGCAGCCGTGCACCACGCACCGTCGGACGCGCCGTCGCACCATCGCACCATCGCACCGTCGCACCTTCACGACGCGCCCCCGGCCATGGCGTTGGTCCTCGTAATCCTCGCGGTCGGGTCGGTGGTGGCCGGCTACACCGGCGTGCCGCACGCGCTCGGCGGTCACAACCGGCTCGCGGCGTGGCTGGCGCCCTCGTTCCAGCCGCCGGCCGGTACAACGGAAACCGTCGCGGAACCCGAGGCCGCCGCCCTCGAGCTGACGCTGATGGGCGTCTCCAGCGCCATCGCGATCGGCGGCATCCTGCTGGCGTCGTTCTTCTGGCTGCGGCGCCGCGAGCTGGCGGCGGCGCTCGCGCGCCGCTACGCGGGGGTCTACACCGTGCTGCTGAACAAGTACTACGTGGACGAGCTCTATGATGCGGCCGTGGTCCACCCGATCCAGCGCGGGTCCGAACGCGGACTCTGGCGCGGTGTCGACGTCGCCGTCGTCGACGGCGCCGTGAACGGCACCGGCACGATCGTGGCGGAAGGCTCGGCCGTCCTGCGGCGGCTGCAGACCGGGTCGGTGCGGGCCTATGCGGGCTCGATGTTCATCGGCGTCGTGGTGATTCTCGGCTACTACCTGTGGCGATGAGCAGGATGTCAACGCCCAACTTCCAACGCCCAACTCCCAAACGGGCCACAAAGTCGCGGAGACACAGAGAATTTCTCATTCCTCCGTGTTTCTGTGTCTCCGTGGCCGGTTGGAGTGCTTTGGGAGTTGGGAGTTGGACCTTGGGAGTTGGGAGCTGACATGTTGTTGACGCTCTCCTGGGTGCTTCCCCTCGCCGGCGCGCTCCTGCTGCTGCTCGTCGGCAACGCCGACGGCCGCCGCGACGGCGTGATCCGCTGGGCCGCGCTGCTCGTCTCGATCGCGACCTTCGCGGTGACGCTGGCGATCTGGGCGGCGTTCGACGGCGGCGTGCCGGCGTTCCAGTTCGTCGAGCGGTACCCGTGGATTCCGGCGTTCGGCATCGACTACTACGTCGGCATCGACGGCGTGAGCCTGCTGCTGGTGGTGCTCACGGCGTTCCTGACGCCGATCGCGCTCCTCTCCTCGTGGGGATCGATCGAGCGCAAGGTGAAGGAGTTCTCGATCTTCATGCTGGCGCTCGAGGCGGCGATGATCGGCGTGTTCATCTCGCTCGACCTGTTCCTGTTCTACGTGTTCTGGGACGCGATGCTCGTCCCGATGTACTTCCTGATCGGCATCTGGGGCTACGACCAGCGGATCTACGCCGCCATCAAGTTCATGCTCTACACGATGGCGGGGAGCGTCCTGATGCTCGTCGCGATCCTCGGCCTGGCGTACCTCCACAACGCGGCGACCGGCTCCTACAGCTTCGATCTGCTCCGGCTCTACACGCTCGACATCGATCCGTCCACGCAGATGTGGTTCTTCCTCGCCTTCACCGTGGCGTTTGCGATCAAGGTGCCGCTCTTCCCGTTCCACACGTGGCTCCCGGACGCGCACGTCGAGGCGCCGACCGCGGGCTCGGTCATCCTGGCCGGCGTGCTGCTGAAGATGGGGACCTACGGGCTGCTGCGGTTCTCGTTCCCGCTGTTTCCCGACGCGGCGGCGTCTTTCGCGCCGATGCTGGCCGTGCTCGCGGTCGTCGGCATCATCTACGGCGCGCTCGTCGCGATGGTGCAGCCCGACATGAAGAAGCTGGTGGCGTACTCCTCTGTAAGCCATCTTGGTTTCGTCGTGCTCGGCATCTGCGCCATGAACACGCAGGGCGTGGAGGGTGCGATCTACCAGATGCTGGCGCACGGTGTCAGCACGGGCGGGCTCTTCCTGCTCGTCGGCATGCTGTCGGACCGGCGCCATACCCGCCTCATCAGCGAGTTCGGGGGCCTGAAAGAGGTGGTGCCGCGGCTGACGGCGGTCTTCATGATCATCACGCTCGCCTCGATTGGCCTTCCGGGGCTGAACGGCTTCATCGGCGAGCTCCTCATCATGCTCGGCGCGTTCCGGTGGGATCCACGCTTCGTGGTGTTTGCAGGCCTCGGCGTGATTCTCTCGGCGGTCTACATGCTCTGGATGGTCCAGCGGGTCTACTTCGGCTCCGTCACGCACGAAGAGAACATGAAGCTGCCGGATCTGGTGCCGCGGGAGTGGGCGGCGGCGGTGCCGCTCTGTGCGATGGCGGTGGTGATGGGCGTCTTTCCGACGCTCTTCCTGCGGCCGATGGAATCGTCTGTCGAGGCGCTCGTCGAGCGCGTCCAGGCGCGGCAGAACTTGCGCGTGAACAGATCGTTCGAATCGTTCGGACCGTTCGGAACGTTCGAACGGGCCGAACGGGCCGAACGACCCGAACGATGACAGAGAGCTTCACCGCGATCGTCCCGATGCTGTGCGTGACCGTCGCGGCGCTCGCCGTCATGGGCGCCGAGGCGTTTCGGGCGCGCGGCGAGGACCTGCCCCTCGGCGGCCTCGGCATCGTCGGCCTCGTCGGCGCGGCCGCGGCGTCCGTGCTGCTGTGGAACCGGAACGCCGTGAGCTTCGGCGTCATCGTGGCCGACAACTTCGGCCTGTTCGTCACGATGGTGCTGCTCCTCGTCGGCGTGCTGACGATCATGTTCTCGTCGCCGGTCGTCGGCCGCGACGGGCTGCCGAAGGGCGACTACTACTCTCTCGTGCTCTTCGCGATTGCCGGCATGATCATGATGGCGACCGCCAACGATCTGCTGGTCGTCTTCATCGCGCTCGAGATCCTGTCCATCGCCGTGTACGTGCTGACCGGCATCCGGCGCGACGATCCGCGCGCGACGGAAGCCGCCTTCAAGTACTTCCTGCTGGGCGCCTTTTCGAGCGCCTTCTTCCTGTACGGCATCGCCTTCACCTACGGGCTGAGCGGCAGCACGCGGCTCGACCGCGTGGGCACCTATCTCGCCGCGCAGTCGCTGAGCGACAACCCGCTGATCCTGGTCGCGCTCGGCCTCCTGCTCGTCGGCTTTGCCTTCAAGATCTCGGCCGTGCCGTTTCACATGTGGACGCCCGACGCCTACGAGGGGGCGCCGGCCATCGTGACCGGCTTCATGTCGACCGGCGTCAAGGCGGCGGCGTTTGCCGCCTTCGCCCGCGTCTTCCTCTCCGCGTTCGAGCCGTTCAGCGGCGACTGGGCGCCGATGGTCTGGCTGCTCGCCGCGGCGACGATGATCCTCGGGACGGTCGTCGGCGTTGCGCAGAGCAACCTCAAGCGCATGCTGGCGTACTCGAGCATCGCGCACGGCGGCTACCTGCTGGTGGGGCTCGTCGCGGCCAACGAGATCGGCAAGGCCGCCATTCTCTTCTACCTGCTCGCGTATGCCGTGACGAACCTCGCGGCGTTCGGCGTGATCGCGCTCTTGGGCGCGCGCGACGCGGCCAACGACGAGCTGCGCGACTACGCCGGGCTGTGGCACACGCGCCCGGCGCTGGCGGCGCTGATGACCGTGTGCCTGCTGTCGCTCGGCGGGCTGCCGCCGACCGCCGGCTTCATCGGCAAGTGGTACGTGTTCAGTGCGGCGGTGAGCGCCGGCTACTACGGCCTGGCGATCATCGGCGTGCTGACGAGCGTCATCTCCGTCTTCTTCTACCTGCGCGTGGTCGTGATGATGTACATGGCGGATCGGCCCGCGCCGATCGCCGCGCCGGCCGAGACCTCGCGTGTGGCCATGGCGGCGCTGGCGGCGTCGATTGCCGTCATCTTCTATCTCGGCGTGCTGCCGACGCCGATCCTCGACTTCGCCGCCGCCTCGATCGCGACGATTTTCTGAAGTCGCGGCCTTCACACCGCCACGGACCACAGAGACACCGAGGCACACAGGCTGAGATTACAGGCGGTTTGTGCCTCTCTCCGCTATGGATGGGACGACTATCGACCCGAACATGCGGTTTCACATACTGCTTTTGGTATGCAGCCGACTACCAGGCCCGAGTTCTCCTTTGTCGAAAGGCAGACTCCTGTCGCCAAGCGACGCGGTGATGCCCCAAGAATAACCTCGGTGTCTCTGTGCCTCGGTGGTACGTGAGGAGTGAAGAGCGTCGCCTGTGTCACAATGGTCCTGCGTGGCCGATCCTTCTCTCGACGTCGACCGGCAGCTCGAGGCGCTCGAGGCGGAGCTGAAGCGGCTCGAGGCGGAGTACAACATGTTCTTCGCGGGCCGGCTGCCGCGGCCGCCGTGGGAGACGCGCGGGCGCGTCGCCGCGCTCGTCAAGCGCCTCGACCGGACGCACCTGGGGAGCTACGGCGAGCGGTTCCGCTTCTCGACGCTCCAGGCGCGCTTTGCCGCGTTCATCGACCTGTGGGACCGCGGCCTCCGCGCGCGCGAAGAAGGCCGGCCGGGCCCGTTCAGCCAGCCGCGCCCGGCGCCGGAGACGGCGCCACGCCAGCAGGACCGCATTCTCTGCGTCGCGTCGGTGCGCGACCCGCTCCGCGACCTGGACAAGCTCCAGACGCTGTACGAGAGCCTCGCCGAGGCGCGCCGCGAAACCGGGCAGGACGCCGTGCCGTTTCACCGCTTCGTCGAGCTGGTCCGCCAGCAGATGGGCGCGCTGAAGCAGGCGGGGAACGAGGAGGTCGCGTTCCGCGTGGCGATGAAGGACGGCAAGGTCGCCTTCACCGCGCGCGCGCTGCGCGGGATGGTGCAGTCCGATGAGTGACGGGAGCGCAGTCGGTGGGTGGGGATCCCCACCGCGGTGCCCCGGGGTCCCCGCGGCGCCCTGCGCCGTGGGGTGGGGGTGCGGTGGGGTACACAGCCGTCGGCGCCGACCTACACCTTGGTGACGTTCCCCGCCTGCGGACCCTTGGGGCCGTCGACAATCTCGAACTCGACCGGTTGCCCTTCCTCGAGCGACCGGAACCCGTTGCCAGTGATGGCGGAATAGTGCACGAAGACGTCGCTGCCGCCCTCGCGCTCAATAAACCCGTAACCCTTGGCGTTGTTGAACCACTTGACCTTGCCGGTGATACGCATCGTTCTTCTTCCCTGCTTGCTCCGGAACCCTGTTCCGAGACACAAAAAAAGACCGCGAGTGCTGGCGCGGCCTCGACTGCAACGTTGACCCGTCGACACAGCTCAGGGTCGCCCCAAGCTCGCCGAGGGGCACGTCCCGTAACGCAGGCGCTATCCTAAGCGCCTGCCCCATGGGTGTCAAGCGCACATGCCGAGAGCCTTGCTGAGCGTCTCCGACAAGTCCGGGCTGGCCGACTTCGCCCGCGGCCTGGCCGCCCGCGGCTTCGACCTCGTCTCGACCGGCGGCACCGCCCGCGCGCTGCAGCAGGCGGGCCTGTCCGTCATCACGATCTCCGACGTGACCGGGTTTCCCGAGATGATGGACGGGCGTGTCAAGACGCTGCACCCCCTCGTGCACGGGGGCATCCTCGCGCGCCGCCGCCGGGCCGACGATCTCGCCGCGGCCGCGGCGCACGGGATCACGCTCATCGACCTCGTTGCCGTCAACCTGTATCCGTTCGCGAAGGCGGCGGCAAATCCCGACACGCCCTTCGACGCGCTCGTCGAGGAGATCGACATCGGCGGTCCCAGCCTCGTGCGCGCCGCCGCCAAGAACTTCGAGGACGTGACCGTCGTCGTTTCGCCCGCCGACTACCCGGCGGTGCTCGATGAGCTCGATCGGCGGGAGGGACCGAGCCGCGAGTTCCGGTTCGAGCTGGCAAGGAAGGCGTTCGCGCATACCGGCCGGTACGACACCGCGATTGCCGCCACGCTGGCGACGGTCGCCGCCGGCCCCGACGGGTTCACGCGCGGCGGCCCGACGCTGCTGCCGCCGGCGCTGCCGGTCGATCTCCGGAAGGTACGCGACCTCCGGTACGGCGAGAACCCGCACCAGCAGGCGGCGCTCTATGAGGGGTTCGGCGGCCAACCGGGCTTCCGCCTGCTGCAGGGCAAGGAGCTGTCGTACACGAACCTGCTCGACCTCGACGCTGCCGCGCGGATTGCGACGGAGTTCACCGAGCCGGCGGCGGTTGTGATCAAGCACACGAATCCGTGCGGCGCCGCTACGGGCCGCACCGCCGCCGAGGCTTACGTCCGCGCCCGCGACGCCGATGCGCCGGCGGCGTTCGGCGGCATCGTCGGGCTGAACCGGCCGATCGACGTGGAGACCGCGCGGGCGATCGTGCCGACGTTCATCGAAGCGGTCATCGCTCCTGCCGTCCATGAAGAGGCGCGCCCCGTGCTCGCCACCAAGACGAACATGCGCGTTGTCGTGCCCGGCGGCGCGACAGCAGAGGCGGCCGGCGAAATCGAGCTGCGATCGATCGTCGGTGGCGTGCTCGTGCAGGCGCGCGACATAGTGCGCGAGGCGCGCGGCGCCTGGCCCGGGGCGGACGGGCTCAAGGTGGTGACCAAGCGGCAGCCGACCGCGGAGGAGTGGCAGGCGCTCCGCTTTGCGTGGCGGATCTGCGCGCACGTGAAGTCGAACGCGGTGATCTTCACGTCCGCGGACCGGACGCTCGCGATCGGCGCGGGGCAGATGAGCCGCGTTGACGCCGTGAAGGTCGCCCGCTTGAAGGCGGATGCCTCCGGCGGCCAGGCGCTCGAGGGATCAGTGGCCGCCTCCGATGCCTTCTTCCCCTTCCGCGACGGCCTCGATGCGGTGGCGGCCGCCGGCGCCACCGCGGTGGTGCAGCCGGGCGGCTCGGTCCGCGATCAGGAAGTCATCGCGGCGGCCGACGAGCACGGGCTCGCGATGGTGTTCACGGGGCGCCGGCACTTCCGCCACTGAGAACGCTGCCGGCTACCGGCTACCGGCTACAGGCTACCGGCTTTGGGAGGTCGTATGCGCTGGTCTGTCCTGATGCGTGCGCTCGGCGGGGTGGTGCTGTGTGGAACGGTCCCTGCGGCTCAGCAGCCGAGCCAGCCCGCGGACGATCCGGTGAAGACGCTCGTGGCGCAGCTCGACCTGGACCGGTACAAGGCCACCATCAGGGGCCTGACGCAATTTGGCGATCGGCTCGAAGGCACCGATCGGAACCGCGCGGCGGTCGACTGGATCGAGGCGCAGCTCACGAGCTACGGCTGCCCGGCCGAACGCCATCGCTACGTCCGCCAGCCGCCGCCCGCACAGCCGGCCCCAACCGGCGCCGCACCCCCGAGCGGGGTGATTGCGAGCGGGGACGTCCGGATGGGGCAGGGCGGGTCGCGTCTGCGGGGCGTCACCAGGCCCACCACGCCGGCCACGGACCCGGACGTGCAGCCCGACGCGGCGCTGCGGGCGCTGAACGCGCAGCCGAGCGTCCCCGGCGGGCGCGAACAGGTGTATTGCACCAAGGTCGGCGCGACGCACCCCGACGAGATGTACATCGTCGGCGCCCACATGGACGGCCGGGGCTTCGGCGAGGGCGCCGACGACAACGCCTCCGGGACGGCGCTCGTGATGGAGTTGGCGCGGATCTTCAGCAGTTCGGACGTGCAGACGGAGCGCTCGATCCGGTTTGCGCTCTGGAACAGCGAGGAGGACGGGCTCGTCGGCGCCCGCGCCTACGTGGCCGACCGCGCGGCGCTCCAGGGTCAGGAGATTCCATCCGGGTCGGGCCGGTATCCGGAGCCGCGCTGGCTCGCGATGATCCAGCACGACATGCTGCTCTTCGACCACGGGATGCCGCGCGCGGACGGCTCCGTCGGGCCGGAGCAGCGTCCGGAGGCCGACGTCAACGTCGAGTTCCAGTCGACCTCGAACTTCGCCGATCAGGCGATGAAGCTCGCCTTCTTCTTCCGCGACGCGAACGCGAAGTACGCCACCGATTATCCGGCGGCCGTCGGGCCCCACATGACGAATACCGACTCGACGCCGTTCATGAACCTGACGCCCGCCGTCAGCCTGCGCGAGCACGAGCGCGGGATGCACATCGGCGCCGGCTGGAACCCGCACTGGCACCGGCCGACCGATCTGTTCAGGACGTACTCCGACGCCGACTTCCGCCTCGGGTTGAACGCGGCGCAGACGACGCTCGGCGCGATTGCGCAACTGGCGGGTGCAACCGTTCGGCCGTCAGGTGGTCGCTGAGATTTCGACGGCGCGGAGCAGTTCGGCCGGCGTGATGACGGCGGGGCCGAACTTCGCCACCGAGACCCCGGCGGCTTCGTTCGCCAGCCGCGCGGCCTCGACGAGCGTGGCGCCGGCGGCCAGGGCGAGCGCCAGCGTCGCGACGACCGTGTCGCCGGCGCCGGTGACGTCAGCGACCTCCCGCGCCGACGCGGGGAGCGCGTCCTCGATGCCGTCGCCGAGCAGCCACATCCCCTGATCCCCGCGCGTCATCAGGACGGCGCCGCATTTGGCGCGTTCGCGGATGACGCGGGCCGCCAGGCGGGCATCGTCGTCGCTCCGCACCCGCATGTTGGCGGCGATTTCCGCCTCGTGGTGGTTGGGCGTGATCACCGCGGCGCCGGCGTAGTAGTCGATGTGTGGGATCTTCGGATCGACCAGCACCGGAACGGCCCGCGCGCGGCCCGCCGCGACGGCGGCGTGCATCACGCGTGCCGTGACGCTCCCCTTGAGGTAGTCGGAGATCACAATGGCTGCAGCGTGGTCGGCCTGCTGCTCGACGGCCGTGACGACCTTCTGCTCGATTTCGCCCGCAATTTCCGCGTCCAGCTCGTAATCGACGCGCGCGACCTGCTGATTCCGCTCGGTGACGATCCGCACCTTCGTCGTGGTCGGGCGCGCGGCGTCGCTGACGAAGGCCGGCGAGATTCCCGCGTGGCGGCATGCCTCCGCGAGCGTGGCGGCCGCCTCGTCCCGGCCGGTCACCCCCACGAGCGTCGCGCGCCCGCCGAGCGCGGTGGCGTTGTGGGCGACGTTGGCGGCTCCGCCGATGCGGTGCGTCTCGTGGTCGAACATCACGACCGGGACGGGCGCCTCGGGCGAGATGCGCGTGACGCGGCCGGCGATGAACTTGTCGAGCATGGCGTCGCCGACGACGAGGATGTGCGTCCGCGCCATACCGGCGACGATCGTCCGCGCTCGTTCAGCCGCGATCGGAGGCAGCATGGCCGGGACGCGTCGCGGCGAACGGCAGCGCGATCAGCACGAGGAACAGCATCAGGAACTCGGAGTCGCCGAAGTTGTACTCGAAGAGCCCGGCGGCCAGCATCGCCGCCATCGAGGCGAGCGCGGTGGCCGCCAGTACCGGCTGGCGGCGCGCGCGAAAGAGGCGGAAGAGCGCGAGCACGGTCGCCCCGACGAACCAGATCCAGACGGCCAGCGCCGGCAGGCCCCGCTCTGCGGCGATCTGCAGCGGGACGTTGTGGAGGTGCGGATTCGTCTCGTTCACCGCGTAATCGGGGCGGTACTGCTCGTACACGACCGGCACCATATTCGGTCCGACACCCGTCAGCGGATGGTCCCTCACCATCAGTGCACCGACCTCGATCATCGCGAAGCGGTCCTGGTTGGCGGGATCCTGCGCGTTGAATGTGGAGGTCAGCCGGCTGATCAGCCCTTCGGGCGCCAGCATGAAGAGGAGCGCGAGCACGACCGGAAGCAGCCCGGTCAGGCGGAAGTCCCTGAGGACCAGCAGCAGGCCGACGGCGACGCAGGCGCCGATCCAGGCGTTGCGCGTGAAGGTGAGCGCCAGCGCGACGATGAGCGCGGGCATGACGAGCGCCGGCCACACGCGGTCGCGCGCGCCGAACACCAGGCGCGCGGCGGCGGCGCCGATGACGAGCATCAGCACCCCCGAGTACGTCATGTAGTGCGTGAGCGCCCCCTGCGGCCGCTGGCCGAGATTGTCGTAGTGCAGCACGCCGTACTGCACGATGCCGAAGACGGCGCTGGCGGCGCCCACCGAGATGATGACGTCGATCACGGTCGACGCCCGCGGCCCGCGCGCGATGTCGTAGACGGCCGGCACGATCGTAAGGAGCACCAGCTGCTTGCTGTCGAGGAGGCTCGCCGCCGGATCGACGGAAAACGCCGACGAGACGAGCGTGAGCGCGCCGTAGGCGACGAGCGGCGTGAAGAACGCCGGCGCCGGCGGCCGCGTCCGTTCCAGGATGCGCAGGAGCACCCACGAGACGAGCATCGCCGCCAGCAGGATGTGCGCGAGCGCGATCGAGACCTGCAGCGCCGCGACGAATCCGAACAGCAGGAGCGTCGTGACGCGGTCGAGCCTCGGCACCATTCGCATCCGATCAACAGCCACTGTCGCCACGTTCATGCGTGTAAGGCTCTCCCCTGGCGGACCGGAAGGTCTGCCTCTACGCCGCGCCGGGCGAGCGCCCGCTCGGCCGCCGCGATCACACGCGCGGCGTCGATCCGCGTCAGACAGCGGAAGTCGCCAGGTGCGCACGTGCGCTGCCGGCACGGCCGGCACGGCAGCGGCCCCGCGTCGACCGCCTCGGCAAACCACCGCGGGTCGCGCCACGGCATCGACCGCTCGGCCAGCGTCGAGCCGAACAGCGCCACGATCGGCGTGCTCGTCGTCGCGGCGATGTGCAGCGGACCGCTGTCGCCTCCAATGTACACCGCCGCGCGGGCCATCAGCGCCCGCAGCTCCGGAATCTTGAGATCGCCATGGATCGCGGCGGCGGCCGCCGGGGACCGGCGCCCAATCTCCTCCAGGATCGCGCGCGCGGCTTCGGCATCCGACGGACCCGACGTCAGCACGAACCGGCGATCCGGGTCGCGCCGCGCCAGCTCGGTCACGAGCGTCGCAAAATGGTCGGCCGGCCAGCGGCGGAACGGATTGCCGGCGCTGACGTGCACGACGACCAGGACGTGCCTGGAGCCGATGCCCACCCGCACCAGCCAGCGGGCGACGCTCGCCGCCGCGGCGGCATCCTCCGGCATCTCGACGGGATCGCGCGACGGGTCGCACGCCTCGATCCCGAGTGGCGCCAGCAGATCCCACTGCTTCAGCACCGAGTGCCGCGGTCCGAGATCTGCAGCGCGTTCGACCGCGTGGGTGTACATCCAGCTCCGGCTCGGCGTGCGGTAGCCGATCCGCGTCGGCGCCCCGCTGGCCCAGGTAAGCCAGGCGCTGCGCGGGCCGCCGTGCAGATCAATCGCCAGATCGAACTGCCGCCGCCGCAGCCGGCGCGCAGCCGCCAGATCGTCGAGCAGCCGGTGCACGCCGCGGCGCCGCGGAATCTCCAGAACCTCGTTGACGTGCGGATTGTCGCGGATCACGCAGGCCGCCAGCGGTTCGACGACGTAGGTGATGTGCGCCTCGGGATACCGCCGACGCAGCGCGCGCGCGAGCGGCGTCGTGAACACGACGTCGCCGATCAACCGCAGGCGGACCAGCAGAATCTTCATAGCTGGTAGCTGGTCGTCGGTAGCTGGTAGCAGGCGTTCGCCTACGGGCGTTCTCCTACCGGCTACCAGCTACCGGCTACCGGCTAGGGTTCGATCGTCGCCTCATCGATCAGCATCACCGGGATGTCGTCCTTGATGGGGTAGACGCGATGGCACTGATCGCACTTGAGCGCGGTCCCGTTCTTCACCAGCTTCACCGGCGTCTTGCAGTTCGGGCATGCGAGAATTTCGAGCAGTTCCGCATCGACGGGCATGGAGCCTCCGAAAAAGCACCCCAACGCGCAAAAACCGCGCGACGCCACCCCACGTGCACCCCACCGCGCAAGCGTGCGCGGTGGGGACCCCGCATTGGCGCGGCGTGCGATGGGGACCCCGCGTTGGGGGCCCCGCTAGCGTCTCGCACTATAACATCTTGAGCTAAAATCGCTTACTGCGATGACTGCCGCCACTCGCCGCATATCCGGCGCCTTCGTGACCACCGTCGCCCTGCTGCTGACCGCTCCGCCCGCAGCGGCGCAGACCTCGAACGCCTACTTCGAATTCCTGATGGCCCGGCGGCTGGAAGCGCTCGGCGATCAGTCGGGCGCGCTCGCGGCGCTCGAGCGCGCCGCCGCCGCCGATCCGACCTCCGCCGAGGTCCGTGCCGAGATTGCGGCGTTCCATCTCCGCCGGGATCGCCGGGCGGAAGCGGAGAGCGCCGCGCGCGAAGCGCTGAAGCTGGACGACGGCAACGTGGAAGCGCACCGCGTGCTCGGCCTGGTGTACACGGCCCAGGCCGATGCGCTGAATGCCAGCGCGGCCGCGCCGAAGTTTCAGGCGCTCGCCGGCGAGGCGATTCGGCACCTGGAGCGGGTCGCGAAGGATCCGACCGCGGGTCTGGACGTGCTCTTCTCGCTTGGCCGTTTGTACCTGCGCACGGGCGACGCAACCAAGGCGGTCGACACGTTCACGCGCGTGGTGACGCAGAACCCGGGCTCGCTGCAGGGGCGTCTGTTCCTGGCGCAGGCGTATGCCGCCTCCGGCGATCTCAGGAGCGCCATCTCGGCGCTCGACCTCATCGTCGACGAGGAGCCGCGCGTCGCCTCGACGCTCGCGCAGTATCAGGAGCAGGCGGGGCTGCTCAAGGAGGCGGTGGAGAACTACACGCGCGCGCTGGCGCTCGAGCCGACCAACCGCGGCCTCAAGGTGCGCCGGATCTCGGCGCTCATCGCCGCGCGCGAGTACGCGCGGGCCGCGGCGCTCGCCGCCGAAGCGCAGGGTCAGCACGGCGACGACCCGCGCTTTCCGCGGCTGCGCGCCCGGGCGCTCTTCGAGGCGGGCGACGTGGCGCGGGCGCTGGCGGTGCTCGAGCCGACCGCCAAGGCGTTTCCCCGGGACGCCGCGACGCAGTTCGCGCTCGCGGATCTATACAACGATGCCGGACGCGACGTCGACGCCGAGCGCACGCTGCGCCAGCTGCTCGAGGTGGAGCCCGCCAACGCGCAGGTGCTGAACTATCTCGGCTACCTGCTGGCCGAGCGCGGCCGGCAGCTCGACGAAGCCGTGCGCCTCGTCGAACGGGCGCTCGACCTCGACCCCGGCAACCCGTATTACCTGGACAGCCTCGGGTGGGCGCACCTCCGCCGCGGCGATCTGGACGCGGCGGAGAAGTACCTGGCGCCGGCCGCCGCGAGCTTGCCGCGCAACGCCGAGGTGCAGAACCACCTGGGCGACCTGCTCGCGCGCCGCGGCCGGTGGGCCGAGGCGATCGAGGCCTGGACGCGTGCCCTCGACGGCGAGGTCGGGGAGATCGACCGCGACGAGATCCGGAAGAAGATCGACGATGCGAGGAGTCGGCTCCCGCGCTAGATGAGGAACTCTCAACTCCCAACTCCCAGCTCCCAACACTGCGGGCGACGGGCTTTGGGTTTTGGGCTTTGGGCGTTGGGAGTTGTGGTTCTAGCGTCCGGCTGCGCCGCCAGGCGGATCGAGCTGCCCGCCGATCCCGGCGCCCCGTTTTCCGACTTCGCGGAGACGTACCGGCTGGCGACGATGGCGTGCGCCGGCGTGCGGACGATGACGGCGGAGCTGGCGCTGTCGGGGCGCGCGGGCGGACGCGGCGTGCGCGGGCGGGCGATTGCCGGCTTCGAGCCTCCCGCCTCCATGCGCCTGGAAGGGGTGGCGCCGTTCGGCCCGCCCGCCTTCATTCTTGCCGCCCGCGCCGGCTCGGCGACGCTGTTCCTGCCGCGCGACAACCGCGTGCTCCGGAATGCCCCGGCCGAGGACGTCCTCGGCGCGCTCACGGGCGTGACGCTCGCGCCCGCCGACCTGCAGGCGGTGCTGACCGGCTGCGTCGTGGCCGCGGCCGGCGCCACCGGCGGCCGGCTGCACCGGAACGGCTGGGCCTCGATCGATCTGACCGGCGGCGCGACGCTCTTCCTCGAGCGCGAGGACGAAGGCTGGCAGCCGCGCGCCGCGCGCCGCCCGGGATGGCAGGTCGACTATCCGTCCTGGCAGGGACCCTTCCCGCAGACGGTGCGGCTGCGGTCGCTGGATCCGCGCGTCGATGTGGATCTCACCGCGACCCTGTCGCAGCTCGAAACGAACGTGCCGCTCGATCCGGTGGCGTTCACGGTGCACGTGCCTCCCGGCGCGCTCGATCTCACGCTCAGCGAGCTCCGCAAGGCCGGCCCGCTCCGGGCGCAGTAGGGATGCGATCGCCGCGAGCCGTGACGGTCCGCGCGCACGCGAAGATCAACCTCGATCTGCGCGTGCTCGGCACGCGTCCGGACGGCTTTCACGAGCTGCGCACCGTCTTCCAGACCATTTCGCTCCACGACACGATCGCCTGCGTGCCGCGCGAGGGGCCGTTTGCGATCGAGTGCGCGGCGGCCGGCGTGCCGCTGGACGAGTCGAATCTGGCCTGGCGCGCGGCCGAGGCGCTCTGGCGCGCCCTCCGGCGCCTGGGACCCGTGCGTGACGTGCTGATTCGGATCGACAAGCGGATTCCGCTGCAGGCGGGGCTTGGCGGCGGTAGCGCCGACGCGGCCGCGACGCTCGTGGGCCTCGCCGCGGCCTGGCGCGTGCCGGTCCGCCCGGCGCAGATGACGGATGTGGCGGCGGCGCTCGGCGCCGACGTTCCGTTCTTCCTGGCCGGCGGCACCGCGCTCGGCCTCGGCCGCGGCGACGAAATCTACCCGCTGGCGGATCTGCCGCGACACTGGATCGTCCTGCTGGTGCCCGGCTTCGGCGTGTCGACGAGCGAGGCCTACGGCTGGTGGGACGCCGAGCGCGAGCTGGCCCGCGGCCCGGTCGTCCGCGAGCCCCAGTACGTGCCGGGGCCGTGGCCGTCGCGCGCGGCGCAGATGATCAACGACCTCGAGATCCCGATCGCGCGCCATCATCCGGAAATCGACCAGATGAAGGGGGCGCTCCGGCGGGCGGGGGCCGTCGCGGCCGCCATGTCGGGGAGCGGCTCGGCCGTGTTCGGCCTGTTCCAGAAGCGCCGCGACGCGCTCGCGGCCGTCCGGCGCCTGTCGGGGTCGGGGTGGCAGGTGCTGCTGACCGAATCGCTCGGTCGCAGCGACTACGCGCGCCACGCCAGGCCGCGACGGGCAAAATAGCAAAATAGGAGCCCCCGGGGTTGCCCGCAACCAACTGGCTCGACTACACTAAGCGTTTGCGCCACCGTGGGCCGACGGCTCCAGAACAACTGCACTTGCGGCGGTGGGGCGCCTGTGGTGGGGCGTGGCCAAGTGGTAAGGCGCGGGACTTTGGATCCCGTATTCGAAGGTTCGAATCCTTCCGCCCCAACCAGCCCAGAGGTAGCTAGGTAACTGGGTAGCTCAGGAGCTGGGTTGCTGGGTCACGGAGCGGCCACTGAGCTACCGGGGAACCGAGCTACCCAGCTACCTTTTGGCCAGGCGATGCGACGAACGCTCAGTGGTGATGGGTTGATGTCGACCGGATTCGGCGACCTGAAGATCTTTTCCGGCAGCGCGCACCCGACGCTGACAAAGGAGATTGCGGAATTCCTCGGCATTCCCGTGGGACAGGCCCGGTTGCGGCGGTTCCCCGACAGCGAGGTCTCGTTCCAGATCGACGAGAACATCCGCGGCGCCGACGTCTTCATCGTGCAGCCGACGTGCTCGCCGGTCGACCAGCACCTGATGGAGCTGCTGGTGATGATCGACGCGTTCCGGCGGTCGTCGGCCGCGCGGATCACGTCGGTCATCCCGTATTACGGCTACGCGCGGCAGGACCGCAAAGACAAGCCGCGCGTGCCGATTTCGGCCAAGCTCGTGGCGAACCTGCTGAGCGCGGCGGGGACCAACCGCGTGCTGACCATGGATCTGCACAAGGCGCAGATCCAGGGGTTCTTTGACATTCCGGTCGACCATCTCTTCGCGGCGCCGGTCATCATCGACTACCTGAGCCGGCTGAACAGCCCGAAGCTGACGATCGTCTCGCCGGACGCGGGCGGCGCCGAGCGCGCGCGGGCCTACGCCAAGCGCCTCGATGCCGAGCTGGCGGTGATCGACAAGCGGCGGACGGAGGACGGGTCGGCCGAGGTGATGAACGTCATCGGCGACGTCGACGGGCGCACCTGCATCATCCAGGACGACATCATCGACACGGCCGGGACGATTCAGAAAGCAGCTGGCGCGCTCGAGCAGGCGGGGGCGGCGCGGGTGCTCGCGTGCGCGGTGCACGGCGTGCTGTCGGGGCCGGCGATCGAACGGGTGCAGAGCGCGCCGATCGATCAGCTGATCGTGACCAATACGATTCCGCTGCGCGGCGAGGCGCAGCAGTGCAAGAAGATCGTCGTGCTGTCGGTGGCGCGGCTGCTCGGGCAGGCGATCCGGAGCATTCACGAGGAGACGTCGGTCTCGTCGCTGTTCGTGTAGGGAAGGAGATATGGACGCAAGACTCGAAGTGGTGAAGAGGGACGGGCGCGGCAAGAACGAGGCGCGCCGGCTGCGCGCGTCGGGCCGCATTCCGGCGGTGGTGTACGGCGCGGTGAAGGACGGCAGACGGCCGGTCGGCGTGCCGGTGGCGGTCGACCCGAAGGAGGTGCTCCAGATCCTGCACTCCGAGTCCGGCGCCAACACGCTGATCACGCTGAAGCTCGACGGCAGCCAGTCGCGCGTGATGGTGAAGGAGTATCAGCTCGATCCCGTCACGCACCAGCTGCTGCACGCCGACTTCTACCAGCTCGCGATGGACCGCGCCATCACCGTCACGGTGCCGATCGCGATCAAGGGCGAGGCGAGGGGCGTCAAGCAGCAGGGCGGCCTGCTCGACTTCGTGACGCGCGAGCTGCAGATTCAGTGCCTGCCCACCGACATCCCGGAGCACATCGACATCGACGTGACCGAGCTGATGCTGCACCAGGCGATCCGGCTGCGCGATCTGCCGGAGAACCCGAAGTGGAAGCCGCTGAACGACCCGGACACGATGCTCGTGCACGTCGTGCTGCCGAAGGCCGAGGCGGAGCCGGCGGCGGCGGTGGAGGGCGAGGCGGCGGCCGCGGCGGTCGCGCCGACGCCCACCGAGCCCGAGGTGATCAAGAAGGGCAAGGCGGAAAAAGAGGGCGAAGAGGCGCCCAAGAAATAGTTGTCAGTTGCGAGTTGTCAGCGTTCAGCTGTCTTGTGGCCTTCTGACAACTGACAACCGGCAACTGGCAGCGGATGATGAAGGTGATCGTCGGCTTGGGCAATCCAGGTCGCGAGTACGCCGAGACGCGGCACAACGTCGGCTTCAGGGTGGCCGACGTGATCGGCGAGCGGCTGAACCTTCAGTGGCGCAGGGACGAGGACGTCGTCTTCGCCAAAAGCTTCGGGGGCACGCCGTTTTTCGTGGTGAAGCCCCAGACGTACATGAACCGCAGCGGGTATGCGGTGTCCCGGTTCGTCGGGTACCACAACATCGAGCCGCGCGACCTGCTGGTCGTGGTCGACGATGTGGACCTGCCGCTCGGGAAGATTCGGGTACGCGCGAAGGGATCGGCAGGGACGCACAACGGCCTGAAGTCGGTCGTCGAGCAGCTGGGAACGATCGAGTTTCCCCGGATGCGGCTCGGCGTCGGACGCGGCGATGCGAGGCGCGACCTCGCCGACTACGTGCTCGCGACGTTCGACCCGGCGGAGGCGCCGGAGGTCGAGAGGCTCATCATCCGCGCCGCCGATGCGGCGCAGATGTTCGTCGTGGAGGACATCCTGACGGTGATGAACGTGTACAACCCGGACGCCACGAGTCCGGATGTTGACTGACTCCTTGCCACCTGCGAGCGCGAAGCGCTCGCCAAAGAGACTGTGGCCGGGGTGAGAGGGCGGAGCGAAGCGAAGCCCTCGAACCGTTAGTCCAGAAGGAGACCGGATGAACCGGAAGTACGAGCTCGTCTACGTCGTCTCGCCCGACGCGACCGAGGAACAGGTCGCCGAGCTGCACGGCCAGGTCGAGGCCGTCGTGCAGCGCATGGGCGGGCAGATCGAGAAAACCGAGAACTGGGGCCGCCGCAGGCTCGCCTACGAAATCGGCCGCCACAAGGAAGGCATCTACGTGCTCGACGTCATCACCGGCTCGGGCGAGCTGATGAAGGAGATCGACCGCCGCCTGAAGGTGTTCGACATCGTCATCCGCCAGCTCATCGTGCGGGTGGACGAGGCGGAGACGGTGGCCGAGCGAAAGCGCACCAAGCGGACGGAGGCGTTGCGCCGGCGCCGTGTGGCCCGCGGCCTGCCGCCGGACCGGCAGCCGGGCGAAGGCCAGAGAGCGGAGTTCGAGGACGACCGCGACGATCGGTTCGACCTCGCGGAGGATCTGCGATGAACGGGAGGAAGACCGCGGGAGGGGGCGCGCGCGGCCGCGGCGGACGGGCGCAGGGCAAGGGCGACACCCAGCAGCGCCGGCCGATGTTCCGCCGGCGGAAAGTGTGCAAGTTCTGCGCGGAGAAGATCGACGACATCAACTACAAGGACACGAAGCTGCTGATGCCGTTCGTGCCGGAGCGGGCGAAGATTCTCCCGCGCCGCATCTCGGGCACCTGCGCGCTGCACCAGCGGAAGCTGCGGATTGCGATCATGCGCGCGCGGCAGCTCGCGCTGATCCCGCATACGAGTGAGTAGGCGGACCTGAAGGTCCGCCTCTACAAATGTAGGGGCCGGCCGTCAGGCCGGCCCATGAGGCATCCATGGAAGTCATCCTCAGAGAGCACGTCGACAACCTGGGCAGGCGCGGCGAGATCGTGAAGGTGGCCGACGGCTACGCCCGCAACTACCTGCTCCCCCGCAAGCTGGCGCTGCCGGCGACCGAGAGCAACCGGAAGCACGTCGAGCGGGAGCGGAAGATCCTCGAGACGCGCGAGGCGCAGGAGAAGGCGCAGGCCGAGGCGATCGCCGCGCGGCTGGCGGCGGTCGACATCACGATCGCGCGCCGCGTCGGCGGGACCGATCAGCTCTACGGGTCGGTCACGGCGGCCGACATCACCGACTTCCTCAGTGAGAAGGGGTTCGAGGTCGACCGGCGGAAGATCATCCTGCCCGAGCCGCTCAAAACGCTCGGCGACCACCAGGTGCCGCTGAAGCTGCACCGCGAAGTCACCGTGCCGCTCACCGTGCACGTCGTCAAGGAAGGCGCCGAGTGACGGCGCGCACGATGGCGGTGGCGGCGCTCGCCGCCGCGGCCGGCATCGCCGTCGGTCTGCGTTTCGATCGGGCGGAGACGCCGGTCGAAGGACAGACGGCCGGCTTTGCCGCCGTCGCCGGGCAGTTGGGCGGCCAGGACCAGACCGGTCCGTACGCCGTTGTCGAGAACTGGCCGAGGCCGCTCTCGCAGCTGCCCGGCCACGAGGACTGGACGTGGGGCGCGGTGCAGGGCATCTTCGCCGAAAGCCCGAACCGCGTCTTCGTGCTGATGCGCGGCGAGCTCCCCGCGCTCGAGCGCCCCGAGGAAGTGCCGTACCCGAACGTCGGGCCGAGCCTTTCGTTCCCCGTGTCGCAGACGCCCTTCCGCAACGCGTCGGTCGGGCCGGTGGCCAGCCCGGGCAACCAGGGGAGCGACGGCTGGAACGGCTGGAGAGGGAAGCTCGGCGTCGACGCGCGCTGGGAGCACTGCCTCATCGTCGTCGACACGGCCGGTACCATCGTCGAAGCCTGGACGCAGTGGGACGAGATCTTCCGCCGTCCGCATTCGGTTTATGTCAACCCGTACGACGCGCAGAAGCACGTCTGGGTCGTCGACGACCGCCAGCACGCCGTCTACAAGTTCACCAACGACGGCAGGCAGCTCGTCCAGACGCTGGGCGTCCGCGGCGTGCCCGGCAACGATGCCGCGCATTTCAACCGCCCGACGTTCCTGGCATGGCTGCCCGATGGGACGATGTACGTGGCAGACGGGTACGCCAACACACGCGTCGTGAAGTTCGACCGGGACGGAAGGTTCCTGCTCGCGTGGGGAGAGAAGAGCACGACGGCGAACGATGCGACGCCGAGCACGTTCAACGCGGTGCACGGGGTGGCCGTCGATCCCGACGCGCGCCGCGTCTACGTGACCGACCGCGAGAACGCGCGCATCCAGGTGTTCGACGAGAACGGCAAGTACCTGGATCAGTTCCCGACCGGCTCACCCTCGACGCCGCAGGTGCTGCACTTCTCGGCGGACAAGCACCTCTGGATCGCGGACAACGACACCTCGAAGATCGTCAAGTACGACCTGAGCGGGCGCTATCTCTACTCGTGGGGCAGCCGCGGCGAGTGGCCGGGCGCGATGTGGAACGTCCACGGGATGAGCGTCGATCAGGAAGGCAACCTGTACATCGCCGAGGTGAACAGCGGCCGCGCCCAGAAGTTCCGCCCTCGCCCGGGCGCCAACCCGGCGCTGCTCGTCGGCCAGCCGGTCCGCGCGGCCTGGTAATCATCGGCGAATCGCCGCCACGGCATATAATCCCGCTGCATGGCGGGTCGATCCGTTGAGCGGCGGTTGCTGCCAGCGGTCCTCACCGGCGCGATTGCCGCGTCCGCAGGCACGGCGGCCGGACAACAGGCCCGCGGCGGCGCGGCCGTTCAGAGCGCGGTCGAACGGGGCAGGTACCTCATCACCGTCCAGGACTGCAACGGGTGCCACACGCCGTTCACGCCGAAAGGCGAGCCCGACATGTCGCGAATGCTGTCGGGGCATCCCCAGAACATCCGCGTGACCGCCGCGCCTCGACTCCCGCTGGCGGGCGGATGGATCGTCGCGATCAACGAGACCAACACCGCGTGGGCCGGGCCGTGGGGGGTCTCGTTCACGTCGAATCTCACCCCCGATCGCGTGACTGGCATCGGCACCTGGACCGAACAGATCTTCATCGCGTCGATTCGGAACGGGAAGAAGTCGGGCGTCGGCCGCGACCTGCTGCCGCCGATGCCGTGGCGCATGTACGCGAAGCTCACCGACGAGGATCTGCGGGCGATCTACGCGTACCTGATGTCGACTCCGGCCATCTCCAACCGCGTGCCCGAGCCGCTCCCGCCGGCCGGCGGCAAGTGAGGCAGCCCATGCAGCAGAAGCGTCAGATCAATGTCGCGGTCATTGGAACCGGGTGGTGCGGCGGCATTCGCGCCGGGGCGTGTGCGGCGAGCCCCTGGGTGAAGGAACTGCACATCGCGGAGATCAAGGAAGACCGGCTCCGGGAAGTGGCGGCGATGACGAACCCCGTCACCGCGATGACCGACTACAGGCGCCTGCTCGAGAATCCCTCGATCGACGCCGTGATGATCTCGACGACCCCGGAGGGGACGCACTACCCGATCGCGAAGGAGAGCATGCTCGCGGGCAAGCACGTGCTGCTCGAGAAGCCGATCGCCATCGAGCTGTCGGAGGCCGACGAGCTGATCGCGCTCTCCAGGGAAAAGAAGCTGGCGTTCACGATCGGCTACTCCCAGCGGTTCAACCCGAAGTTCGCCTACGTGAAGCGATCGATCGAGGACGGCACGATCGGCGAGCCGGTCAGCGCGCTCGTGAGCCGTCACATCACCCGGAATCTGGGCAAGAAGATCAGCGGCCGGGTGAAGCTCTCGCCGGCGGCGATGGAGGCGACGCACGACATCGACTTCGTCCTGTGGTGTCTCGCCCCGCGCAGGCCGGTTCGCGTGTACGCGCAGGAAGTCGCCAAGATCATGAAGGCGCAGTACAACGCGCCCGACTGCGTCTGGATCGTCGTGACCATGGACGACGGCACCGCGTTTACGATCGGCGCGGGCTGGGTGCTGCCGCCGGCCTACCCGAACTTCGCCTCGACGTGGATCGAGTTTGTCGGAACCGAAGGCGCCGTGATGGTCGACGACACCCACCGCGACGTGTACGTCACGTCGATGAAGGACGGCATCCGCTTCCCGATCTCGTCGATGCCGGGCGAAAAGGTGAACCACGTCTACGCCGGACCGATGGAAGCCGAGACGCGCCACTTCCTCGAATGCGTCGCCATGGGCAGGCAGCCGCTCGTGACGGCCGAGCACGCCCGCCTGGTGATGCAGGTGTACAAGGCGGCCGACCAGTCGGTGGAGACGAACCAGCCCGTGACCCTCGCCGCCGCCGGCGCGCCGGCGCTGGCGCCCGCCTCCACCCCACAGCGCACAAAACGCGCTGCGGCGCACAAAACGCGCTGCGGGGACCCCGGCCTCCACCCCACAGCGCACAAAACGCGCTGCGGGGACCCCGGCCTGACGCCCCCGCGCCGGAGGCACAGGTGATTGGCGAGGCTGTTCAGGATCGATCCGTCACCGCGACACGGACGCGGTGGTGGATGCTGGTCCTGTTCAGCCTGATGTACCTGATCTGCTATCTGGATCGAGGCATCATCTCCGTGGCCCAGCCCGAGATTCGCGACACGCTCGGGCTCACGCTGGGCCAGATGGGGCTGGTGCTCGCGGCGTTCACCTGGACCTATGCGCTCGGCCAGGTGCCGGTCGGCTGGCTTGGCGATCGGTTCGGGCCGAAGAAGGTGCTCAACGTCCTGATCACGTGGACGTCAGCCTCGGCGTTCATGACGGGCGGGGCCACGGGCTTCGGCTCGCTCCTGACCGTGCGCCTGTTCCTCGGCCTGGGCGAGGCCGGCGCGTTCCCGGTGGCGAGCCGCGGCATGCAGCTCTGGTTCGCACCGTCCGAGCGCGGCCGCATTCAGGGGATCACCCATTTCTTCAGCCGCTTCGCCGTGGCGATCATGCCGCTCACCGCCGGAGCGCTCCTCGTCGTCTACGGTTGGCGCGTGATGTTCTTCGTCTTCGGCGCCATCGGGTTCCTGTGGGTCGCGGCGTTCTGGTGGTTCTACCGGGAGCGGCCGGAGGACCATCCGCTCGTCAACCGCGCCGAACTGGCGGCGATCAGAGGGGTCAACGAGGACGGCAGCATCAAGGCGCTCAGCCTCGCGAGGCCACGCACGCCGTGGCGGCCGATCCTGACCTCGCCGAACATGTGGTACATCGCGCTCGGGTACGGCTGCTTCTTCTTCGGCACGAACTTCTATCTGACCTGGTATCCGACCTACCTGCGCGAGTATCGCGGGCTGTCGATCGCGGCGCTCGGCATCATCGGGTCGATCCCGCTCATTGCCGGCATGGCCGGGGATGTCGTGGGCGGCTGGCTGTCCGACACGATCCTGAAGACGACCGGCAACGCGCGGCGGGCCAGGCGCCTGGTGGCCGCGCCGGGGTTCTTCCTGGCCGGCGCGTTCCTGATTCCGGCCGCGCTCGTCGACGGCGCGACCGCCTCGATCCTCTACCTGGCGGCGTCGTTCTTCTTCCTCGAGTGGGTGATCGGCCCGGCGTGGGCCGTGCCGATGGACGTCGGCGGCCGCTTCAGCGGCACGGTCACGGGCGTGATGAACATGTCGGGCTCGCTTGCCGCGTCGCTCACGCCGATCGTCTACGGGACGCTCTTCGGCCGCGGCTACTGGGTGGTGCCGTTTCTCGTGAGCGCAGCCGTGCTCGCCGCCGGGGCGCTCATCTGGCTGTTCCTGATCGATCCCGAGACGAGCGTCGTTCCCGCCGGGAGCTGACAGGCCGATCGAGGCCAGCCACCGGCCGGTACTCTTCTCCTTCGGATACGGCATGGGGGATACTTACGGTTCGCGCAGGCTGAAGCCTGCGCGCTACAGGTGCGGTATTGTGGATCAGCCCGGCGGACGGCTGACGCCCCGGTTCGGGAGCCTCTGCATGACCATCGCCACCAGACAGACCGCGGCGGGACTCGACGTCGACAAGCTGCTGCGGATGTACCGACAGATGACCGCCATCCGGCTCTTTGAGGAGCGGGTGAACGACCTCTACACGCGCGCGCTGATGCCCGGCCTCGCCCACCTGTACATAGGGGAGGAGGCGGTGGCGGTCGGTATCTGCGAAGCGCTCCGCCCGGACGACTACATCACCAGCACGCACCGCGGGCACGGCCACTGCCTGGCCAAGGGAGCCGCGCCGCGGCTGATGTTCGCCGAGCTGCTCGGCAAGGAAGCCGGCTACTGCAAGGGGAAGGGCGGGTCGATGCACATCGCCGACCCCGCGACCGGCAACCTCGGCGCGAACGCGATTGTCGCCGGTGGCGCCGGCATTGCCACCGGCGCCGCGTTTTCGTCCAAATACCTCGGCACCGGGCGCATGGCGGTCTGCTTCTTCGGCGAAGGCGCGCTCGGCCAGGGCGTGCTGTACGAGACGATGAACATGGCGCAGCTGTGGAAGCTGCCGGTCCTCTACGCCTGCGAGAACAATCTCTACAACGAATACACCCACTACTCGGAGACGACAGCGGGCGATATGCTCGCGCGGCCGGCGGCGTTCGGGATCGCGGCCGAGAGCGTCGACGGCCAGAACGTGCGGGCGGTGCATACCGCCGCGTCGGCCATGGTCGAGCGCGCGCGGCGCGGCGACGGACCGGGCTTCCTCCTGCTCAACACCTACCGGTACCGCGGCCACCATGTGGGCGACGTCGCCCGCGAGTACTACCGGTCGAAGCAGGAAGAGCAGCGCTGGATGACCGAGCGCGACCCGATTGCGCTCCATGGCGAGTGGCTCGTCGCCGAGGGCCTGGCCGATCGGGCGACGCTCGATCGGATTCATGCGGAGGTGGCCGCGGAGATGGACGCCGCCGTCGAATTCGCGCTGAACGCGCCCTATCCGGACCCGGGCAGGGTGGATGAGGACGTCTATGCCTGAGACTGCCACGGCTGTTCGCGAACTCACCTTCGGCGAGGCGATTCGCGAAGCGCTCGCCGAGGAGCTGCGGCGCGACCCGCGCGTGGTGCTGCTCGGCGAGGACGTCGCCGAAGCGGGCACCGCGTTCAAGGTGCTGAAGGGGCTCGTCGAGGAGTTCGGCAAGGATCGCGTGATCGACACGCCGATCTCCGAACCGGGATTCACGGGCCTCGCCGTCGGCGCCGCCATGACGGGGATGCGGCCGATCGTCGACATCATGTTCGGCGACTTCATGGCGCTCATCATGGACCAGGTGGTCAACCAGGCAGCGAAGGTCCATTACATGTCAGGCGGCAAGTGGAAGGTGCCGCTCGTCGTCCGCGCCACGATGGGGGCGACGCGGCGCTCGGCCGCGCAGCATTCGCAGTCGCTGCACGCCTGGCCGAGCCACGTTCCCGGTCTGAAGGTCGTCGTGCCTTCCACGCCGCACGACGCCAAGGGGCTGCTCAAGTCGGCCATCCGCGACGACAACCCGGTCGTCTTCTTCGAGGACAAAATCAGCTACGCCAAGGTGAAGGGACCGGTCCCCGACGGGGACTACACGATTCCGCTCGGCGTGGCCGACGTCAAACGCGAGGGGCGCGACATCACGCTGGTGGCGACGAGCAGCATGGTGCAGGTGGCGCTCGGCGCGGCCACGATGCTCGAGGAGGTCGGCATCAGCGCGGAAGTGGTCGATCCCCGGACGATGTGGCCGCTCGACGAGAAGACGCTCGTCGAGTCGGTGCGGAAGACGTCGCGCGCGATGGTGATCGACGAAGGCTATTTCCGGTACGGCGTGACGGGCGAGATCGCGTCGGTGATTGCGGAGGGCGCGTTCTACGATCTGGACGGGCCGGTGCGCCGGCTGGGCGCCCGGCACGTGCCGGTGCCGTTCTCGCCGGCGCTCGAGGACGCGACCGTCCCCACCGAGCGCGCCGTGTTCGAGTTGGCGCGCAAAATGTGCAACAAGTCGTAGGCAGTAGGCAGTAGGCAGTAGGCAGACGTAGTGTCCGGCTTTAGCCGGACCGGGGCGGAGATCAGGCCATGGCACTGAAGACCTTCGGCACGATGGCGGTGGACTGGGAGCAGCGGGTCGACTTCGACCGGCTGCGGCGCGAGCGGCTCGCGCGCATCAAGGGGCTGCTGGAGAAATCCGCGCTCGGCGCGCTGCTCTGCTTCGACATGAACAACGTGCGGTACATCACCGCCACCCATATCGGCACGTGGGCGCAGGACAAGATCAGCCGCTTCACGCTGCTGCCGCAGCACGACGAGCCGATCCTGTGGGACTTCGGGTCGGCGGCGCGCCACCACCAGCTCAACTGTCCGTGGCTCGGCGAGCGGTCGCGCGCCGGGATCCCGTCGATGCGCGGCGCGATGACGCCCGAGATGGGGCGCGCCGAGGACGTGGCGAAGAAGACCCGCATCGAGCTCGAGCAGCGCGGGCTCCTCAAGGAGCCGCTCGGCGTCGACGTCGTGGAGCCGCCCGTGCTCTTTGCGCTGCAGCGCGAGGGAATCACGGTGGTCGACGGCCAGGAGCTGATGTCGATCGCGCGCGAGATCAAGACGCAGGACGAGATCACGCTCCTCAACATGTCGGCGATGATGGTCGACGCGGCGTACTACGACCTCTACAAGGCGATGCGCCCCGGCATGCGCGAGAACGAGGCGGTGGCGCTCGTTGCCGAACGGCTGTACGACCTCGGCTCCGAGTACGTGGAAGCGGTGAACGCCATCTCCGGCGAGCGCTGCAGCCCGCACCCGCACGTCTTCTCCGATCGTGTCCTGCGGCCGGGCGACCCCGTGTACTACGACATCCTCCATTCGTACATGGGCTACCGCACCTGCTACTACCGGACCTTCTGCGTCGGCTCGGCGTCGCGTGCGATGGTCGACGCCTACAAGCGGTGCCGCGACTATCTCGACGCGTCGATCGAGCTCATTCGTCCGGGACGGACGACGGCGGAGGTCGCCTCGGTGTGGCCGCGCGCGCAGGAGTTCGGCTTCCCGAACGAGGAGGCGGCGTTCGCGCTCCAGATGGGGCACGGCATCGGCCTCGCCATCTGGGAACGGCCGATGATCAGCCGGCTCGTGTCGCTCGACCACCCGCACGAGATCAAGCCGGGCATGGTGTTCGCGCTCGAAACGTTCTGGCCGTCGACCGACGGCTGGAGCGCCGCCCGCATCGAGGAGGAAATCGTGGTCACGCCCACCGGACACGAGGTGATCACGCGCTTCCCGGCGGAGGAGCTGCTCGTGGCCGGCGCGCCGTTTGTCACCGTCGGCGGGAACCTGCCGATCGTCCGCGAGACCGAGGCGCCTCCGAACCCGGAGGTCGTCGAGCTGATTGCGGCGGCGGCGCGCGCGGAAGCGGCCGCGGGCGAGAAGGTCGGCGCCTAGGCGGGCAGACGCGGATGGCGATCAGCGTCGTCATGCCTGCGCTCGAGATGGCGCAAGAAACCGGCAAGCTCGTTTCGTGGCTGAAGCAGGAGGGCGAGCAGGTCCGCAAGGGCGAGATGCTGCTCGAGGTGGAGACCGACAAGGCGGTGGTCGAGGTGGAAGCCGCGGGCGACGGCATTCTCGCCGGCGTCACGGCCATACCGGGCGACGTCATTCCCGTCGGCTACACGATTGCGTGGCTCGTGCAGCCGGGTGAAGCGCCTCCCGCAGCCGGTCGCGCGAGCGCGCCGACCGCGCGGCGGACCGACGCGGCTCCAGCCGCGGCCGCCGCGTCGGCGCAGGCAGGCGCGGCGGGTTCGGCGCCTCCACCCCATCGCGCACGCGTGCGCGATGGGGACCCCGGACCGGCGGCCGCACCGCGGATTTCGCCGAAGGCGCGGCGCCTCGCCCAGGAGCACGGCGTCGACGTCGGCCGCCTGAAAGGGTCGGGACCGGGCGGCGAGATTCTCGCGGACGACATCCTGAAGGCGAGTGGGGCGGGTGCGGCGAGTGAGTCCCCACTTGTCCCACCCGCCTCACCCGCCGCACACGCCCTCACAACCGTCGGCCGCCTGATGGCCGAGCGCACCAGCCAGAGCTGGACGACGGTTCCCCATTTCTTTGTCACGCGCGAAGTCGACGCGACCGCACTCAACGCGGCGCGCGAGGCGACGGCCCCCTCCGTCGAGCGCTCCCACGGCGTCAAGGTGACGCACACGGACCTCCTCGTTGCGGCGGTGGCGCGCGTGCTGACGCGTCACCCGCGCGTGAACGCGAGCTGGACGGCCGGAGGCATCGTCGTGCACCGCGAGGTCAACGTGGCGCTCGCGCTTGCGGTCGAGAACGCGGTGGTGACCGGCGTCGTTCGAGGCGCCGACGCGGCCCCCATCGGCGACATCGCGGCGCGCCGCCGCGAGCTGACCGAGCGCGCGCGCGCCGGCCGCCTGCACCCGGACGACATCGCGGGCGCGACGTTTACGATCAGCAATCTCGGGATGTACGGCGTCGATGCGTTTACGGCGATCATCGTGCCGCCGCAGGCGGCGATCCTGGCGGTCGGGGCGATTGCCGATCGCGTCGTGGCGGTCGACGGCAGGCCCGCCGTCAAGCCGATGCTGACAATGACGCTGTCGTGCGATCATCGGGTTGTCGACGGGGCGCGCGCGGCCGAGTTCATGCGCGATCTCGCCGCCGCGCTCACCTCGTTGAATGGAGGGGCCGACCTGTAGGTCGGCCCGAACGGAGCGGGCATCATGCAGACCACAACCACGGCCCCAACCGGCGTCTCGCTGAAGGATTCGAAGCTGTTCCGGCAGGCCTGCTACATCGACGGCGCGTGGGTCGAGGCGCGCGCCGGCGCCGCCATCAACGTCGACAACCCCGCGACGGGCGAGATCATCGGCGTCGTGCCGAAGCTCGGCACGGTGGAGACGCGGCGGGCGATCGAGGTGGCCTCGCGCGCGCTCCCGGAGTGGCGGAGCCGGACCGGCAAGGAACGCGCGGCGATCATCCGCCGCTGGTTCGACCTGATGATGGCGAATCAGGAGGACCTCGCGCGGCTCATGACGATCGAGCAGGGGAAGCCGCTCGTCGAGTCGCGCGGCGAGGTGGTGTACGCGGCCTCGTTCCTCGAATGGTTCGGCGAAGAGGCGAAGCGGGTGTATGGTGACACGATCCTGGGTCATCAGCGCGACAAGCGGATCGTCGTCATCAAGCAGCCGGTCGGCGTGGTGGCGTGCATCACGCCGTGGAACTTTCCGCTCGCGATGATCACGCGCAAGGCCGGCCCCGCCGTCGCCGTCGGTTGCACGGTGGTGCTGAAGCCCGCGTCGCAGACGCCGTTCTCGGCGCTCGCGCTGGCGGAGCTGGGCGAGCGCGCCGGGCTGCCAAAGGGCGTCTTCAACGTCATCACGGGATCGGCGGACGAGATCGGCCGCGAGCTGACCTCGAACCCGGAGGTCCGCAAGCTGTCGTTCACCGGGTCGACCGCTACCGGCAAGCTGCTGATGGCGCAGTGCGCCGGCACTGTGAAGAAGATCTCGCTCGAGCTCGGCGGCAACGCGCCGTTCATCGTCTTCGACGACGCGGATCTCGATGCCGCGGTGGAAGGGGCGATGGCGTCGAAATACCGCAACACCGGGCAGACGTGCGTGTGCGCTAACCGGCTCTTCGTGCAGGACGGCGTCTACGACGCGTTTGCCGCGAAGCTGGCCGAGGCGGTGAAGACGCTGAAGCCGGCGCCCGGGCTCGAGGAGGGCGCCAATCAGGGTCCGCTCATCGACGACAAGGCGGTCGCGAAGGTCGAGGAACACATCGCCGACGCGCTGTCGAAGGGTGCCCGGGTCGTCACCGGCGGCCACCGGCACGCGCTTGGCGGGCGCTTCTTCGAGCCGACAGTGCTCGTCGATGTGACCCCCGCGATGCTGGTGGCGCGTGAGGAGACGTTCGGTCCAGTTGCGCCGCTCTTCCGCTTCAAGACGGACGAGGAGGCGATCGCGCTCGCCAACGACACCCCCTTCGGCCTCGCCTCGTACTTCTACGGGCGCGACATCGGGCGCGTCTGGCGCGTTGCCGAGGCGCTCGAGTCGGGCATGGTGGGCGTCAACACCGGGCTCATCTCCACCGAGGTGGCGCCGTTCGGCGGCGTCAAGGAATCGGGCCTCGGGCGCGAAGGGTCGAAGTACGGCATCGACGAGTTCCTCGAGGTCAAGTACGTCTGTCTCGGGGGGATCTAGGTGGAGCCTTATGGCGTTGGGAAAGGCAGTACCCATCCTCCGGATCTTCGACGAATCCCGGGCGCGGGAGTTCTATATCGAGTTCCTGGGATTCACGCTCGACTGGGAGCATCGATTCGAGCCGGACAGTCCTGTGTACATGCAGATCTCGAAAGATGGATGCACCATCCACCTGTCCGAGCATCATGGGGACGGCACCCCTGGCGCGGCGATGCGGATCGCAATCGATGACCTCGACGCGTTCCAGCAGGAGCTGGCTGCAAAGCGATACAAGTACGCACGACCTGGTATCGAATCGATGCCGTGGGGCCGGGACATGTCCGTGAAGGATCCCTTCGGGAACAAGCTGACGTTCACGACGCGATAAGCGTGTTGCGGGAGCACACTGCGATGAATACCGACCGACGGGCGTTTCTCATCGGGGCCTCCGCGGCGATGGCTGCTTCGCTGTCCCGTACGGCCGTTGCGCAGAACTCGCACCTCGAGACCTTCACACAGTGGATGAACGCGTCGCGCCGCGAGCGCGACGAGGCGGTGAAGGCGTGTCTGGAGCGGATCCGGACGATGGACCCGTCGATTCAGGCGTGGGTGCAGGTGGCGCCGCAGCCGCCGCTCGGCGAGGGTCCGCTGGCGGGCATTCCGTTCGCCGCCAAGGACATCATGGAGACGCGCGGGCTCGCCACCGAGTACGGCTCGCCCGTTTACAAGGGAAGGCTCGGATCGACGGATGCGGCGATCGTCACGGCGCTGCGGCGGCGCGGCGCGGTCCTGCTGGGAAAGACGCACACCGCCGCCTTCGCGTACCGCACGCCCGCGCCGACGCGCAACCCACGCAATCTCGATCACACGCCGGGCGGCAGCTCCAGCGGGTCGGCGGCGGCGATCGCGGCCGGGATGGTGCCGTTCGCGCTCGGGACGCAGACGCGCGGCTCCGTGCTGCGGCCGGCGTCCTACTGCGGGATCACCGGCTTCAAGCCGAGCTACGGCCTCATCCCGACCGACGGCGTGATGCTCTTTTCCAGGAGCCTCGATACGGTCGGCTTCTTCACGCATACGCCGGCCGACATGGTGGCGCTCTGGGAGGCGATGGGGTACGCGTCCGGCCGCGACGAGGAGTTGACCTTTGGCGTTCCCGAGCCGATGCCCGACGTCGAGCCGGAAATGGGGCGGGCGTTTCAGGACGCGATCGCGGCGCTCAGGCGCGCCCGCGTGGCGATACGGTCTGTAGACATCGCCGGCATGCTCAAGACGCTCGAGGCGGCGACGGCCGACATCATGTTCTATGAAGGCGCGCGCGTCCACCAGCAGCGATGGAAGGAGCACGGCAAGCGCCTGCTCGATCTCGCGGATCTCGTCGAGAAGGGCCTGAAGATGCCGGCGGATCAGTATGAGGGCGCGCGCCGGCAGGTCGCGGAAGCGAAGGCGCGGCTTACCGAGCTGTACCGGATGACACCGGCGATGCTGGTGCCTGCAGCCACCGGGCCCGCGCCGCGCGGGCTCGCGACGACCGGCGATCCGCGGATGAACGCGCCGTGGACGGCGCTCGGCACACCGGCCATTTCGATCCCGATGCCGACGTCGGGCTTGCCGGTCGGTCTGCAGATCACGGCCGATCACGGCCAGGACGCCCGCGTGCTGCGCGCGGCGGTGCGGCTGCACCGACTGCTGCACCCATGACATGCGGGTGCTGATTATCGGCGCGACCGGGACCGTGGGCTCCGCGGTGGCCGCGGCGCTCGGCGCGCGGCACGACCTCGTCCTGGCCAGCCTGCAGCGTGCGCCCGAGCGGGTCGACATTACGGATGCCGCGTCGCTGCGCGCGCTCTTTGCGCGGGTTGGCCGCGTCGACGCGATCGTGAGCGCCGCCGGCCGTGCCGCCTGGAAGCCGCTCACCGAGCTCGCCGACGACGATTTCCAGTTGAGCCTGAGCCACAAGCTGATGGGACAGGTGAACGTCGTCCGGATCGGGATCGAGTCGGTGGCCGATCGCGGATCGATCACGCTGACCGCCGGCTTTCTCTCGCGTTTTCCCGCGCCGGGCTCGGCGGCCGTGAGTCTCGTGAACTCGGCGCTCGAAGGGTTCGGCCGCGCGGCGGCGCTCGAAGCGCCGCGCGGCATCCGCGTGAACGTCGTCAGCCCGCCGTGGCTCACCGAGACGCTGCAGAAGCTCGGCCGCCCGCTGACCGGAGGCATCCCGGCCGCCCAGGCGGCCCGGTCGTACGTGCGCAGCGTCGAGGGATCGGAAACCGGGCAAGTGTTCGATCCGCGCGAGCCGTGACGGTCGCCCTCGTTCTGTTCCTCGCGTACGCCGTGGCGCTGTCGGTCGCGCTGGCGCGCGCCGGCTACCGTGCGAGTCCGGTCACGTCCCGCCCGGCCGCGGGTGGTCCTGCGGCGCGTGTGCTGATCGTCGGCGCAACGGGAGGTACCGGGCGACAGCTCGTGCGCCAGGCGCTCGAGCGGGGACTTGCCGTCACCGTGCTTGCCCGGGATCCGTCAAAGCTCGCCCTCGACCACCCGCAACTGACGGTGATGCGTGGAGACGTGCTCGACGAGACCGCGGTTGCCCAGGCTGATTGACGCACTGATTGGCTACGGCCTGACGACCCCGCCTCAGGGGATCGCCGCCGATCTCATTACATGGGCGAACGGGACCGGCGCGCCGATCCTCTCCCTGGACGTGCCCTCGGGCGTGAACGCGACCACCGGCGACACCCCCGGCGTGGTGATCCAGCCGCGGTGGACGATGACGCTGGCGCTGCCGAAAACCGGCCTCCGCCCGGAGCACGCCGGACAGCTCATGCTCGCCGACATCGGCATTCCGGCGGAAGCCTTTCGTCGCGCGGGGTTCGTGTTTATCAGCCCCTTCGGCGATCGATTCCGGATTCCGCTGACGGTCTCCTGACCGCCAGCGCGAATGTCGCGCGTTCCGTGGGACGTTCGTACACGGCGTCCCGGAGTCCGCCAGCGTTGACGCGGCACATCGACACCATCTCGCCACCGACAGGCACACGGAACAGGCACGCGGACAGCCGCTCCTGACCCGTGTCGCTAGCGAGCTCCGCGGCGTCCATGAAATGGTGCGAGACCACACAGAAACTGTCGATGCTGACCCTGCCACGTACTCTGTCCCACACCAGACGCGGTGCGGTCGTTCCCACACCGGCAACCCGTTCGAGGATCCATCGACGCAACGGGCCGAGTACCCAGCGCGGGTCCGTCAGGAGGATGCCGGCTGCCCGGCAGACGCGTTCGAGGGACGTGTCGTCCCTGAAATTGAGGCCTCCGAGGCCACGGCGGAAGAACGCGCGCATCATCTCAGCGTCCGCCTCGTACCCGTCGCGGACGATCGTGAAAAGGCGCGGGCTGCCTCCCGCCCGCTCGTACACGCCCAGCAGCTCGAGGCGCGTGCAATCGGGATGGCCGAATGTGAGCGCGCCCGGGCCGCGCCGCGTCAGCCCGTAGCGCGCCAGCACGACCTCGATCCGGTCCCAGAGTTCGCTGACCGTCACGCCAGGAAGACCCGGTTGCGTCCGGCCGACCTGCGCGACCGGTTGAAAGGAGAGCATGCCGAAGACGTCCCGGTTCAGGAGGCACCATTCGACGACGTGAGGGACATCGTCGAGGCTGTCGCGAGTGATCGTCAGCGTCATCGCCGCGCGAAGCGGAAGGCGCGTCCTCCGGCGTGCCGCGCGGATCATGCCGGCGCATTCCTCGCGCAGCGGCGTCAGCGCTTCTTCGCTGCGCGGGGCCTTGTAACCGAGCCGGCCCCGCTGCGTGATGTCGATATGGATCGAGACCTCGGTGAGCCCGCCTTCCGTCATCAGGCGCTCCAGCAGGCCGGGCTGGCGACGGAATGTGTCCCCGTGGGTCATCACCATCGGAATGAGGCCAATGCGCCGCGCGTAACGAAGCATCGCCACGAGGTCCCCGGCAGGCAGCAGCGTGACCTCGCCATCCGTGATCTGCACGTTGCCCTTCGGTCCGAGCCACGCCCGGAGCTGGTCGAGCTGGCGGAGCGTCTGGTCGAGGGCGATTGGACGGACTCGGTTCGCCTCGGCGCCGAGGTAGCAGCCGGTGCACGCGAAGTCGCACCGTGGATGGACGCCAATCGTGGCGCCACACCCGGTCGCCTGCTGGCCGAGACCCTGCCCCAGCGTTCGCCATCGCGGGTCGAGCGACTCCCACCGCGCACGCATCAGCCGCTTCTTCTCCACGGGAACGGGCTCTCGGAGGAAACGTAGGGCTGCACGCACGTTTCGCGGCTGGTACGTCATCGGGTCACCGCCGCCACCGCAGCAGCGACCGGAGCAGCGTGCGCACCCCCCGGTGTCAAGCGTGTTCTGTTCCATTCATCGCCCAGCCGCTTCCAGGCTTCGGATTGCGTTGGATACGGGTGAATCGTGAAGCCGATTGCGCCCATGCCGACGCCAGCCCTCATGGCCACGGCGATTTCGCCGATCAATTCACCGGCATGACTCGCCACCATCGTCGCGCCGAGGATCGTGCCGCGTCGTCGATCGACCTGGACCCTCGCGAATCCCTCCGTTTCATCCTCGAGCACCGCGCGATCGACCTCGGACAAGGGCACCGTCAACGTCGTCACCGTGTCGCCGAGTCGCTGCGCGTCCTTCGCCGACAGGCCGACGTGCGCGACCTCGGGATCGGTGTACGTCGCCCACGGGACGACGAGGGCGCTGGCCTTCTTGCGGCCGAAGAACAACGCGTTGTGCAGGACGACGCGCGCCATGGCGTCGGCCGCGTGGGTGAATTTGTGACGTGAGCAGATGTCACCCGCGGCGTAGACCCGGCGGTTGGTCGTGCGCAGGGAGTCGTCCACGGTGACGCCGGCCGCGTCGGAGGCAATGCCTGCCGCCGCCACGTCCAGTCCCTCCACGTTCGGTGCGCGTCCGACGGCGATGAGGATCTCGTCACCTGCCACCTCCCGCTGCTGACCGTCGTACTCGTACACGACGACCCGCGACAGCGACGTGTCGCGGCGCTCGACTTGAAGGATCCGAGCGTTCGCCACGACCGTGACGCCCTCACGGACGAGCGTTCGCTCGACAATGGCGGATGCATCAGGATCTTCGCGGGGCAGCAGACGGGCACTGCGGCCGATGATTGTGACGTCGCTGCCGAAGCGCCCGAAGGTCTGTGCCAGTTCACAACCGATCGGGCCGGCGCCGATCACCAACAAATGGCGTGGGCGCTCGGTCACCGAGAAGATGGTTTCATTCGTGTGGAAGCCGGCGTCACCAAGTCCTGGAATCGCGGGAACCGCCGGCCGTGCGCCGGTGGCGATCACGGCCCGGCTGAACTGCAACGTGCGACCGTCCACTTCGACCGCGTCGTCGCGAATGAAACGCGCCGCCCCGAGATAGACGTCGACGCCGAGCCCGGCGAGTCGTCCGACGGAGTCGTTCCACGCGAGCCCGGCACGCAGCCGGCGCATCCGCTCCATGACCGCGGCGAAGTCGACCTGTGGATCTGGCGCGGTGCGGATCCCGAATCTGCCGGCACCGCGCGCCACCGCCGCAGCCCGCGCGGCGCTGATCAGGGCTTTCGACGGGACGCAGCCGAAGTTCAGGCAATCGCCGCCCGTGAGATGCCGCTCGACAATCGCGACTCTGGCCCCGAGCGAGGCCGCACCAATGGCGGAGACGAGCCCGGCCGTGCCGGCGCCGAGCACCACGAGGTTGTAACGGCCCGCCGGCGTGGGATTGACCCAATCGTCCGGGTGGGCGTGGCTCACGAGGGCGCGATTGTGCTCGTCGTCCGGCAGGACCAGCGATTGACCAGAGCGCACCACGCTCATCGCCCGTTCAAGAACCAGTCGTAGTTGAGAAACACGATCCGCACCCTCCCCTTCTCGAGATCGGCCGCGACGGGCCGCGGCAGGTAGCGTCCCACGAAGGCCAGGAGTGTCCCACCGGCTCGCTCGAAGTCGTCGCGGAACCATTTGAAGATCGACGAGAGGTACAGCGTGCGCGAGGCCGGATCCCAGCGGTTCTTCGACGGGTCGTCGAGGAACGCTCGTGCGGCCTCGTCGAGCTGCCGGTCGACGACGCTCGACCGGTACGCCTCCGATCGGAGCGCGGGACAACTCTGCGAGGCGCAGACGATCGCGAAATGTATCCGCGCGTCCTGCAATTGCTTCCGGAGGATCTCGTTCTCGATGACGTTCAGCGAGATCGGCGTGCGGCCGGCGCCGAGCGGGATGAATTTCGTTCGAAACGCCGCCAACGGCAGAACGCCAATCGATCGAATACTGGGGAGCGGATAGTGGTCGAGGATCAGGCGAATCGTGAAGGCGTTGTACGCGTTCATCCAGAACGCCAGGCGCTCCTCTCGGGTCCAGCCGGACTCGGCCGGTGAGGCTGCACTGAGGGCGCTGAGGTACGCGTCGAGCACGGGCCGCCCGCGATAGGCGAGGCCGCGGTAGTCCACCGAGCCGTCGCTGACGTACTGGGCCAGGATCGCGGTCCACGATCGGTGTTCGTGATCGAAGGGGCTCTGGGGATCGCTGATGTGGGGCGCCCGGCCGTCCGGCTGGCCGGCCGTGGGCTCCTTCCCTGTGCCAGCGAAGAGGGCCGCGCCCAGAACGCCGAGAAGCGCGGCGGCGACGGCAATACAGACACGGACGGATGCCTTCCGGCGCGCTTCGGCGCGGTCCGAACGCCCTCCAGGGATCGGATTGTCGGGCATCACACGTGGTCTCGGATCCGCATCGAACATTACACCAGCCGGTGTTGTGAGGCGAGGTGGCGCCAGTCGTCGTCCCGGGAGCGCGCGACTATGAATTCGAACGGCCTTCGCTCAGGAATCGCTCGATCGCCCCCACTGTGGAATCGGGATGTTCCAGGAGCATCAGGTGTCCACCCGGCAGCAACACGTTCTGAACATTGCGTTGCTCAACGGCTCTGCGAGCGATCTCGTCGTCGTTCCGGCCCGTCAGGTTGAGAATCGGAACGTCCCGGATCTGCCGGACCAACGGACCGCCGGGAACGCCCAGGAGCACGCGATCGAAGGTCTGCGCGAGGGACTTCCAACTGTGCCGCGTGTAGTCGCGAAAGACATCATCGGGGACATACGGCGGCTTGACAAACCGAAACGCCCGCATGAGCTGCGCTCCCCTCAGGACCAGGCATGCCATGTGCGACACTCAAGCGAAAGCTGCGAACTTGAACTTCGCCCTCAAGGACCTGAACGGGAAGGATGTCTCGTTGAGCGCCTACAAGGGAAAAGTGATCCTGCTGGATTTCTGGGCGACCTGGTGTGGCCCGTGCAAGATCGAGATCCCGGGCTTCATCGAGCTATTCAACAAGTATCGCTCGAAGGGTTTCCAGGTCCTGGGCTTTGCCGTTGATGGGCCTGCCTCGACGCTCAAGCCCTATGTCGACCGGATGAAGATGAATTATCCGGTTCTGGTCGGCGAGGGACGCGAAGACGTCTTGGACGCATATGGGCCGATCATCGGGATGCCAACCACCTTCATCATCGGGCGCGACGGCAGAATCTGCAAGACGCACACGGGATTCACGACCAAGGAAACGTTCGAGGCGCAGATACAGGCGCTCTTGTAGGACAAAGGGGGACTGTATGAGACGACGCGCAATCGGCGCGATATCGGCGTCGTTGTTCGTGACCGCCACGGTTCTGCTCGCCGCGCCCCAGGGTGTAGACCGACCCGCTGGACTCGGCCGGTTTGAGCGCCTCCGGACGCCCCGCTTCGTGCCGGCTGGGGAGGCGGCGAGCTTCATGAAGGAAGACGACCGGGTCATGGAGGTGAGTGCCGATGGCGTCGCGAAGGCCTATCTCGTACCGGTCGTCGCCTTTCATCACATCGTCTTCGACCGGCTGCCGTCAGGCCCAATCCTGGTGACCTGGTGAGCGCTCTGCAACACGGCCCTCGTGTTCAGGGCCGAAATCGACGGCAGGACGCTCGATTTTGATACAGGATCCGGGCTGGGGCTGCGCGGCATGAACTTCATGATGCGCGACCGCGAGACCGGCTCCACATGGCAACAGGCCACGGGCGAAGCATTCGACGGCCCGCTGAAGGGGAAGCGGCTGACGATCGCGCCCTTCGAGCTCACGACGTGGGAGGCATGGCGCGCTCGACACCCGGACACGCTGGCACTCGTGCCAGAGGCCAGGTTCGAGGATTAGTACCGGCTCATGGCGCAGCATGTCGCCAACCTGCGCCGCAGCGCCAGGCCAATGAGTGCGACGCTGCGCGACGATCCGCGGCTCCCGCCGATGACGCAAGTGCTTGGCGTGGAGACCGGTGGCGGACGCAAGGCCTACCCAATGACGGCGTTGGAGAAACATGCGGTTGTGAACGACCAGGTGGGATCGACAGCCGTGCTGCTTGTCCATAACGCCGCCAAGGAAACGACCACCGTGTTCGCGCGCACCGCCCGCGGCCGCGCTCTGACGTTCCGGGCCGCTGCGCCCGGCACGGCGCAGGTTACAGACGCGGAGACCCGATCGACCTGGACGTCCTACGGTGCGTGTGTTGGCGGACCGCTGAAAGGTGAACGGCTGGAACCAATCACTCCGCTGCCATCGTTCTGGTTCTGGCTGACATGGAATGTCTCGAATCTTCCCTCGGAACCCACGAACCGCGTGATGTCGAATGTTGGTTTCCCGGTGCCACCGCTGGATTGCGCTGCGGTGAGCATGGCCGACGGCGCAAAGGCCACCAAGCCGGCCAGCGTCAGCAGGGTTTCAATCCATCTTGCCGTCACGCGCAGAGTAGAGCCCTCCTTCGATCTCATCCTTTCTCCATCGCGGCGGCCAGGTCGCGGAAGGGACCGACGGCTCCATGTCCGCCGACAACCCGGTCCACGTTGAGCCCAAGCGCCTTGACGGCCGTGTAGAACGTACGCGCGTTCGCATTCGACGGATCCACACGCGCGCCCGGCGCTGGTGAATAGAGGTCGCTGACGAAAATGATTCGCTCCATCGGCAGGTACGCTGCGAGCATCCCCTGAGCGTGTGCAGTGTTGGGAATCGTGTGGACCTGGACCACACGACTCCCATCCGTGTATTCCTTGGTCGTCGCCACACCGTCGATCGGGACGTTCGTCGGTCCGGCTTTCGCCTGAAGGAGGGCGAGGGCATCCGGACGGATGGTTTTCGCGTGGGTCAGGACGCCCTGGAGGAACGGAACGATGCTGGCATGCGCGATGACGGTGGCCCCTCCGCGGCGTAGGCGCGAATGCCGCCGGAATGGTCGTTGTGATGGTGAGTCACCATGACGTACCTGATCGGCTTGGCCGGCAGCTTCTGTTTCGTGGCGTTGATGACGGCGCGCGATCGCTCCTCGAACAGCGGCGCCTCGATGACCATCAGATGATCGTTCATCTCCACGATCAGCGAATGATGCGTGCCGCCGCGGGCGTGGAACACCCCGGGCGCGACCGTCTCCAGCTCCACGTTCTGTGGCCGACCGTAGTCCTGGAAGCCGACGCCCATCGCCGCCCGGCGCAGCGTCCATTCCGACACGATCCGTTCGCCCACTTCTGGTTCCTGCAAAGCCGCGGCCGGAATCGCAAACGCATTCGTCGCGGCCGCGGGATTGTTCTCAACCTCGGTGAGGGTCGTGCTGCGGATAACGCGCCCGTTGAGGCGGCGCTCCTCGCGATGCGGGAGACGGACGCCTGCCACCTCCCTCCAGTCGGACCACACCCACTCGTTGCGTGTATCGCCCAGGAGCGGGTCGTCTTCCAGGTAGGCCACGCGCGCCGGCAGACGCGTCGACGCGTCGACGAGCAGCTCGACCGCCTGGCCCGCGTCCTGGTACGTCACGACCTGGTAGGTCACGCCGTCGATCGCCCTGTCCGGGAGGCGATTGAGCCCGGGAGCCTGGCTCGCAGTCGTCAGGACGCGGGCCGGCATGCGATTGAGGTCGCGGAGCCGGGCGGCATGCCGGCTGGCGTGCAGGCGGACCGGCGAGACGACCCCTGCCGCATCCGCCTGCTCGAGCGAGCCGTTCTGCCCGTCGACGATTTCGGTAAACGACAGCGGCCCCGATGCGGGGTACGTCCGTTGTCCCTCGAACGCAATCCGCATAGCCGACCGCCCGAAGTCAACGGTCACTGTTTCCGAAAAGCTGTTGACCTGGCGCGTCTCGTCGGGCTGCATGCCCTGCATCGGCTCGAAACTGGACCCCTTACTCGTGAGACGCTGCGCCTGGATGGCTCGCAAGGCCTCCGAGCCGCCCGTCGCCTCAGCGGCATCGTCCAGCGCGCGCCGCGCGCCCGGCTCGCCTGTCTGCGGCCCGGCGCATCCAACGATCACAGCCGCCGAAATCGAAAGTGCAACAGGATGGAACAAGGCGAGTCTCATGGCAGCCTCCCGCTTGTAGTGAGTCGACGAGAAAACGAAGCGTACCCCGGCCCGGGCGGACGTGCAAGGCTCGAACGAGCGTAGCGTGGTTAGTGCTGATGCTGGAGCAGCGCGGCGGTCCAGGACGGGAACACGCGGAGGAGAATCGCAGTCACGACGACGAGCGTCGCGAGTCCAAGCATGGCCCCCGTGGTCATGAGCACGTCCCTCTCATCCCGATTGTCGGTGTCGTGCTCGACTGGCCCGCACGTACCGACGGTACGATATGCCCGTGACGACGATCAGGATTGCCAGCGCGGGAAGGAGCACGAGATCGAGGTACGGCGTAAAGGCGGCCAGCCCCACGGCGGCGAGGGCGACGACCAGGATGGGCGTGAAGCAGCACAGCGCGACCACCACGGTTCCGGCAGCCGACGCGCACAATTGGCCTCTAGGAGTCATGCTTTGCCCTCGGTGTCACGCCGCGCAGCACGACAGCTTCTTGACGTCTTTCGTAAAGGTCTGCGCGGCGAGCTTAATGCCTTCCGCCAGCGTGAGATA
>JACPTI010000021.1 GCA_016192845.1 Acidobacteriota bacterium
CACATGGGCGTAGTGCCGCTTGTCCGTCTCATACTCCGCATGGGCGATCGCGATGGTGATGCCCCGGGCCCGCTCCTCCGGTGCATTATCGATGGACCCGAAGGGGCGAAACTCCGCTCCCCCCCGCAGCGCCAGCACCTTGGTGATCGCCGCCGTCAGCGTCGTCTTCCCGTGGTCGATGTGCCCGATCGTCCCCACGTTGACGTGCGGCTTCGAACGATCAAATTTTTCCTTCGCCATCTAACGTCGCTCCGCGTCTGGTCCGGCTGAAGCCGGACGCTACGAACTACTTCGTGCCCTGAATCCTCGCGACCACCTCTTCGCTCACGTTCTGCGGCGCCTGCTCGTAGCGATCGAAGTGCATCGAGTAGGTCGCGCGCCCCTGCGTGCGCGAGCGCAGATCGGTCGCATAGCCGAACATCTCCGACAGCGGGACGCGCGCCTTGATGATCTGCGTGCCGCCGCGGTCCTCCTGCGACTGGATGCGGCCGCGCCGGCTGGCGAGGTCGCCCATCACGTCGCCGAGGTATTCCTTCGGAACCACCACTTCCACCCGCATGACCGGCTCGAGCAGGACCGGCTTCGCCTTCTTCGCCGCGTCCTGGAACGCGAGCGAGCCGGCAATCTTGAAGGCCATTTCCGACGAGTCGACCTCGTGGAACGAGCCGTCGTACAGCTCGATGCGGACGTCGTCGACCGGGTAGCCGGCGAGGATGCCGCGCGTCATCGCCTCCTTGATCCCTTGGTCGATCGGCTTGATGAACTCCTTCGGAATCACGCCGCCGGCGATGCAGTTCTCGAAGACGTAGCCGCTGCCCGGATCCGCGGGATACAGGTGAATCTTCGCGTGACCGTACTGGCCGCGGCCGCCGGTCTGCCGCACGTAGCGTCCGCCGCCGTCGGCCGCCCGCGTGAGCGTCTCCTTGTAGGCGACCTGCGGCTTGCCGACGCTCGCCTCGACGTTGAACTCGCGCTTGAGGCGGTCGACGATGATCTCGAGGTGCAGCTCGCCCATGCCGGCGATGACCACCTGCGCGGTCTGCTCGTCGGTGCGGACGCGGAACGTCGGGTCCTCCGCCATCAGCTTGGAGAGCCCCTGGCCGAGCTTCTCCTGGTCGCCCTTCGTCTTCGGCTCGATGGCGAGCGAGATGACCGGCTCCGGGAAGCGAATCGACTCGAGCACCACCGGGTGCTTCTGGTCGCAGAGCGTGTCGCCGGTACTGACCTGCTTGAGGCCGACGGCGGCGGCGATATCGCCCGCGTACACCTCCTTGATTTCCTCGCGCTTGTTGGCGTGCATCTTGAGCAGACGCCCCACGCGCTCGTTGCGCCCCTTGGTCGCGTTGTAGACCGAGGAGCCGGACGTCAGCACGCCGGAGTACACGCGGATAAAGGAGAGCTGCCCGACGAACGGGTCGGTCATGATCTTGAACGCCAGCGCGGCAAACGGCGCATCGTCGGCGGCCTTGCGCTCGACCAGCGTGTCCTCGGCGGCGCGGGGATCGAGGCCGGTGATCGGCGGAATGTCGAGGGGGGACGGCAGGTAGTCGACCACGGCATCGAGCAGCGGCTGGACGCCCTTGTTCTTGAACGCCGCGCCGCAGATGACGACCGTAAACGGCGCCGACTCGTGGCGGACCGACTGGACCACGCGCCTGCGCAGCACGGCTTTGATCTCGTCCTCGGCGATCTCCTCGCCGTGCAGGTATTTCTCGAGCAGCGCGTCGTCGTGTTCGCTGACTTTCTCGATGAGCTTCTCGCGGTACTGCTTCGCCTGCGGGAGCATGTCGGCGGGAATGTCGGAGACGTCGTAGTCGGCGCCCAGCGTCTCGTCCTTGTAGGTGATCGCCTTCATCTTGACGAGGTCGACCACGCCGCGGAACTTGTCCTCGCTGCCGATCGGGAGCTGGATCGCGACCGGGTTGCCGCCCAGCTTCGACTCGATCTGCTCGAGCGTCCGCCGGAAGTCGGCGCCGACGCGGTCCATCTTGTTGACGAAGCAGATCCGCGGGACGCGGTACTTGTCGGCCTGACGCCACACCGTCTCGGACTGCGGCTCGACGCCCGACACCGCATCGAACACGGCGACCGCGCCGTCGAGCACGCGGAGCGAACGCTCCACCTCGGCGGTGAAGTCCACGTGGCCCGGCGTGTCGATGATGTTGATGCGGGTGCCGCGCCAGAAGCAGGTCGTCGCGGCGGAGGTGATCGTGATGCCGCGCTCCTGTTCCTGCTCCATCCAGTCCATCACGGCGGTGCCCTCATGGACCTCACCGAGCTTGTACGTAATCCCGGTGTAGAAGAGGATCCTCTCCGTCGTGGTGGTCTTGCCGGCATCGATGTGGGCCATGATGCCGATGTTCCGCGTCCGTTCGAGGGGTGTCTGCCTGGGCATTGTTGCTTCTAACCACGAAGGTCACGAAGCTCACGAAGATCACGAATCCAAACCAAAGAAGAATTCGTGTCCTTCGTGCCTTTCGTGCCCTTCGTGGTTTCCATGTCTCTTACCAGCGGTAATGAGCAAATGCCTTGTTCGCCTCCGCCATCCGGTGCGTGTCCTCCCGCTTCTTCACCGCGCCGCCACGCAGGTTCGACGCGTCCAGCAGCTCGTTGGCGAGCTGCTCCTGCATCGTCTTGCCGTCGCCGCGCTCGCGCGCGTAGCTGACGATCCAGCGGATGCTGAGCGACAGGCGGCGGTTCGGGTTCACCTCGACCGGCACCTGGTAGTTCGAGCCGCCGACGCGCCGCGACTTCACCTCGAGGCTCGGCTTCACGTTGTCGAGCGCCTTCTTGAAGATCTTCAGCGGGTCGTCGCCCGTGCGCTCCTTGATGATGTCGAAGCTCTGATACAGGATTCGCTCCGCCGTGCTCCGCTTGCCGTCGCGCATGACGGTGTTGATGAACTTGCTGACCAGCGTGCTGTTGTAGAGCGGATCGGCCGCCAGCTCGCGCTTCGGAATCTCTCGTCTACGAGGCATTTCCGTTCCTCACGTCCCAACCACGAAGGTCACGAAGATCACGAAGGCCACGAACTTGGAATCCAAGAAAAGAAAATTCGTGTTCTTCGTGACCGTCGTGTCCTTCGTGGTTCCCGTCATTGCTTTGGTCTCTTCGCGCCGTACTTCGATCGCCCCTGCTTCCGCCCCTGGACGCCCACGGCGTCGAGCGTGCCGCGCACGACGTGGTAGCGAACGCCCGGCAGATCCTTGACCCGGCCGCCGCGGATGAGCACCAGCGAGTGCTCCTGCAGGTTGTGCCCGACGCCCGGGATGTAGGTCGTCACCTCGATGCCGTTGGTCAGCCGCACGCGCGCCACCTTGCGGAGCGCCGAGTTCGGCTTCTTCGGCGTCTGCGTGAACACGCGCACGCAGACCCCCCGCTTCTGCGGGCTCGTCTGGAGCGCCGGACTCTTCGTCTTGGCGACGATCCGCTTCCGTCCCTGGCGAACAAGCTGACTGATAGTCGGCATATCCCTCGTCAATCCGTTAGTGGTTGGTGGTTGGTGGTTCCGGCCGCTTACTGACCACGAACCACCAACCACCATCCACCAACCCACCGGCGCGTACAGGCGAAAAAACGCCCGTTCGCTCCGCTCTACTGCTGCACGCGGCCGCGAGCCTGACGGCCGGCGCAGTGTCCCAGGCCTGAAGAGCGGCACGCTTTGCCAGCAAGCATGGCCCGCATCTGGCACCTGAGACTGCTGACCCTATCTGTGTGATTCGCGAAGGCAAACCGGCCTACCCGGCGCGATCTGCCCAAAGGAACACGGCCGTCGGCCGCGTCCAGTGCGGCTGAGGCTAGATAGGGTGTCCTAGCCCCAAGAGAACCTAACGAATATACCACGCGCCGATACCGCCCCGCAACCGCCCGAGGCCCGTAACTGCGTGGTGTGGCGAGGCTTTGCCGCTCGCGACGAGACCCTAGAAGGCTAGAACGTTCTCTTGACCCGGGCGCCGGACGGACTGCTGAGCGCGGTTTCGATCGCAGGCAGCGACACGTTAATCGGATCCTCGACCCCGACCAGGATCTTGCCGTCGGTGACCTCAGGGTCGTACAGCGTCTGTCCCTTGCGCGGGATGATCGCCGACACGACAAGGGTGATGACCGTGGCCAGGATTGCTCCGAGCATCGTCATCTCAAAGAGAATGATGAGCTTAGGCCACCAGGCGAAGGTCGGCAGTCCGCCGACGTTCATCGGCCAGGCGGTTGCCGTGTACCACGACAGGGCAAGCCCGACCGACATGCCGATCAGCCCGCCGAGACAGGCAAACCACCACATCCAGGTGGAGTCGTCCATGCGGCCGAACTCGAAGTCCTCCATCGGCTGCGCGGAGATGACCGTGATGTCACGGTCGGTGAGCCCGGCCGCACGCAGCCGGTTCACCGCCTGCTGCGCCGACTGGCCGTCCGGGTAGAGGCCGTAGACCGCCTTCACAGGTGCAGCTCCCCGAGCCGGTGCTCCGCGGTGGCCGGCGGAATCAGGGCCGGCGACGGGTGCTCGCCGGCCTTGAGCTCCCAGATCGAGATGATCGGGACGAACTTGGCGAACAGCACGTACAGCAGGGCCATCGCCGCGAAGGTGGCGCCCGTAATGACGATCTCGGCCGGCCGCGGGCTGTAGGAGCCGAAGCTGTACGGCAGGTACTTGTGCCCGAGCGACGGCACGATGATCAGGAAGCGCTCGAGCCACATGCCGAGGATGACGCCGAACGACGCGATCACGCATCCCGCGATCGTCCGGAACCGCCGGATTCCCATGAGGACAACCGGCAGCACGAAGTTGCAGGTCACCATCGTCCAGTAGAGCGGCGCGAACGACTCCCGCTGCGTCTGCCAGAAGACGGTCATCTCGGCCGGCCCGTTGCCGTAATACGTGACGAGGCGCTCGTTGAAGACGAAGTAGCCCCAGAGCAGCGCCATCACGAGCAGGAGCTTGCCGAGGTTCTCGAAGTGCACCGGATGGATGTAGTCCTCGAGGTGGAGGAACTTGCGCAGCACGGCCATGGCGATGAGCAGCCCGGCGATGCCGCTGAAGATGGCGCCCGCGACGAAATACGGGCCGAAGATCGTGGTGTTCCACATCGGGATCGGCGCCATCGAGAAGTCGAACGAGACGACGGTGTGGACCGACACCGCGACCGGAATGATCGCGATCGCCATGATCTGCATCGCCGACTCGAGCCGGTGCCACTGCTTCGGCGTGCCGCGCCACCCGAGCGCGAGCACACGATAGATCCGGTGCCGCAACCCCGTCGACTTGTCGCGGACGACGGCGAAGTCGGGAATCATCGGCAGCAGCAGGAAGAGAGTGCTGCCGGTGAGATAGGTGTTGATGGCGAAGAAGTCCCAGACGAGCGGCGACCGGAAGTTCGGCCAGATCAGCCGCTCGCTCGGATACGGAAAGAGCCAGAACGCGAGCCACGGCCGGCCGAGGTGGATGAGCGGGAAGAGCGCGCCGATCATCAGCGCGAAGACGGTGATCACCTCGGCGCACCGCGTCACCGGGCGCCGCCAGCCGGCGTTCACGAGCCGGAGGATCGCCGAGATCAGCGTGCCGGCGTGGCTGATGCCGATCCAGAAGACGAAGTTCGTGACGTAGAACGCCCAGTAGATCGGCCACTTGAGCCCGGCGATCCCGAAGCCGTAGTACATCTGGCTGATCCAAGCGATCACGCCGGCCACGACGAAGCCACCGAAGAAGACGACCAGCAGGTAGAACCGCCACGACGTGAGGAGCAGCGGCCGGATCAGGTCGTTGTTGATGCGGGCGCCAGTCGGGTGGGTCATCGCTATGCCTGCCTTGCCAGATACGTAACCTTCGGGCGTGCGCCGGTGTCCTCGAGCAGCTTGCTGCCGCGCGGCGAGCGCGACAGGCGCGAGACCTCGCTCTCGGGGTCGTCGAGGTCGCCGAAGACCAGCGCGCGGGAGGGGCACGACTGCGCGCACGCCGGCTGGATCTCGCCGTCGCGCACGCCCCGTCCCTCGGCCTTCGCCTGCACCCGCGCCGCGTTGATGCGCTGCACGCAGAACGTGCACTTCTCCACCACGCCCACCATGCGCAGCGACACGTCGGGGTTCAGCTGGAGGTGCAGCGGCTTGTCCCAGGAGGGATTGAAGAAGTCGAAGAAGCGGGCGTTGTACGGGCAGGCGTTGGCGCAGTACCGCGTGCCGATGCACCGGTTGTAGACCTGCGCGTTCAGCCCGTCTTCGGTGTGGTGGCTCGCGTAGGTCGGGCAGACCGGCTCGCACGGCGCGTTGTCGCAGTGCTGGCAGAGCACGGGCCGGAACTTGACGCGTACGTCGGGGAAATCGCCTTCCCAGTAGCGCTCCACGCGGATCCAGTGCTTCGCTCGGCCGCGCGCCGCTTCGCCGGCGCCCACCGTCGAGATGTTGTTCTCGGCGTGGCACGCCACGACGCAGGCGCCGCATCCGTTGCAGCGATCGAGGTCCGCCGCCATGCCCCAGCGCGGCATTTACCTGCCCCTCATCAACTTCCAACGCGGGGTCTCCACGGCGCACGCCTGCGCGGTGGGGTGCAAGCGCCCAACTCCACAACTCCCAACGTGGGAGTTGGCGTTTTGGGATTTGGGAGTTGTCATCGGTGCTCCTCCGGATGCTCCCGCATGCCGCCGGCGAACAGGATCAGGCTGCCGTCCGGCGGGCCGACGCGCGTGACGCGCACGCGTGTGGCCGCCCACGCCAGGGCGCCCGTCGCCGGCTCGGTGACCGGCGCGATCACTTCCACCGGGTTCGACCCCCGGCCGCTCGCATAGCGGGTGAAGGTGCGGTGCCCCTGGCCGGCCGGCATGGCGACCATGTCGGGCGCGATGCCCGGCGTCAGGATCGCCGCCGCCCGGACCGAGCCATGAGCGGACGCGATCTCGACGACGTCGCCCTGGCCGATGCCGAGGCGCTCGGCCGTTGCAGGGTTGATCTCGACCCAGCTGCTCCACATGGCCGAAGTGAGCGGGTCGGGCATTTCCTGGAGCCACGGCAGATGGGCCAGCGAGCCGTCGAGAAACGTCGTCGAGGGATATGGCAGGAAATGAAACGGATACTCGCCCGCGTCGCCGTCGAAACTCGGCGCCTCATAGGCGAGCGGCCGCGCCGCGGGCGGCGCCGGAAGCGAGGCCGCGCGGCCAAGGCCCGCCGGCAGCGTGCCGGACCACATACCCTTCCCCTGCGCATCCGTCCACGCGTCCACATCGCGCGTGGCGGACGGAAGCGCGGCAAACGCGGCGGCCAACATCTCCTCGAAGGTCTGCCACGGCAGGTTCAGCGGCCGCCGCAGCCGGCGGCCGATGTCGAGCAGCACGTCCGGCGTGGCGCGCGTCTGATAGAGCGGGCGCATCACGGGCGGCGCCACGCTGGCGACCGCGACCGTCGCGCCGGACTCGGGAACAGCCCCGCTCCACGCTTCGAGGAACGAGTGATCGGGGAGGATGAGATCCGCCCGGACGGCCGTCTCGTCGAGGAAGCTGCCGAAGCTGACGATGTAGGGAGCTTTCGCAAGCGCCTGTTCGATGCGCCACAGACGGGGCGCGGTGAACACCGGATTTGCGCCGTCGACAAAAAGAACCTGCGCATCGCCGATGTGGGGGTCGTCCTCGTCGCCCTCCGGCTGAAGCCGGAACGGTGGCGCTGGCGCGCCGGCGACGGGGGTTTTCATCTTGAGCGCGGCGGCCAGGTCCAGCTGCGGGGTGAAGAACACGCCGCCGGGCTGCTCGATATTCCCCACCAGCGCGTTGAGCGCGTTCACTGCCACGGCCGTGAAGAAGCCGTTCGTATGAGCAAGCGGCGGCCCGGCCACAATCGCGACCGACGGGCGCATCTCCGCAAACTGGCGCCCCAGCCGATCGACGCGCGCAGCGGCGACGCCCGTGATCTTCTCGACCTGCTCCGGCGCGTAGCCCTGGAGGCCGTCGCTCCAGCCGTCGATGAGCGCGCCGGCGCGGCTGGCGGCCGACGCCGGACGGAGCCCGGCCGCGACGATGACGTGCGCCAGGCCGAGCGCCAGCACGCCTTCGGTCCCCGGCCGCGCCGGGATCCACTCGTCGGCGTTGGCGCCCGTCTGCGACATGCGTGACTCGACCTGCACGAAGCCGCCCCGGATGCCGGGACGGCCCTGCCGCATCGCGCCGTAGGCGACGCTCTGCGCCACCGGCGAATTCCACGTGCCGAGAAAGTCGGCGCCGAAGCTCAACACGAACCGGGCGTTCGCCAGATCGAGCGTCGGCAGCTGCTCGCGCCCGAAGCTGACCGCGTTGGCGCGGCGCAGCACCTCGTCGCCGAACAGCTCGTAGACGAGCGGAGGCGGCGCCCCGAACCGGGCGAGGAACTGCTCGATGAGCGCGGCCCGGTGACCCGCACCGCCGCGCGACAGGAACGCCAGCGCGCGCTGGGTACCCGCGGCCTCCAGCGCGTCGAGCCGGGAAACCACCTCCCCAAGCGCGTCGTCCCAGGAGATCGCTTCGTAGCGGCCATCGCCGCGCTCCCCCGCGCGCTTGAGGGGCTGCGTGATTCGATCCGGGTGGTAGGTGATCTGAATCGCCGCCTGCCCGCGGGCGCAGAGTCCGCCGCGATTCACCGGGTGGTTCGGCGCGCCTTCGAGCTTCTTGGCGGCGGCAATCCGCACGATGCCGAGCTGGCCGTTGCGGACCACTTCCGCGTCCGCGTCCATCACGCGCACGGTGAGGCCGCATCCCGCCGCACAGAGCGGGCACACGCCGGGCTTCCAGACGGCGATGCCGGGAACGATGTCTTCGTCCGGGACGAACCGGATGAGCTGATTCTCGGGATTGCCGCAGCTCGCCAGCGCCGCGCTCGCCCCGGTCACCGCCGTGAGCTTGATGAAGGAGCGGCGGTCCATCTCAGTAGTGGCAGATGACACACTCAACGGGCGCCTTGCGCTCGTTGTGGCAATTCACGCAGAAGCCCATCGTGTGCTCGACGCTCCGCTGGGCGACCGTCTGTTCGGCGACGTTACCGTGGCAGGTCGCGCACTCGACCTTGGCGCGGATGTGCGGCGCGTGGTTGAAGCGGACGCTGTCCTCGTTGTCGAACCCGTAGACGCGCTGCCACGCGAGGTCGAGCCCCTTGTCGCGCATCGCCGTGATCTGCTGGATGCGCGGGCGGTCGGTCGCGATCGCCTCATGGCAGATCATGCAGGTCCGGACGCTCGGCAGCCCAGCCGCCGGTCCCTTCTCCACCCCGTCGTGGCAGAACGCACACGCGATCTGCTTGCCGACGTGCACGTTGTGGGGGAACTCGATCGGCTGCCGGGGCTCGGGCTGGCGGTTCAGGAAATCGTCGAGGGCGTCGCCGACGGTAGGGCGGGCGGTGGTGAACACGCCGGTCGGCTGCCCCGGGAGCGGCGGCCCCACCGGCGCAGTCGACGTGCTCGACGCCGGCGGCTCGTACCAGCGGCAGGCGACACCGCTGGCGAGCGCGGTCGCGCACACGGCGACAACAACGACAAAACGATTCCGGGTGCGCAGGGTTCCCCCGCCTCAGCGACCTGCGGCTTTCGGGCCGAGGCTACGCAGAAAGTTCACGATGTGCCAGATGTCCTGGTCCGGCATCTTGCCCTTGAAGCCGACCATCTTCGAGTTCGGGCCCGTGCCGTTGGCGATGGTAGTGAAGATCTCGCCGTCGGTCGACCCGGACGTCCATGTCGCGTCGGTCAGGTCTGACGGATTCGAATCCTTCGGCGCGAGCGGGCCGTTGCCCTTCGCATTCTCGCCGTGGCAGAACGCGCAGTACTTCTTGTAAGCCGCCGCACCCGCGGTGATCGATGTCGGCGTGGCGGCTACCGGATTCTTGAGTGCGCGAGCCGCGGCGTTGCCGCCCGACGTCTGGGCGGACGCGGTGACGGCAGCCAGCAGGACGCCAGCGATAATGAGAGCCTTGTTGTAGTAATGCATGAAGAACCAATCCATGAATAAGCAAATTCTGACACGAGCGTTGCGCCGGGCGCAACCGCTCGCCGGCACCTTCGCGCTCCTTCTGCCTCTCGCGGGCTGCGCGCGCGCGTCAATCGAAACGGTCCAACCGCGCTCGACCCTGCTCGTCGTTGTCACCTGGAATATGCACGCGGGCCGCGGAGATTTTCGCCGCCTTGTCGGGGATCTCGAAGCCGGACGCTTGGCCGCCGGCAGCGCGGAAAATTTCGTCGTGTTGCTGCAGGAAGCGGCCGGTGAGGACGCCGTTCGCCTCGAGCGGCTCGTCGCCGAGCGCGGATGGTCATTTTTCCTGGTGCCGGTCCGGCATGACGGACGGCGGACGCGCAGCAACGCCATCGTCTCGAGCCGGCCGATCGCGGGCGCTCGGGCGATCACGCTGCCGCAGGAGCGGCAGCCGCGCGGCGCCGCCGTCGCGTCGATCGAGGTCGAAGGCCATCGGTTGTTCGTCGCCTCGGCCCACCTGGAGAACCGGGTGAGCTGGTGGAAGGGCGGCCTGTTCAGCGACGGGGCGCGCGCCCGCCAGGCCGAGGCGCTCGTCGCAGCCCTGCCCCGCGCGGGCGCGGGAATTCTCGGCGCCGACCTCAACACGTGGCTCGGCCGACACGAGCCCGCGTGGGAGGTCCTCACGCGCCGGTTCGACGACACGCCCGGCTTCCCGCGGACTTCGACGTTCCGAAGCCGCCTCGTCCTCGATCACCTGTTGTTCGATCTGCCGCCGGGCTGGCAGGCCGTGACGCACGTCGTGGGCGACACGTACGGGTCAGACCATCATCCGGTGATCGCGATCGTCTTCAGTGCGGGGTCCCCAACGCGCGGAGTTTGCGCGTTGGGGTGCCCTAGTGCGTCATCGCGTGCAGCAGCACGTTGATGCCGAGCGCATAGCCGTTCGGCGAGAACTGGTAGAAGAATCCCGGGTCCTCGCCTTCGCGCTCCCAGGAGTCCGCGACGTCGGTGTTGTGCGTCATCAGCACCATGACGCGCCCGTGGCGGTCGCGGATGGCGCGCAGGTGCGCCTCCGTACTGTCGGACCCGCGCTCCGAGGTCGTCTGGCCGCCCACGCCGCGCCAGAACTGGATGTTCGTGATCTGCGGGATCTGCGCCACCTCGAACATGCTCTTCAGCATCGGGTCGTCCATCCGCACGTCTTCGATCGGGTACTCGGCGGGGGGCAGCACCTTCGCGATCTCGTTCGACCACTGGCGCCACGCGAGCGTGCCCCAGAAGTCGTCCACCCAGAGGAAGCCGCCCTTGAGCAGATACGTCCGCAGCCGCTCGATCTCGGGCGGCGTGAACCCGAGCGAGCCGACATCCGATGCGAGGGTCAGCGGGCAGTTGAACAGCGTGTCGTCCGTCAGCCGGACGACGAAGTGGTTGGGCCGGCCGCTCTCGTCACGGCTGACGCGCGTCTTGGTCAGCTCGGAGAGGCGGGTCGTGAGGTTGATCTCGGCGAACGGGTAGTCGGTCTGCCAGCCGATGCCCATCGGCTCGACGCGCACGCTGCGGTACGCGACGCGGCAGATGACGAAGCTGGCATCGGGCATCCGCGGCGGCGCGTAGCGCGCGGCGAGGCTCCCCTCGCGGAACCGGTAGCCCTGGGCGTAGGCGGCCGTGGCGGCCGCGGCCAGCAGGGCGACGGTTGCTACCGACCAGCTCCACGCCGGACGCGCTCCCCGCATGGCCAGAGTGTAATGCAGATGGGCATCCGATGAGGTAGCTTTAGCGGGTGAGTCCTACGCCAGCCGCCGGTCCGCTCCGCAACATCACGGTACTTGACCTGAGCCGCGTCCTCTCGGGGCCGTACTGCACGATGCAGCTCGCCGACATGGGGGCCCGCGTCATCAAGATCGAGCGGCCCGGCGCCGGTGACGATACGCGCGCCTGGGGGCCGCCCTTCGTCAAGGGGGAAAGCGCCTATTTCCTCAGTATCAATCGCAACAAGGAGAGCGTCACCCTCAACTTCAAGCATCCCGAGGGGCGCCGCCTGCTCGACGCGCTCATCGCGCGCGCCGACGTCCTCGTAGAGAACTTTCGCCCCGGCACGCTCGAGGACATGGGACTCGGCTACGACGCGCTGCACGCACAGCACCCGCGCCTCGTGTACACGTCGATTTCGGGATTCGGCCACACCGGTCCGTTACGCGAACGCGCCGGGTACGACGCCGTGCTCCAGGGTGAGGCGGGCCTCATGAGCATCACCGGGCCGGCGGATGGTCCGGGCTACAAGGTCGGCGTCGCCATTGCCGATCTGGCGGCGGGCCTCTTTGCCGCGCAGGGCACGCTGCTGGCGCTCTACGAACGCGAGCGGAGCGGCCGGGGACAGCATGTCGACATCGCAATGCTCGACTCGGTGGCGGCCCTGCTGACGTACCAGGCCGGCATCTATTTCACGACCGGCGCCCCGCCAAAGCGCACGGGCAATGCGCATCCGACAGTGGCCCCGTACGAGACCTTCCAGGCCTCCGACGGGGACGTCGTCCTGGCCGCCGGCAACGACGAGCTCTGGCGGCGTTTCTGCCGTGTGGCCGGACTCGACGCCTATGCGACCGATCCCCGCTTCGCCACCAACGGCGACCGGGTGCGCCACTACGCGGCGCTGCGGCCGATCGTAGTGGAGGTGTTTGCGCGGCGGACCCGCGCCGAGTGGCTCGATCTGCTGAACGAGGCGGGCATCCCCGCAGGGCCCGTACGGAACCTGCACGAAGTGCTGACAGACGAACAGCTGCTGGCCCGGGAGATGGTACACACGCTCCCGCATGCGGTGGCCGGACCGGTGCAGGTGCTGGGCGCTCCGGTCAAGCTCTCCGACACCCCGGGCGCGGTGCGGTGCTCTCCGCCGGCGCTCGGCGAGCACACCGACAAGGTACTAATGGGAGATCTGGGTCTCTCGGCCGCCGAGGTCGCGGCGCTCCGGACCGCGGGCGTTGTCTGACGCACCGAAGAGCGAGGCGACTGCCGGCTTGAGGATCTTGCCGACGGCGTTGCGCGGCAGCGCCTCCACCACACGAAGCGCCCTCGGCACCTTGTAGGGTGCCAGGCGCGCCTTCGCCCAGTCCTGGAGCTCAGCGAGCGAGAGCGTCGCCGCTGGCCGGAGCTCCACCGCCGCCGCGACACGCTCGCCCCATTCCTCGTCGGCGAGGCCCACGACCGCGCATTCCGCGATGGCCGGGTGGGTGCGCACCATTTCTTCGATTTCAAGCGCCGACACCTTGTAGCCGCCCGTCTTGATGATGTCGACGGCCGTCCGCCCCAGCAGTCGGTACGCGCCACCCTCGAGCACGGCGACGTCGCCGGTCCGGAACCAGCCGTCGCGAAACGCCGCGCGCGTGTCCTCGGGCCGCTGCCAGTACTCGAGGAACACGGCCGGGCCGCGGACCTCGATCTCGCCGGGCATCCCCTCCGGAACGATCGCCCCGCTCTCGTCGACCAGCCGCACCTCGATCCCCGGCACGGGCGTGCCGACGAAGCCGGGCCGCCGTTCGCCGTGCAGTGGGTTGGACAGCACCATGCACATCTCGGTCATGCCGTAGCGCTCGAGCAGCGTGTGCCCGGTAATGTCGCGCCAGCGCACGAGCGTCCGGAGCGGCAGCGCGGCGGAGCCCGACATCATGAGCCGCGCGCGCCGCGCCCCCTCCGACCCGGCGCGCTGCGCGGCCGGCGGCGCCGCCTCCCACGCCGCAATCAGCCGCTGATACATCGTCGGCACGCCGGTGAAGGCGGTGATCTCGCCCGACCCGAACCGGTCCCAGACCGTCAGTGGGTCGAACGCGGGGAGAAACTCGCACGTCGCCCGCACGGCCAGCGCCGAGCCGAGACCGTTGATGATCCCGTGCAGGTGGTGGAGCGGCAGCGCCAGCAGCAGCCGGTCTTCCGGCGTCCACTCCCAGGCTTCGACGAGCGCCGCTATCTGCGCGCCGATGTTGGCGTGCGTGCTGACGACCCCTTTCGGGCGCGCCGTGGTGCCGCTCGTGTAGACGATCATCGCGCGGCGTGAGGGGCCGAGGTGCGGGAGGGCCTCGGGGCCGGCCTGCCCGCCGGCCCCTGCATTTCCCTCGAGCAGCTCGGTTGTCGACGCGAACCGCGCGCCGGCGGCCGCCGCGATCGGCGCCAGCACGCCGGCGGATCCCGGGTCGCCGACGACGACCGCCGCGGCCGAGTCGCGAATCACATACTCGAGCTCCGGCGGCGGATGCGACGTCGCCAGCGGCACCGCGACGGCGCCCGCGCGCCAGATCCCGCGCTGCACCGCGGCGTACTCGAACCCGGGCGGCACCAGAAACGCGACGCGCGCCTCGTGCAGGTCGTCGGTGCCGGCAAGCAGCGCCGCGGCCGCCTGTTGCGAGGCGCGATCGAGATCGTCGTACGTATAGGTGCGCCCGCCGGCGACAATGGCGACGCGGGATGCGTTCATATGGATAATCTACTGGAGGATGGAGGATCCAGCAGTCATGCCTCTCATCGACCCGGGAAAGAAAGCGCCGGCATTTGCGCTGAAAGACCAGCGCGGCCGCACGCAGCGGCTCTCCGATTATGCCGGGCGGCACGTAGTCCTGTACTTCTACCCGAAGGACGACACGCCCGGCTGCACGAAGGAGTCGTGCGATTTTCAGGCCAGCCTGCCGCGCTTCACGCGGCACGACGCCGCCGTGCTCGGCATCAGCATTCTCGACGAGGCGAGCAAGGCGAAGTTCGCCGGCAAGCACGGCCTGACGTTTCCGCTGCTCGCCGATCCCGACCATGAGGTCGCCGAGAAGTACGGCGTCTGGCAGAAGAAATCGCGCTACGGGCGGACCTACATGGGCATCGCACGCACGACGTATCTGATCGGGCCTGACGGCAAGGTCCTGCAGCGGTGGGACAACGTGAAGGTCGACGGCCACGTCGACGAGGTGGCCACCGCGATTCCATAGGTTCCCGTCTCCACGGGCCACAGAGACACAGAGACAAAAGAAAAATCGGCCTCTGTGTCTCTGTGCCTCTGTGTTTCGTCGGGGTATCGTTAATCAGTCAATCTCATTTACCCGCGTTCCCGCGTCAGCATGTGCTCGAGGTCGAAATCGAGGCAGGGCGGATCCTCGATATAAGGGCCGGCACTCGTGTTGAGCGGCAGCGCGCGCGGATCCATCTCCCACGGCTCCATCAGCATCTCGGGATCATGCACCGTCGCCTGATAGTGCAGCGTGTTTCCCTCGCGCCGGAGCCGCTCGACGACCCGCATGTTGTTGGTGTGGAACCAGCCCGGCCAGCCGAGCCAGCTGATGTCGTTGAAGCCGACGACCTCGATCACCAGCGTGTCGCCCTCCCAGTGGCCCACGGCGTCGCCGTTGAACGTCTGGTCCTGTGAGTTGACCGGATCGTGCGGGCGGCCGTCGATCGGGACGACCCGCCACAGGTTCCGGTTCTGGTACATCAGAACGACGTCCTTCGGCGTCTGGATGATGCGCATCGGCGGCCCGAGCCGCGGCACGCCCGGCGGGAAGCAGGAGAAGGTCGTATCTTCCTTGTTCCCGTTCTCGTCCAGGTACTGGACGCGCTCCCAGAACTCCGGCTTGTAGAGCGGCGGATTGCCGAAAGCGCGCTGGGTGAACCCCGCGTCGCGCTCCGAGTACACGTTGTTGCCGTGGCGGTAATTCGGCCGGCGCCCGATGATCTTGGCCTCGCGGCTTACGCGACCTGCGGCGAGCGCTTCCGAGTACTCGGAGTAGTGCTCGAACTGGTGCACGCGGCCGTCCGGCTCGATCGCCTGCACGCCGCCGGCGCCGCCCGCGCCCGCGCCGCCGCCGCCCCACCGGCCATTGAGATCCGGCTTGCCGTCGGCCGTACGCGGCGTCGGCACCGGGGCCGCGGCCGCGCGGGCGGCCGGGCGGCTCTGGGCCTCGAGTTGCGCGGATATCAGCGACATGACCAACGCCACCAACAAGCTGACAACCGCACCCGGGATTTGGCGTAAAGGCCCGCGCATCATGCGAAGCTCCAAGTCACGAATCGCAATTTGCAATTCGCAAATGCCAAGTGCTACTTCGCGCCCGCCGCGGCGCCCGCTTCCGACTTGTACTGATGCCACAGGTCGATCTTGCGGCCGTCGGGGAGGATGAACGTCAGGATGTAGCCGTTCGGCGAGCCGTCGCGCGCGCGCGCCGCGATCGCGGTGTAGGTCTGCCCCGTCTTGAACACGTCGCGCCCGCTGATGCCGATGTCGCGGAACCCGCCCGGGCCCGCGCCCGAGATGGTCCATGTCGTCACCTTGCCGCTCTCGTCCTTGACGTCGAGAAACCACCGCACGTGCGGGTTGATCCAGAGCACCTTCGTCAACACTCCGGTGATCGTGACGTGGTCGTCCTGATCGAACGCCGCCTGGACCGCGTGGTGGGCCCGCGCGTCGCCCGCCGCCCACAGTAGGGCGGCGAGGATCACCGCACCGGTCACTGGCACCCCAACGCGCAAACCCCGCGCGACGCCACCCCATCGCGCGGTGCGCGATGGGGACCCCGGGGTCGGGGCCCCGCTTGCATGACGCATGGTCGACCTCCTGCTCGCAGAGCTACTGTGCCGCTGCCTTCCGGACGTTCTCGGGCACCGGCATGACGACGTAGGGATTATAAGTCTGGCTCCTGGTCAGGGTCAGGTCCATGACCCGCACGCCGTTCCGCTCCTGCACGATCCGGCCGGGCAACAGCGCATCGCTCTTGTAGTCGTCCGCGTTCCAGTCACGGTGGTCCGCGTACGTCGTCACCGTGACGACGTTGGCGCGGCGCGTCTCGACGCGCTCGATGCGGTGGGAAAAGTACCGCCGCACGCCCGTCGGCATCGTGTGGAACAGGAAGTGCTCGGGATCGAGCGTCGCCTTGACGGCGCCGGTCTCGAGCGGCGGCGGCAGGGGGAAGGTGATCACCGGCTTCCCGCCTTCCACCGCAAACGTCGCCTTGGCGCCGGCCAGGCGCGCCGCCTTGATCACGCCCTGCGGGAGCGTCCAGATCTGCAGCAGCCGCTCCCCGGCCGCCGCCGGCATCGGCGTCGCGCTGCGCCCGGGCTCGGTTTCGTCCCAGGCAAACCCGCCCGCAACCACCTCGATGCGGCGCTCGGGCTTTCCGCCGCCCTCCCCTGCGCACGTATAGTCGACGCGCATGCCGGGCACCGGAAACCGCTCGCGCCGATCGGGTGCGGAGTACCGCAGGCTGGCGCGGTAGTTGGTCAGCTGACACGTCCGCCCGCCGCGGGTGAGCGTGCCGGTCGCCCAGTACTCGAACGTGACAATCGCGTCGCGCTCCTGCGGGCCGCGGAGCATGCCGAGCGCGTCGGCCGCCTTGTACAGGGCCGTCTCCAGATCCCTGGCCGGCTCCGGCGGCGGGAATCCGGTCTGCGCAGCCGCCGTGTGCAGGCGGCCGGCGCAGATCGCGAGGAGCAGGGCACCCGTGAGAACCGTCTGTCGCATGCGGCTCCCTAGAACGCGAACCGGAAGCCGAGCTGCACGGAGCGCGGCTGATACGCGATGTTGTTGTTGAACGACGGTCGCCCGTATCGCGCGTTGCTCTCCTGTGTCGTGTACGAGCCGTAGTTGGCGCGGTTGAACAGGTTGAACACCTCGAGCTGGGCGTCGATCGTCCGGCTCCCGCCGAGCCGCGTCCGCCGCTGCAGGCGCAGGTCTACGCGGTGAACCGGCTTGCCGACGATGTTGTTGCGGGGCGCAATCGTCCCATTTGGCCGCAGGCGGGCAGACGAGGCGATCCCTTCATTCCGCAGGTCGCCGCCGTAGCTGGTGCTGCGGCGCTCGCCGGAGCCGTAGAAGTACAACCCGCTTACCTGGAAGCCGTAGCCAGTCTCCCAGATGGCGTTGAACACCGCCCGATGCCGCTGGTCCCCTCCTCCGGTGGTGCCGACGGCCCCGGCGAGGGTGTATTCAGCGCCAAGATCCGGCTGCACGGCAAAGCCGAGCGCCTGGCGTGTCAGACGGCCGTTGACGATCGCGTGGGCGAACGGCGCCGCCTCGGCGTCCTTGAACCGGGACAGCGTGTAGGTTGCCGCGAGCTGCCACCGGTCGCTCATGCGCTTGGTGAAGGCCGACTCCCAGCCGTGGTAATCGGACCAGCTCTCGAACGCGGTCAGCTGGATGCGGCCGAACTCTGGCATCGGCAGCGTGGCCACGTTCCGATAGTCGTAGTTGGCCCCGGTCGCCGGGTTGTAGTTCAGATTCACGTTCTTCGAGTCCTCCTCGCGCCGCCCGGCGGTATAGACATAGTTCGATTCGATCGACATATTGCTGCCGATCTGACGCTGCAGGCCAATCGACGCCTGGTGGCTGTACGGAGTTTCGAAGAACGGATCGACCATCTCGGGTACGAACTCACGCCGGAAGCAGCCGGGGCGCGAGCCGTTGAGATCGCAGGCGCCGGCCAGAATCTGTTCGAGGGTCGGCGCGGGTCCGTTGTACGGATTCGTCGGGAAGTCGCGCCTTCCATCGCTGAGGATCTGCGGCGCGATGGACATGATGAAGATCTGGGTCTGGTGGTACTCGTCGGCCGTCCCCTCGGCGAAGAATTTCCCGTAACCGCCGCGAATCACCGTCCGGGCGTTCACCGTGTATGCGAATCCAACCCGGGGGCCGAAGTTGTCCTTGTCCTCCGGATTGTCGCCAGGAAGAATCGGCGGCAGCGCCAGCTTCGCCCCGACGCCGGTCTCCATGTCCCACCGCAGTCCGAGGTTCAGCGTCAACCGGTTGGAAATTGTCCAGTCGTCCTGCACCCAGCCGGCAAACAGGTGCTGCGGGATCTCCCGGTAGAAGGCCTTGACATTGCCGATGCTCAGCTCGTATCGCTGCGCGATCGGCGCGAGCAGATCCAGATTCCACGTCGACGCGTCATTCCACACCGGCAGCACCTGGGTGATGTTTGCGAGAACGGGTCCGCCCTGCGCGACGAGCGTGGGACGGCAGGTGCTGCCGCACCCGCGCAGGATCGAGAGATCGTAGATGTACTCGCCACCCGACCTCAGCGCGTGGCGGCCGCCCTTGCTGAAGGTGAACGAGAAATCGTCGCGAATCGAGCTCTTGTACTGGTTGTGGTGCTGGATGTTGCCGCCGCCAAACGAGTAGCCGCGCAGCTGGACGCGAGTCGCGGTCCCGGTGCGGAACGAATAGGTCGAGGCGTTCGGAAAGTTGCCGCCGGCCCAGTTCGTCACCGGCTCGTTGAGCCGCGTGTACCGGCTCGTGCCCCCCTTGATTTCGTTCACGGCACGATCCCCGATCACCTGGGTGAACGTCGTCAGAAACTGGGTGGTGTGGCGGCTCTGGTACTGCGTGTTCGAGGGATGATTGCTGCCGCCACCGCCGGTATAGTACGTCTGGTCGTACACCTGAATGCGCGTCGACAAGCGGAGCTGAGGAGAAAACTGAATGTCCCCCTTCCCGCCCCCCGTGTGCTGCCGCCGCGTGTTTGGGAAGTCGATATTGAACGCGGGATACGGGCTGTCGAATGTGATCGTCTGCGGCTCGCGCTCGTACTCGTAGTTGCCGAAGAAGTGAATCCGGTCCCTCCGGATCGGCCCGCCGAATGTCGCGCTCATCTGCTGGTTCGAATACGGGAGTACCCGCTCCTGGATGTGGTCGGCCGCGTTGAAGCTGTCATCCCGGAAGTACGCCGAGACGCTACCAGATGCGACGTTGGTGCCCGACTTGGTGATCGCGTTCACCAGCATGCCGGTCGACCGCCCCTGCGTCGCGTCGAAGCGATTCGTGATGAGCACGAACTCCGCGATGGCATCGCGGCTGAACCGTGGCTGGTCGTCGCCAAGGCCGATGAAGTTGGTGGTGACCTGCTGGCCGTCGATGTTGATCTGGGCGTACCCCTGCCGCAACGTTGGCGCGCCACTCGACTGGTTCTGCCGGCTGCCCGGCGCGAGCATCGCCAGGTCCATCCAGTTGCGGCCGTTGAGCGGCAGCTCCTGCATCTGCCGCGGGTCGATGTTGCCGGCGAGCGTGGACGAGGTCACATCCAGCAGCGGCGCCTCGCCGGTCACCGTCACCGACTCCTGCAGTGACGAGACCGACAGGTCGAAGTTGACGACCGCTTCCTGCGCCAGCAGCAGCTCGAGTCCCGTCCGCGTGACGGTCGAGAAGCCGGGGAGCGCCGCAGTGATCCGGTAGGCGCCGGTCCGTACCGGAATTCGATAGGCGCCGGTGCCGTCGGTGACCGCCTCGAAGGTGTTGCCCGTCGCCTCGTGCACGGCACTGACGGTGACACCGGGCAGCACGCCCCCGGTGGTGTCGCGCACGACGCCGCTCACCACGGCCTCCTGGCCGTAGCCGATCGCCGGCAGCAGCAGGATCGCGGCGATTGCGGCCGCGACGCGGGACGTTCGCCAGTAGCTCGGGTGCTTCATCAGGCCCTCCCTCTGTGGAGAACGTACGTGGCGGGGTCCCCAGCGCGCGGAGCTTGCGCGCTGGGGTGCCTTAGGTATCACCTGGAGCGCAGCAGTGTCAAATAGCCGGCCGGGCAAATCGCGCCGGATCGATGGCGACGTTCGGACGGATCTCCTTCAGCTGAATGACGACCTGGTTGTTCGTCCAGGTTCGCGTCCACTGAAAGGGCATCTGCACGCCGGCGACGGCGCGATAGTCCGTGTAGTCGATCCGGGTAGGGACGGCGCCGACGGCGGTCGGCCGCCAGTGCACGAGCCGCACGAGGCGGCCCGACTCCTCGTCGAAGTACAGCCGCACCGGCGGCTGCCCGGGACTGGTGCCGTGCAGCACGACGACGTCGCGACCGCCAATGGTCGCAATGCCCGCCTGCCACTGCGTGAACGCCCGCTGAATGCCCGCGGGAAACCAGACCATCGCCTCGATGGCGGCGCCGGTGAGATTGCCGCCGCTCAGCGACAGGAGCGGAAGCGGCGTGTCCGGCTGCAGCCGCCAGCCGGCGCGGCCGTCGAACGCCTTCACGTTCACGCCCGCGGGCGTCCTGGCGATCGTCGCCATCTGATTGGGCGCGCGCACGTAGATTTCAGCCGGCACCTCCATCTGCGCGGTTTCGTAGCCGGCGTACGTGCCCGTGGCCGCAAAGCTGGTGAACCGTGCCAGCTGATCGGCGCCGCCGAGCGCTTTCAGATATTTTGCGAACACCTCGTCGGCGGACGGCGCGTACAGGCTCGGCACGAACGCCATCGCGTACGGATCGTCGGCGGGCTCGCCGTACTGCAGATCGAGATTCGGCTCGGTCTTCGGCCGGTTGCCCCCGCCGTGGCAGGTGAAGCAGGTGACGCGCGGCTGCCCGCCGAAGTACTGCTTGTTGATGCCGTTCATCATCACGACCATCTGCCGGGCGCGCTGAATCCGCGGGGTCGCGATGGAGAACGCCTTCGGGTCCGAGATGATCTCCTTCGCGTGGCAGCTCACGCAGTCAAAGAGAAGTGCCGAGGAGAACATCCCCATCGTGTCCAGGAATTCGTCCGCCGGAATGCCCTTGAGCACGTGGACGTTCTGAAAGACCTGTTCCGCCATGCGCCCGGCGGTATCCGGTTGCGGCAACTGCCCGGGTGACGCGTGCATGCCGATCGTCGTCGCCCACAGCAGCCCACCCATAACCATTGCCGCTCCTGCACGAATCATCCGGCTCCTCCACCACGAACCACGAACCACCAACCACCAACCAGCGGGAGTGGGATTATACGAGCAGGCGCTCGTACACCGCGAGGTCCGGCGCCGAAAAGCAGCAGAAGATCACCTCCCTGATCGATCCGCCGCGCGCCAGCGTCTCGCGCACGGTGGACACCGCAACTGGCGCCGCCTGCTCGATCGGGTAGCCGTAGACGCCCGTGCTGATGGAGGGAAACGCGATCGACTGCAGGCGATGCTCCATCGCCAGCTCCAGCGCACGCCGGTAGCACGACGCGAGGAGCGCCGGCTCGTCGTGCCCACCGCCGCGCCAGACGGGCCCGACGGCGTGGATCACGTACTTGGCCGGCAGCCGGTACCCGCGCGTGATCTTCGCGTCACCTGTGGCGCCGCCGCCGAGCGTGCGGCACTCGGCCAGCAGCTCCGGTCCGGCCGCGCGGTGAATGGCGCCGTCCACGCCGCCGCCGCCCAGGAGCGAGGTGTTGGCGGCGTTGACGATCGCGTCGACCGCCAGCGTCGTGATGTCGGCCTGGATCGCGCGAAGTTGTGGGGACATACGGAGCTACTTCAAACTTGGCATCGTCCTCACGAAGAAGGACGGCGCGAAGTAGGAGTTCCGGTGCTGAGGCTGGCGAAGGCGTGCTTGAGAGTGACCTCTGAATTACGAGAAGACCCGCCACAGGATGGCTGTGGTCATGACGAGGTTCGTGCCAGCAATCCACGTCAGTACGGCGAGGCGGGTGTCGATCGATGCCAAGCTCGACTCATAGGCCGCAACTTCCTCGGCGGCCTTCTGCGCCTTCTCCGGTTCTGCGTCGGCGCTCAGGAGTGCGTCATGGAGCGCGCCAAGACGTAACGCCATCTGAGAACTCCTGCCGCAAGTATAACGCCGATCAATGACCAGCCGCTTACGAGCCGAATATGGCGGTGCTTGGCAGGCGTAGCGTGCGTCAGCGTCCAGACCTCCTGACATACCCGCGAAAATCCTAACGAAGTGAATTGCTGTGCGGACATGGGTGCGCACCAATAACTGTCCGCTTTTTCGTGGGCTGGAGGCCGACGATTGGTTGGCAGCGCCCGTTTTCATTGGCTCGGCG
>JACPTI010000068.1 GCA_016192845.1 Acidobacteriota bacterium
CCACACCGCGCCGAGCACCACGTCGTACGGGAGCTGCACCGCGCCGCTTGCCACCAGCGTGTGCCGCCGGTCCTGGTTGGCGTAGCCCTGGTCATATTCCGGATGGTAGAAGTCGACGATCGTCTGCTGTCCGGCTCCCCGGTCCTCGCTCCGCGCCAGCGTATAGGACACCAGATACTGATACCCGTCCGAGAAGCGCTTATCCAGCCGCAGGTACAGCGCGCGATAGTCGCTCTCGCCCTCCGCCTGGTACTGGTTGATGTTCCCCCACCCCCGGATCGGACGCACCCCCGTCACCGGGTCCGGTGTATTGATGTTGTTAATCTGGTTCCCCTTGGTCACCGTGCTGTACACGCCGTCGACGTGCACCGCCAGGTTCGGCCGCAGCTCGCGGGACAACCCCACGTTGAGCGTCTTTGATTCCGGCTGCTCGATCCGGTCGTCGGTGATGTTGACGTTCGGCGTGGCCGAGACTGTGACAAAGGCGCTCGGCGACAATCCGCCGTAGGGATCCGGATACGAAGGGTTCCGGATGTTGACCTGCGATTGCAGCAGCGCGACCACCTCCGCCCGCAGGGTTGCCACGAAGACGTTGCTGTAATACTTGCCCGTCGCCAGGCGCACCACCGTCCGCCCGTCGCCCTCCACGTCCCACGCCAGCCCGAACCGCGGGCCCCAGTTGTTGTTGTCGTGCCGCGACGCCGGGTTGATCAACTCTCCCAGCCGCTCCCGGCCGGCCAACGAGATATGGTTGTTGAACGCTTTGTACAGGTTCTCGTAGCGAAACCCGAAGTCGAGCGTCAGGTTCGACAGCACCCGCCACTCGTCCTGGACGTAGGTCTGGATCCAGTCGGCCCGCAGGTGCCGCGGCAGCGGCGGGAACGACGCGGTGAACTGGATCGGGTTGCGCAGGGCGGCAATCGACGCCGGCGTCCCGTCGAAGAATTGGTCGGTGCCGAACGTCCAGGTCCCGATGTTATGCGCCGCCTCCTCGTCCGATCGGAAGCGGAGGAAGGCGCCGCCCGCCTTCAAGGTGTGGCCGCCCGTGCTGACGGTGAAGTCGTCCGAGACGTCCCACCGCTTGGTGATGTTGTTGCTGTAGCCCGTCGACCCCCACGTCAGGCTCGGGAACACATAGACGCCGGTGTACGGCTGGAACCGCTCTGCCGGGAACTCACCGCGGCCGCTGGCCGGCCAGCGCGGAATCCCAGGCGGGCTCCCGAGGTTCTCCAGGTGCGACGGCGGGAGCTGCGACCGGACCTCGTTCAGCACGCGCGAGCTGATCACCCACGTGTGCGCCGCCAGCAGCGAGTCGCGCGGCGAGTTGGTGTCGGTGCCGACGTTCCCGGCGTTCTCGCCGCCGCAATTCTCGCAGAACGTGTATTCCTTGTCCCAGAGGTACCGCAGGAACACGCTCTGGTCGTTGTTGATCTGGAAGTCGCCGCGCAGCAGCATCTGCCGCCGCTCGTAGCCGGCCGGGAAGCTTCCCTCGACCCCTGAATAGAACTGCGGTTGCCCTGTGCGCGTCGTCTCCGTCTTCGGCTCCTTCGTCCGCTCGAACGCCACGAAGTAATGAAGGCGATCCGGGAGGATGGGACCCCCGACCGCGCCGCCGTACTGATTGCGCCGGTATTCCGGCTTCGGCTGCCCGCGCGTGTCGTGCGCTTCCTTTTCGAACCGGTCCAGCGCGTTGAGGCTGGTGTCACGGAAGAACTCGAAGGCCTCGCCGTGGAACTGGTTCGTGCCGCTCTTGGTCGCCGTCAGCACCACGCCGCCTACGGCGCTGTACTGCGCCGACGACCCGCTGATGTTCACCCGGAACTCCCGGATCCCCGACTGCGGCACCTCCAGGAACTCCTGCCCGGAGTTGTAGATCTGGTTCTGCCCGCCGTCCACGTACGACGTCGTCAGATTGGGGTTGGCGCCGCCGGCTCCCACGGTCGGCCGCGCCCGCCGGGTCCCTGTCGGGAGCTGTGTTCCCGGCAGCAGCAGGGCCAGCGACCCGGCCTGCCGGTTGGGAATCGGCAGCATCTCGATCTGCTCCTGGGTGACGACGGTCGCCACTTCGGTCGTCGTGACATCGATCACCGGCGCGGTGCCGGCGACTGTAACCGACTCCTGCACGCCCGCGAGCGTCATCGTCAGGTTCCGCTGCTGCTCGAGGCCGATCGTCAGCGTGATGTCGGTCACCTCGCTGGTCGCAAAGCCCTGCAGCTCGGCTGTCATCGCGTAGCGCCCCGGGAGTAATCCCCGAAATTCGTACCGGCCATCCGCCTCGCTGACAGTGGTCCGGACGTTTCCAGTCTCGACGTTGCGCAGCGTCATCGTGACGCCGGGCAGGACCCCGCCCTGCGCATCGGCAATCACGCCCGTGACGACGGCGCTGGCGCCGCCCTGCGCCCGCGCCGGAACGGCCGCAGCCAACACCGCGGCCGTGAGAAAGAGTGCGAGCCGGTAGATCCCACGTCCCCAGACAGACTGCATACGGACCTCCCCCGGAAAGACCGGGATTACGCCAAGAACAGGCGCGACAATGGTATACGAAAAGTGCCGTGCTCTATTTCCTCTTCTTCTGCTCCGGGGCAAGCGGCCTGATCTACCAGGTCGTGTGGGTGCGCGTCTTCGGGATGTCCTTCGGCAACACCATCCATTCCGCGTCGCTCGTGATTGCCGTCTTCATGCTGGGGCTCGGCGTCGGCAGCTACTTCGTCGGGGAGTGGGCCGACCGCCGGTACGCAGTCGAGCCGCAGTCGCTGCTGCGCGTGTTCGGGAGCTTCGAGCTGACGATCGGACTGCTGGCGCTCGGCGTGTCGATGCTGCTGCCGCACCTGGGCGAGGTGTCGGCCGCGCTGTCGTGGTACTCGCAGGGACCCGATGCGTGGTACACACTGTCGAGCTCGTCCTATTTCGCCCGCGCCGCGCTGGCGGTGGCGCTCCTGGCGCCGATCACGCTGCTGATGGGCGGCACGCTGACGCTCCTCATCCGGCATGTCGTCCAGCGCGACCTGCATGCCGGCGGATGGCGAATCGCTTTGCTCTACGGCGTCAACACCGCGGGCGCGGCAGCCGGCTGTCTGGTGACCGATTTCGCGCTCGTGCCCGCCTACGGGACGGCCCGCACGCAGCTCATCGCGTTCGCGTTGAACATGGTGGCCGGGCTTGGCGCATTCGCTTTGGCGAAGATCGCGGTGGTCCGGCTAAAGCCGGACGCCACGAAAGAGAACTCGGACCCCACGAACGACAAGCGACGCCGTCACGCAGACGTACGTAGCGTCCGGCTTCAGCCGGACCCGGAGCACATGGCGGATTCGAGCTCGGTTCCCTGGACGGCCGCGGCCATCGCGCTCTCGGGCTTCGCCGCCATGGGCCTGGAGATCGTCTGGTTCCGCCACTTCAGCATGCTGCTGGGCGAGTACCGGGCCGTCTTCTCGCTGCTGCTGGCGGTCATCCTGTGCGGGATCGGCCTCGGCTCGCTGGCCGGCGGATGGCTGTCGCGCCGCGCCGGTCGGCCGGCGCAGCCGTGGATGGTCGCCCAGGGATTGTTCGTCGTGTCGACGCTCGTCGGGCTGACGCTCGTGGACGCCCGGCAGATCAGGGATGCTGCGACGGCGGCGGCGGCCTCGCAGCCCGGCGCGACCGCGTGGGCGCGTGCCGCGGCGGAACTGTGGTTCAACGCGCAGCCGATCCTGCTGGTCATCGCGCTGCCGGCGCTGCTGATGGGCGTCGCGTTCCCGCTCGCCAACGCTCTCGTCCAGCGGGCGGAGCGCCCGGTCGGCCGCCGGGCGGGCGTGCTGTACCTCTCCAACACGGCCGGCGCAGTGGCCGGATCGCTGGCGGCCGGCTTTCTGTTGCTGCCGACGATCGGCATGCAGCGGAGCGTGACGGTTCTCGCCGCGGCCGCGGCGGCCGCGATCGTGCCGCTGCAGATCGCGGCGCCGGCCGGCCGGCGGCCGGCCCGGGGGTCCCACGGCGCGACCCCGCGACGTGGGGTGGAGGTGGCGGCCCCGGGCGCGCTGTTGATGGCCGCCGCCGCGCTCGGCACGTGGCTCCTCCTGCCGTCCGACTATCTGCTCTCCAAGGGTCTGCTCTTCCCGACCGAGAAGGCCTACGCCGTGAGCGAGGGGCTCACGGAGGTCGTCGCCGTCACTGACGGCCCCAACGGCGGACGGGTCCTCGTGACGAACGGCCATCCGATGTCGTCGACCGAGCTCTTCTCGCAGCGCTACATGCGCGCGATGGCGCACATCCCGCTGCTGTCGCACGACAACCCCCGGCGCGTGCTCGTGCTCTGCTACGGCGTGGGCAACACCGCGCATGCGGTGGCCCTGCATCCGTCGGTCGAACGGATCGAGGTCGTCGACCTGTCGCGCCACGTGCTCGAGCATTCCGGCTATTTCGAAGAGTTCAACCGCGGCGTCCTGCGGGATCCGCGCGTGGTCGTGTACGTCAACGACGGACGGCATCACCTGCGGATGCAGGCGCCGGCGTCGTACGACCTGATTACGCTCGAGCCGCCGCCGATCGTGCACGCGGGCGTGGCCGCGCTCTATTCGCGGGAGTTCTATGCCACCGCCCGGTTCCGTCTCGGGCCGAAGGGGATGATCAGCCAGTGGCTGCCGGTGTTCGGCGTGCCGCACGAAATCGTGCTCTCGATGGTCCGCGCCTTCCTCGAGGTGTTCCCGAACGCTGTGCTGCTCTCCGGCGCCAACATGAACCTCCTGCTCGTGGGCACGAACGATACCCGGACCGGGATCGACCCGGCGCGCGTCAGGAACGCGCTGGCGAGGGCGCCCGCGGTGGACGCGGATCTCCGGCGGCTGGACCTCGGCACGCTGCGGGAGATCGTCGGCACCTTCGTCGCCGACGCCGGCACGCTGGCCGATGCGACACAGGACGCGGCTCCGGTAACAGACGACCGCCCGCTGCAGGAGTACGGCAAGCGGTCGCTCGTCGACTTCGGCGAGGGGGGCATTCCGCCCTCGCTTGTGGCCGTATCGCGGGTGGCCGCATGGTGTCCGGGGTGTTTCAGCGGGGGACGGCCGGTCGCGGCCGTCGACGGGCTCGACGCGTATCTGTCGCTCGTGGAGCTCGCCTACAGGACGCTGCCCGGCCGCACGCCCGCCGGCTCGACCGCGGCGGGACGGACGGTTGCCGGCAGCGGCTATCTCGGCTCCATCGTTCCCGAGTCGCCGGAGTTGTCCGCGCTCGTCGCCGCGCTCGAGTCGCGGAGCGCAGGCCGGGTCCGTCCGCCTTCGCCCGAAGCTTCGGCGGACCCGGCGAACGAGCGCTACCGGCGCGCGACCGAGCTGCTCGAATCCGGCCGGTTCGGCGAGGCGGTCGACGAGTTCCGGGCTGTGCTGCGGCTCGTGCCCGGCGCCGTCGAAGCGCGCAACAACCTCGGCGTGGCGCTCGCCTCGCTCGGCCGGCTGGAGGAGGCGATCGATCAGTTCCAGCAGGCGCTCGCCCTCCGGCCGGACTTCGCAGATGCGCAGCGGAACCTGGCGCTCGCGCTCGAGAGACGGAAGGCCCGCTGAAAGCCGTTGCTTGACATATGAGACTGCCGCGGACTTGCCCTCGGGCGGCGCCCGGCTCCGCCCGGCGGGAAATCGCGCCGGACCTCTTACTCGGGGTGAAAACGCGAGGCGGCGCTGGGAATGCGCGAGGTTGAGCGCCGCTACGAATCCAGCTGGTTGTGCTGCGTGTACGAGGCGGCGTTCGCCCGTGGGCGAACGCGCAAGGCGCGACCCGAGCGTCACGCGGCCGGGGGTGCCGCCGCAGCGTTTTCCGGCATGGCGAGCGGCGACGCGGCGCGAGATGCCCGACGCCGCTCATGCTGAACGCTTGAAGCAACCTGAAAAGAGGCTCTAGTGATGATCGAGCGTGCCGGTGCGATCCCGGAGGGCAAACACGCAGATCAGGCTGATGAGCGAGCAGATCGCCATGTAGACCGCCACCGCCATCGACGTGCCGAACTGCTGGTACAGCAGCACGGCGATGAGCGGCGCCGGCCCACCCGCCGTGATCGACGCCAGCTGGTACCCGAGTGACGATCCACTGTACCGCAGGGAGCCGGGGAAGCTCTCGGCAATGAACGCGGCCTGCGGCCCGTACTGCATGTCGTGCAGCGGCAGCGCGATGAGGACCGCCAGGAACACCAGCCCGATCGATCGCGTGTCGAGCAGGCTGAAATAGATAAACGGGTAGGCCAGCATGATCGCGCAGCCGATCGCGGTGACGCGCCGCCGGCCGAACCGGTCGGACAGGTGGCCCATGTAGACCACCGTCGGGAGCGACAGCAGCGCCTGCAGCATGACGAAGTTCAGAATCGTGCCGCGGGCGAGGCCCAACTGCTGCGTGGCGTAGGTGATGATGTAGGTGGTGAAGATGTAGAACTCCACCTGCTGGCCGGTGCGCAGGAACATCGTCAGCAGGATCTCGCGCCAGTTCTTCCGGACGACCTCGACGAGCGGCGCCTTCTTCACGGCCCCGCGCGCCTTGAGCTGCGAGAAGACCGGGGTCTCGAGCACGCCGACGCGGATGTACAGGCCGACGAACACGAGCACGATGCTCGCGAGGAACGGAATCCGCCATCCCCATTCCACGAACTGCGCGTCGGTGGTCGCCAGCGTCATCAGTGCCAACGCCCCGTTGGCGAGCACCATGCCGGCGGGCGCGCCGAACTGCGCAAAGCTCGTGGTGAAGCCGCGGTGCTTCGGGTCGGCCCATTCGCCGGCCATCAGCACCGATCCGCTCCACTCGCCGCCGACGCTGAGGCCCTGGAGGATCCGGCCGATGACCAGCAGCACCGCGCCCCAGACGCCGATCGTCTCGTACGAGGGGACGAGGCCGATCCCGACGGTGGCTATGCCCATCATCATCATCGTGATGATGAGCAGCGCTTTCCGCCCGACGCGGTCGCCGAAGTGGCCGAAGAGCGCCGCGCCCATCGGCCGCGCCACGAACCCGACGAAGAAGGTGGAGAACGACAGCAGCGTGCCGATGAACGGATCGGAGCCGGGAAAGAACTTCTGCGGGAACACCGTCGCCGCGGCCACGCCGTACAGAAAGAAGTCGTACCACTCGATCGTGGTGCCCGCCGCCGACGCGGACACGGCACGCACGAGCTGCTGTCGCCGCTCCGCCTCGTCGAGTGTCGGGAAGAGATCCTGACTGACCGTCCGGGTATCTGCCATGGAGGACCGGTGACGTTACCATATTTCCCGGTGACCCTATCGTCCACCGAGCGCACCGGCCTTCTGCGCGAAGGCGAGCGCGTCATGCTCGTCTGCAACGCCTGCCGGTACTGCGAGGGCTACTGCGCCGTCTTCCCCGCGATGGAGCGGCGCCTGGCGTTTCCACCCGGTGATCTGCGGTTCCTCGCGAACCTCTGTCACGACTGCGGCGAGTGCCTGTACGCATGTCAGTACGCGCCGCCGCACGCGTTCGCGATCAACGTGCCGCGGACGCTGGCCGAGGTGCGGCTCGAGTCGTACGAACGCTACGCATGGCCGGCGCCGCTCGCGCGGGCGTTCCGCCGGCACACCGTCGCCACGTCGCTGGCGCTCTCGGCGGCGATGACCGCCGTGATGCTGCTCGCGACCGCCGGAGCCGGCAGCGTGGAAGCGCCCGCCGCGCCGGCGGACTTCTACGCCGTCCTCCCGCATGGCGCGATGGTGGCGCTCTTCGGCGCGGTGTTCACGTTCGTGCTCGCCGCGCTGGCGGTGGGGGTGGCGCGGTTCAGGAGGGAGATCGATGAGGCGAGTAGGGCCAGCGGGGCTGGTAGGACGGGTAGAGCACGTGGGGCGTCATGGCGCGCGCTGCGCGACGCGCTGACGCTCCGAAACCTGCACGCGCACGGGACCGACTGCACCTACGCCGGCGAGGAGGCGCGCACCAGCTGGCGCCGGCGCTTCCACCACTGCACCTTTTACGGGTTCCTGCTCTGCGTCGCCGCCACCTCCGTCGGCGCGCTGTATCACCTGGTGTTCGGCTGGGAGGCGCCGTACGGCTATACGAGCCTCCCGGTCCTGCTCGGGACGGCGGGCGGCGCCGGCCTCGTCATCGGGCCGGCCGGGCAGTGCTGGATCGGGCGCACGCGCGATCCCGAGACGGCCGACCCGGCACAGCGTTCGCCGGATCGCGCGTTCCTCCTGCTGCTGTTCCTGAGCAGCGCGACGGGACTGCTGCTGCTCGCCTGGCGCCACACCGCCGCGATGCCGACGCTGCTCGTGGTGCACCTCGGCGTCGTGCTGGCGCTCTTCGTCACCCTGCCGTACGGCAAGTTCGTGCACGGCGTCTACCGGACGGCGGCGCTGGTGCGGGACGCGTTGGAATCGAGGGGGGTCTGGAGATATCCTCTTCGGTCTGGGGTACGGCACCGACCCGATTGATTACTCCCGGGGGACCGCCCTATCGTCGGCATCTTCATACCGTCCGTTGGCGCATTCGTCGTTCGTTATCCTCGGTCGTTTCGCCCGTTTTTCGGCTTGGTAAAGAGGAGGTACACGTATGCGGCTTTTCCGCGTCGGCGGGTGGCGTCTTGTCGCTCTCATCGTGCTCGTGAGCGCTGGTATTGCCGGCGCTCAGTCGACGAGCACGTTCAACGGCCGGGTCATCGACCAGGGGGCCGCCGTGCTCCCCGGCGTCACGGTTACGGTGACCAACGTCAGCACCGGCGTCGTGCGGACGGCGGTCACCAACGAGGAGGGGCAGTACTCGGTGCCCGGGCTCGAACCCGGGACGTACAACATCGCGACGGAGCTGTCGGGCTTCGCTGCCACCGCACGCAACGACGTCCGGCTGACGGTCAACGCGACGATCACGGTCGACTTCGAGCTGCGGCTGGCCGGCCTGCAGGAGACGCTCACGGTCACCGGTGAGGCGCCCCTCATCGAGACGACGCAGTCCAAGGTCGCCAGCACGATCGAAGCGACGGAGCTGCAGAACCTCCCGATGGTGACGCGCAACGTCAGCGGGCTCCTCCAACTGCTGCCCGGGGCAACGCCCGTCCAGGCGATCCACCGCTCCAAGGAGAACGCGGGCACCGTCTCGTTCGGCGGGTCGATGGGCGGCAATGTGGCGAGCACCGTCGACGGCGCCGACAACAAGGACAACCACTACCGCGGGCCGCTGCTCACGTTCACCACCGAAAGCCTCGAGCAATTCCAGCTCAGCACGAGCCAGTTCTCGGCCGCCGACGGGCGCTCCGGGGGCGCGGCGGTCACGCTCGTAACCAAGTCGGGCACCAACGTCCTGCACGGGTCTGCGTTCGGCTACGAGCGGGACCGGAAGCTGACCGCGAAGGACTATTTCACCAAGCAGGGCAACCGGGACAAGGTCGCGTTCAGCCGCCAGCAGTTCGGCGGGTCCGTTGGTGGTCCGATCGTCCAGAACCGGATGTTCTTCTTCGGCGCCATCGAGCAGCAGCTCGAGGACACGGGCCGTCCCGTCTCCGACAGCGTATACAACCAGCTCCAGGCGCTCGTCCGCGCGACCGAGCTCGGGCAGGTGCCGTCGGGGCTCGTCAATCCGAACGTGCCGCGTTTCGTCCCGCAGCCCGGCGGCCTCCGGATGTACTCGATCAAGGGGAACGTGCAGCTCAACAACAATCAGTCGCTGATGTTCCGCTACGCGGGCCAGAACGAGGGACGCGATGCGGTGACCTTCCCGGCGACGGCGAACAACGACAACCGTGAGCCGGACAACTTCACCATCGACGCGTTCAGCGTCGTCGGCCAGCACAGTTGGGTGCTGGGCAACAACGGGTTGAACCAGATCACCGTCCAGGTGAACCACATCGACTACCTCGCCGACGTGGTGAGCAACATCACCGGCGAGCACTACACGCGCGATTTCCCGCGCGTGAACTACTTCCCGCCCCGCCTGTCGTTCCCGGCGGTCAACACGGGCGCCGGCGGCGACGCCGGCACGCTGGCCAACCGCTCGGTGAACCAGATCCGCGACGACGTGTCGCTGCTCACGGGCAGCCACGCGCTCAAGTTCGGCTTCAACTTCAACCGCCTGTACCACCTCGGCATCCTGAACGGGAACGAGCACTTCGCGACGCTCACGTTCTTCGACGACCCG
>JACPTI010000014.1 GCA_016192845.1 Acidobacteriota bacterium
GCGCTCGATGACGGGCGGTGGGTGGTGCTGCGCGTGCCGTATCCGATGGGGTTCTACACCAAGTGGCTCGACGGCCGCATCGACAACCCGAACGCGGGCTGGAAGGGGCGCGGGCTCTGGTCGACCGTCAGCAGCCGCACGCCCTTCCACATGGAAACCGGCAAAGGCACGCCGCCCGTCGCGATGCGGTTCCAGCTGCGTCCCGATCCGCTGGCCAGGTGAACAAGTCACAAGTCACAAGGCACAAGGCACAAGGCACAAGGCACAAGGTGTCAGAAGTCACAAATCCGTGTTGTGCCTTGTGACTTGAGTCTTGTGACTTGTGACTTGTGACTTGATCAGCGTGACCGGCCGAACAGCTCGCCGCCGTCGATCACGGTCGCGCGCGTTGGTCCGGAGCGCGCATCAGCGGCCCGGCGGCTGATACGTGACGCTCTTCTTCGCCGCCTGGTCCAACTCCTCCGGCGTGAGCAGGACGATCGTCTTCGCCTGCACCGCGCCGCTCGCGTTGATGGCCAGCGACGCCGCCGCGACCGACGCGTTGTCGGGAGCGTCGACGATCGCGTAGGCGTCGTGCTCGCCGAAGGCGAAGTAGAACCCCTCGAGCCGCCCGCCGATACTTTTGATGGCCGCCTCCGCCGCCTGGCGGCGCTTGGTACCGCCGTCCTTGGCCAGGCCTTTGACCCCCTCAGTGGTGTATGACGCCGCGACCAGATACTTCGGCATGGTGCCCTCCTCGTTGCGCGGGCTAAACTATACAACGAGGGTGGGCTAGCGCTGGGTGGCGGGCTCGTTGATGTTGATCTGAATCCGTTTGCGGAACTTGACCGCCTTGCCGTCCACGGTCGCCGGGTAATACACCCAGCGGGAAGCGGCGGTCATCAGGATCTTGTCGTAGGACGGGACCGTCGGCACGACCATGGTGGCGGATTCGACCGCGCCATCTTCGTCGATGACGATCTCGACGATTCCTCTGACGCCTCCCGGACGCACGGCCCCGGGGAACCGCGGCAGGTCCTGCCGGATGGCCACCGGCGCCACCACGTTCGGCTCCTGACCGGTGTAGATCGCCGGGACCACTTTCACAGGTGCCGGCGGTGGCGGCGGCGCGGGCGGAGGCAACGCCTTGACGCTCAGGTCATGAAAGCCGGCCGCCAGCGTGCGCAGGTCGGAGAGCGGCGGTTGCGAGGCCGGCTGCGCGAGGTCGGGATCGCTCAGGACTTCCATGACACGCTTGAACCCGGACGCGGCGCCGCTGAAGTCCTTCCGGTCGAACGCGTGCTTCGCGTCGGCGTACTGCTGCTGGACGAGCGCGGGCAACACGCGTTTCCTCGCATCGCTGAACGCCGCGCGCAGGCGGGGCGAGAGATCCTCCGCCGGCCGGTAGAACGGATCCTGCGAAATCAGCGCCTCGATCGCCCGATCTGCGTCCGCGCGCCGGCCGAGCGCCAGCAGGCAGAGCGCGCGGTAGAGCTCGACGGCCTGCCGCTCCTCGCGCGACGCGGTTCCGGCCGCCAGCCCGTCGAGCAGCCGGAGCGCCTCCTCGTACTCCGCCGAGGCGTACAGCTGGCGCGCCGCGGCGAGCGGCTCCTGCGGCGGGGTCCCCACGACGCCTGCGTCGTGGGGTGCTGTGTGGAGGCGCGGCGCGGTCGCCAGCATGATGACGAGGCAGATCAGGAGCACCCGGCGAGCCCGCATATCACCGCTTCCTGAGATCCACGCTCAACCGGGTTGGTGCCGTCAGCGTCACGGTGGCGCGGACCACGTGCTCGCCAAGCTCCGGGTGGCGGAACACCACCTCGTGCAGCCCGATCGGCACGGCCACGTTGCCGATTGGCGTCTCGCCAACGCGCTCGCCGTCGATCCAGACATCGGCCCACGGCTGCGCGTTGAGCGCTATCGACCCGTTCGGCCACTCCAGCTTCACCATCGACACCTGTCCCGGCGACACGTTGATGACGCGGGTGACGCGATAGCCGAGCGCCTCGCTGACGACGTCGAGCTCGTGGCGCCCGACCGCCACCATGATCCGATCGCTGCGGCTGCTGCCGAGCAGCCGCTGGTTCTCATACACCTGCACCTCGACCGGCGCGGCAACCGAGATCCATCCGGACACCGGCGCGCCCTGCGGCGTCGCCATCGGGACGACGAGCGCCGCGGTCGCGCCCGCCTCGACGACTACGTCCTGGGTGACCGATCCGAGATCGTTGGTGAGAACGACCGTGTGCGCGCCGGGCGTCAGCTCCTCGATCGTCAGCGGCGACTGGCCGCGCACCACCCCGTCCACGGTCACGCGGGCGCCTGCCGGGTCCGTGCGAACCCGCAGCTGCCCGGTTGTCGCCGGCGGCGCCTTCGGCAGCTCGATGAACTGGGAGACCAGGCCGCCGGCGGCGATCGTCAGCGGGATCGTGCGTCGCTCGTCGCCGCTCAGCACTTCCAGCGCGTGGGCGCCGGGCGTCAGCGTCAGCGTCACCGGCGAAAATCCTCGCGGCTCGCCGTCGACCAGCACCGCCGCCCCGGCCGGATTGGTTTCGACGACGAGCGTGCCGGCCGCTTCCGCGGCCGCCGGCGGCATCAGATACCAGCGCCCGGCGATGGCGCCCGCACATGCCAGCACCCCAAGCACCGCGGCCACGGCAATCCACCGGCGGCGCCACCACGGCCTGCTCGCGTCCATGTCCACCTCTGAGTGCCGTTGCTCCAGCGTCTGCTCCGGAGGGCGCACCGGCTGTTCCGGAGGGCGCACCGGTTCGACGGGTGCCTTCGGAACGGAAGGAGCCGTCTTCACCTCCGCCGGCGCTGCGGCCGGGCGTACGGCCGCGGGCGGCAGCACGGCCTTCGTCTGCGCCGGCACGGGTATCGGCGTCAGCGGCGGCGGCTCGCCGGCTGCGAGCGCCTGCGGACTGTGCCGCGCGAACTCGGCGAAGAACGACCGCACGGCGGCAACCGCCGCGACGTGATCGCCGGCGCCGACGATCCGGTCGAGCTCGGCGCGCGCCGGCACGGCCGACGGGAACGACTGCCGGGCGTCGAGCTGCAGCGCCCTGGCGAGCCACGTGCGAACCGCGGCGGGCAGCGGCTCCACGCCGCCGCTGGCCGTCAGGCCCCACGCGCGCTCGGCGAGCGCGCCGATTCGGTCCGGGAACTCTTCGCTGTACAGCGGCCGTCCGACGACGAGCGCGAGCGCCACGGCGCCGACCTGCAGGATGTCGGCACGCTCGTCGAAGCGCGGCGTCCCGGCGGGGTTCGGCAGCGGAATGCCGACGTCCTTCCAGTACCGCTCGTGCGTATAGTGGAGCTGCTCGAGCGCCGCGCCGAGCATGTGTTCGACGACGGAGAGGCGGCCGTTGGCGGCCACGATGAGGCGCTCGGGCGCGATCGCGCCGTGGCACGTGCCGTGCCCCTGTTCGTGCAGCGCGGCCACTGCGTGCACGAGCTGGCGAATCAGATGGAGCGCCGCGCCGACGTCGAGCGGCAGCAGCTGCTGTTCGGCAATCGAGAGCACCTCCGACAACCGCGCGCCGGCGACGCGGTCGGAGACGACGGCGAGCGTCGCCTCCTGCCCGAGGCGCTGCACGCCGCGAATGCGCGGAAAGGCGGGATGCTGAAACGCCGCAAGCGCGCTCACGCGCTCCCGCAGCGAGAACTCGAACGCGGAGATGGCGGTCAGCTCGTCGCTGAGCGCCAGCACCTCGAGCGGCGCGCCGCCGGGTCCCGAGACGTGATACCGCTTGCCGAGGCCGTCCTCGAACACGGCGGAGCGAGAGGCAGGCGCACGGGCGACGGCGGTGTCCATACCTTCGCCTGCGTCCGTGCCAGTTCTGTACCCTCTCCGGACGATTCTGGGTGAGACCGCCCAAGTGTTTCACCGGGCGGCGCTTGCGCGATCGCCGGCGGCTCGCGGAGGTGGGAAGGGCCGGCGGCAGCTTACAGGAACTGCCACCTGCCGGCAAATTCTGTCCGGCGCCGGTGCCGACGCCGGTGTGCGCCTAGAGCACGGGGGAACGGAACAGCATGCCTCCGAAGATCAGCCACGCGAGGAGCAGCGTCCACGCGACGTTGAACGCCTGCGCGAGGAGGAAGGCGCCGAGCGGCCGTCCTTCATCGAGGCTCACCAGGTTGCCCAGCCGCGTCTCCAGACCGATGGAGACGAACGCGAGCGCGAACCAGATCGTCCGCACCGATCCGACGGCGTCCTTCGTGCGCGCCACCAGCTCCGGCCCGAGGAGGAACGAGAAGACGAGCGAGGCGGCCAGGAAGCCGAGGACGAACTTCGGGAAGCGCTGCCAGATGACGGACGCGCCCGGGGCGCGGTCGCGGCGGCCGCCGTGGCGCATCGCCCACCAGATCGACAGGATCAGCGCGGCGACGCCGATGAGCACGTTCTGCGAGAACTTCACGATCGTGCCGATCTTCATCGTCGTGTCGCTGACGAGCGCGCCGGCCGCCACGACCGAGGGCGTGGTGTCGAGCGTCCCGCCCATCCACGCGCCAGCGACCACGTCGGGAATGCCGAGGAGCCGCACGATCCACGGCATCAGGACGATCATCGGCACCGCCACGACGAGCACAAGCGCGGTGACGTAGCTCAGCTTGCGGCGATCGCCCTGAATGGCGCCGCAGGCGGCGATCGCCGCCGAGACGCCGCAGATCGAGACCGCGGTCGAGAGCATCACCGCCAGCTCTTCGTCGACGCGGAAGCGCTTTGCCAGCCAGAAAGCCGCGTACCAGACCACGATGACCACGCCGATCGCCTGCACGATGCCGAGCGCGCCCGCCTGCAGCACGTCGGCAAACAGGATCGTCGCGCCCATGATCACGAGTCCCGTCTTGATGAAGAGCTCGGATCGGGCCGCGGCCCGAATCGACGGGCTGACGCCGCCCGCGTGGCTCACGAGCAGCCCCAGGGCGAGCGCGAAGATGACGTACTCGATGCCCCACGCGGCCGGTGCGGTGTGGCCGGCGAGCGCGAGCGACAGCCACGCGAGCGCGAAGACGATCGGGTACCCGCGCGTGAAGCGGCCGACGTCGCCGCCCTCGAGCGCCAGCCCCACCGCCGCCAGAATCCCGACGCCGACGCCTGCCGCCACCCAGCCGCCGAGCACCTCCGGCGCAAAGAGCCTCGCGGCCGACGCGCCGTCGCTCCACCGGAGCCCCGGCAGCGCCGGCGCCGCGCCAAACAGGATGAGCGCCAGCACGGTGGCGCCGAGCACGACGGCCAGCCAGTCCTCCGGGATGCGGACGGGCGGCGCGGCGGTGCGCTGGGCCGTTACGCGATCCGTGGTCGTGACGGTGTTGAGCATGATCGCCTCGCAAAAAGCAAAAGGCCCGGAAAGCCTGATCAGCCTTCCGGGCCTGCAACTGCTGGAACTGGCTCGTGTAACGGGTATCAGACGTGCGACACCGACACAGCGCGGCCAGCGGAGGCTGCAGCCCCGTGACAACAACAACACGCGCAGGTCAGATGCACGTACACGCGGCAATTATCCTTTCACACGGCCGTGACGCCTGTCAATTATCATGAGAGGACATCATCCGCAGGACAGGAGTCTTCACATGACTGCATTCACGACACCGCGCGCGCTGGCGCTCGCCGCCGGCCTCATGCTGGCCCCGGCGCTGGCGGCGGCCCAGACGGTCGAGGATCGCACGCAGGACCGGGTGGCGTTTCCACCCCACAGGATCATCGGCACCATCCACTACGTCGGAACGGGGACGCTCAACTCATACCTGATCACGACGCCGGACGGCCACATTCTGATCAATACGAACTTCGAGGAGACCGTCCCGCTGCTCCGCGGGTCGATCGAGAAGCTCGGCTTCACGCTGGCCGACATCAAGATCATCCTTGGCAGCCACGCCCACGGCGATCACATGCAGGCCGACGCCGTCGTCAAGGAGCTGACGGGCGGCGCGCAGGTGATGGCGATGGAGCAGGACGTGCCGGCGCTGAAGGCGATGAAGGCGCCGAGCGGGAAGCCGCATCCGATCGATCGCGTCCTCAAGGATGGCGAGCAGGTGCGGTTCGGCGGCGTCACGCTCACCGCGCACCTCACGCCCGGGCACACGCGCGGGTGCACCACGTGGGAAACGACGGTACAGGAAGGCGGCAGATCCTACAATGTGGTCATCGCGTGCGGCGGGCTGCAGGAGGACGCGCGGCTGGTCAACAACAAGAACTACCCCGAGATCGCCGACCACTTCCTGCAGAGCATCAAGAAGTACCGGACGATGAAGCCCGACGTGTTCCTCGCGTCGCACAGCTGGTTCTTCGATCTGGCGGGCAAGTACAAGCGGCTGGGGACGAGCGCAACGAACCCGTACATCGATCCCGCCGGCTTCCGCGCATGGGTCGACAACATGGAGAAGAACTGGAACACGCTGATGGCGGAGCAGAAGAAGAATCCACCGTCGAACTGAGCTCGCATCAGGAGTCAGGAATCAGGAGTCAGGAATCAGGAGTCAGGAATCAGGAGTCAGGAGTCAGGAGTCAGGAATCAGGAGTCAGGAGTCAGGAGGAACAGAGGGCGTGCGCCGCGCCGCAGGCCAGGTCGAAACGGCTCGCGAGCGAATTGGTCTGCCTCTCGGGCTGCCGGTGCGACAATGTCACGGAAGCCGGATGGCGACGATCTCGATCGCGCACGCTGGGGGTGCCCGCTACGTCGTGACGCTCGAGGAAGGCGGCCGCTCGACGACGCATGAGGTGGACGTGTGGCCGTCGGACGTCGAGCGCTATGCGCCCGGCGCGAGTCCCGAGGCGCTGCTGCGCGCCTCGTTCGCGTTCCTCCTCCAGCGCGAGCCAAAGGAGTCGATCCTGCGCCGGTTCGAGCTGCCGGTCATCGAGCGGTACTTTCCCGAGTACCCGCGCGTGATCGGGACGATGGTGGCTGAGGAGCACTAAGCGAGCCCGGCATTCAGCGAGCGTCCGCCGGCCAGTTGCCGTCGAGAAACGTTTGAACGGCGGCGAAGAACAGCTGGGGCTGCTCGACGTACGGCATGTGACCGGCATCCGGCACGACGAGCAGGCGCGACGAAGGGATCGCCGCCCGCCATTCGCGCGCTGCGTCGAGCGGGATCGGATCGCGGTCGCCGTGGACGAGGAGCGTCGGCGCGCGCACCGAGGCGAGGCGCGGACGCCAGTCGAATTCGCCCAGCGAGGCCCAGACGGAGCCGTTGACGCGCCTGCCGCTGGCCAGCCCCGCTCCCGGCGGCGCGCAGAGATTCCCGCGCGACCGCGACGCCGCCGCGGGGTTCGCGTAATACGCCTTCTGCAGGATGGCCCAGTAGGCCCGGCAGCGCTCGATCTGCCCGGCAGCGCCGCTCGCCGTCTCCCAGGCGGCGTCGGCTTCATCCAGCCTCGCCTGCTCCGCCGTGCTCAATCGATCGCGGAGATTGGTGCTGAATACGCTGAGCCACCTGGCCTGCACCGGCATCGAGCCGACCAGCACCAGCCGCTCCACCCGCGCGGGGTGGGTCATCGCGTACAGCGCCGCGAGACCGGCGCCCCACGAATGTCCGAGGAGCGTGAGCCGGTCGATGCGGAAGTGCCGGCGTAGCGCCTCGAGATCTTCCACGAGCGTCTCCGCCGTCACCCCGTTGGCCAGTGACGACCGGCCCGCGCCTCGCTGATCGAAGAAGACAACACGGCGCCGCGCGGCAAGCGGCACGAGGTCGTCCGCCAGGTAGTTGCTGTCGAGCCCCGGGCCGCCATGCAGCACGACGACGGGGGCGCCGCGCCCTTCGTCTCGGACGAAGAGCCGGACGCCCGGGGCGACCATGACGAAGAGCTCCGCGCCGACGAGGAGCGTCGAGAGCAGGACGATCACGCAGGAGGCCGTCGCGACGTGCCGCATCTCTGCCCACGCGTTTCCAGAAGTGCTCAGAATTGAGCGCCCAGCAGGTCGAGAAATACGTCGCGGATACCTTTCTGGAGAGCCTCGAGGATCACACCGTGGTCCTCAAACATGATCCGATGAATGCGCTTGTTCAACCCCCGTCTTCGCGTCGTCAGCCCACATCGGAAGCCACTCCTCGTCAGCTCACGACGGCGCTTTCAATCGGGAGCACCGTGACGTTCTTGGCCTCATCCGCGGCCAGGTAGTTCAGCACCTCGAATCCGATCAACTTTCCGTCCTTGTCTTTGACCAGGACGACCTCTTCGGACGTCTCCTCCGACGTGTACTCCTTCTCCGGATCGTCAAACCACACGTTCAGCGTATTGCCGGCCCGGTCGAAGAACACCTTGATGGGCTTCATGTGACCACCTCGCCAGCCTTGATCTTGTCCGTCAGGTACGTCGTCACGACGAAGCCTTCGCCATTCAGATGCTTGGCCACGACGCAACAGAAACGGCCCTCGTAATCACGATAGTACAGGTGCACGGCCGGGTCCTTCTTGCTTCGCCGAACATGCTCAGGACTCGTCAGTGTCTGCTTCACCAGCTCCTCGCGACCGCGCATGATCGGGTGCTTCGTCTCGACGATCTTCTCCCAGTACTCGACGGAGATGGTGATTCTCTTTCCCAGCGACGATGTGACTTCGAACTTCGGATTCGCGGCCACGTGACCGTCACTGTTCAGGGTAGCAGAGTTAGGCCCAGGCCTTCCGAACTGAGTCCGATTCCGCGGCGCCGTCACCGCCGCTCGGCCGACGCTCACCTATCCGGTCAGACCGTTTGGCGGCAACGGCTAACTTGAACGACTACCGCCTGAAAGGCGGTAGACTCCGCGCGCGACTGAAAGTCGCCGCGCGCGCGGGTGTCGCAGCCCGACGCGGTAGTCGTTCATAGGCGCGCGCCACGGCGCGCGCATCGCTAGTCCCACGTGCTCGTTAGCTCGATGCAGCCGATCAGATCGGACCTGCTGAAAGCTTACCGCCTGAAAGGCGGTGGGTTTAGACCTGGCACGCCCGCGCGTTGAGCGCGGGTCGGAGCGCAAGCGGAGAACCATGATCCCGGCGAGCGCGGGCCCATGATGGCGGCCAGGTCGAACGCGTGGAAAGGGAACCGAAGAAGCTCGGAGCCGGCGTGCTTGGGGCGTAGAGGCAGGGAAGGGACTAAAAGCCGAGGTCTTCCGGCTTCACCCACTCGATTTTGCCGTCACGCTCGATAACGACCGGCAAGTCGTCCTTCTTGTGACGAAGCATGGCGTCTCGAACACCCCTCGTGAGGGCCTCGTCGACGGCCTGCCTGTCCTCCCGCATGACGCGCGTGATGTCTTTGCGCCCTTGAACCTTCATGCAGTCCCCTGCCGCCTGACGGTTTCCCAGAAGTTGGGGCAGATCAGCTCAAGGTGGCTGGGTAGCGTGGCTCGCAGGCGCACTGTCGGGACTCCTCGCCGGGCTGGCAGGAAACCAGCCAAGGGCTCTGCCCTTCACTGGATCCACAAGTCACCGGGATATCAAGGACCTCAGCGGCCCTTGACTGGTTAGCCGCCGCTTGAGATCGCTGCCAACAGTTCGTCACGTGTCATCGGCTTGACGAGATAGCGGGCTTGAAGATACTCGGCTTCCCTGTGGAGCCCTGGATCGTCGAACGCAGTCATGACAATGCTCGACACATCCGGAAGA
>JACPTI010000015.1 GCA_016192845.1 Acidobacteriota bacterium
CCCCAACCGTGCGTTCGAAGATGTTCATTCTTTCATCTAGCCACATTCCAGTGCCGCTGTCAACGAAAAGGTGCGTCTACACGCTCCACACGTCTCGCCTGCCTTGCTCCACGCCTTCAAAAGTGCGAAAGTCGGGCTAGAGAGGGAGTGATCAGGCGATGATCGCGTCGTTCACGAGATGGATGAGGGTGGCGCTCGCGGCGCTGGCGCTTGCCGCGGCCGCCGCGCCGGCCGCTGCGCAGCACCCTTCGACTCTCGCTCAGGGTGCCCCGAGCGCAGTCGGGGGGCAACCGGAGCTCGCGCCATTCGAGCAGACCGAGCGCGCGCCGGGCGGTGAGACGAGCCTCGTGCTGCCGCCGCTCGACACGGTCAAGGTCGGCGGCTACAACGGCCGCACGCTGCTCCTCGGTGGAATCGGCGTCTCGCTGCTCGGCATGGTGTTCGGCCTGGTGATTCTCACGCAGCTCAAGAACCTGCCGGTCCATCGCGCGATGCGGGAGATCTCCGAGCTGATCTACGAGACGTGCAAGACGTACCTGATTCAGCAGGGGAAATTCCTGGCGCTGCTCGAAGTGTTCATCGCGGTGATCATCGTCCTCTACTTCGGGGTGCTGTCGGGCATGGATGCGATGCGGGTGGTGATCATCCTGCTGTTCAGCGTGGTCGGCATCCTCGGCAGCTACGGGGTGGCGTGGTTCGGCATCCGCGTGAACACCTACGCGAACTCCCGCACCGCGTTTGCGAGCCTCGAGGGACGGCCGTACCCCGTGTACGAAATCCCGATCCGGGCCGGGATGAGCGTCGGCATGCTGCTCATCAGCGTCGAGCTGGTGATCATGCTCTTCATCCTGCTCTTCATTCCCGGCGACTACGCCGGCCCGTGCTTCATCGGGTTCGCGATCGGGGAGTCGCTGGGCGCCTCCGCGCTTCGCATTGCCGGCGGCATCTTCACGAAGATCGCCGACATCGGCTCGGACCTCATGAAGATCGTCTTCAATATCAAGGAGGACGACGCCCGGAATCCCGGCGTGATCGCCGACTGCACCGGCGACAACGCCGGCGACTCCGTCGGGCCGAGCGCCGACGGGTTCGAGACCTACGGCGTCACCGGCGTCGCGCTGATCACGTTCATCATGCTGGCGGTTCCGGAGGCGGCGACGCAGGTTCAGCTTCTCGTCTGGATCTTCGTGATGCGCATCATGATGATCATCGCGAGCGGCGGGTCGTATCTCATCAACGGCGCGCTCGCGAAAGCGCGCTACGCGAATGCGACCCACATGAACTTCGAGGCTCCGCTGACCCAGCTCGTCTGGCTGACGTCGATCATCTCCGTCCTGCTCACCTACATCGTCTCGTGGATGCTGATTCCGGATCTCGGCGACGGGACGCTCTGGTGGAAGCTGTCGACGGTGATCACCTGCGGCACGCTGGCGGGCGCCATCATTCCCGAGCTGGTGAAGGTCTTCACCTCGGTGCACTCGAGCCATGTGAAAGAGGTGGTGTCCTCCACGCGCGAAGGGGGCGCGTCTCTGACCATTCTTTCGGGGTTCGTCGCCGGCAATTTCAGCGCCTACTGGCTGGGTCTGAGCATCCTCTCGTTGATGTCGATTGCGTATTTCGTGAGCGTCTCCACCGCCTCGATGGCGGACATCATGCTGGCGCCGCCCGTGTTCGCGTTCGGGCTCGTCGCGTTCGGCTTCCTCGGCATGGGGCCCGTCACGATCGCGGTCGACTCGTACGGGCCGGTGACCGACAACGCGCAGTCGGTCTACGAGCTGTCGGTCATCGAGTCGCTGCCGGGGATCGAGCAAGAGCTGAAGCGCGACTTCAACATCGACGTGAAGTTCGAGCAGGCCAAGGCCGCGCTCGAGGAGAACGACGGCGCCGGCAACACCTTCAAGGCGACGGCGAAGCCGGTGCTCATCGGCACCGCAGTCGTCGGCGCGACGACGATGATCTTCTCGATCATCGTGCTGCTGACGAACGCGCTCACCGAGAACCTGGATCGGCTGTCGCTGCTGCACGCGCCGTTCCTGCTGGGCCTGGTGACGGGCGGCGCCGTCATCTACTGGTTCACCGGCGCCTCGACGCAGGCGGTCACGACCGGCGCTTACCGCGCGGTCGAGTTCATCAAGGCGAACATCCGGCTCGAAGGGGTGACGAAGGCGTCGGTCGCCGACAGCAAGAAGGTGGTCGAGATCTGCACGCAGTACGCGCAGCGCGGGATGTTCAACATCTTCCTGACCGTGTTCTTCTCGACGCTCGCCTTCGCGTTCGTCGAGCCGTATTTCTTCGTCGGGTATCTCATCTCGATCGCGCTGTTCGGGCTCTACCAGGCGGTGTTCATGGCAAATGCCGGCGGCGCGTGGGACAATGCAAAGAAGATCGTCGAAACCGAGCTGAAGATGAAAAACACGCCGCTGCACGCGGCGACGGTGGTCGGCGATACGGTGGGGGATCCGTTCAAGGACACCTCGTCGGTGGCCCTCAACCCGGTCATCAAATTCACGACGCTTTTCGGCCTGCTGGCGGTCGAGCTCGCCGTCGAGCTCACGGCCGACGCCGGCGCCGGGATCAGCCGCGCGCTCGCGGCCGTCTTTCTGGCGGTTTCGCTCGTCTTCGTCTATCGATCGTTCTACGGGATGCGCATCGGGCCGGCGCGGTAGCACCGGGGCGGGCTTGGGCCTGCTCCGCCGAAGCCCGCAGCGGCAACGGCGAGTGTCGGGTCGGGACCCGACAACGGATATTTTGTTGCGTTGCCGGCGGCGAACCGGGATAGAATGCGTGGTCCGCTCGATCGGAAGTCCCGTCCTTGTGCCCGTCGGGTCGCAGGAGCGACCCGGCAGGCGGCGCCCGGCCCCACGGTTCGAGGGCCGGGAGCACTTTGCTGGCTATGGTGTCTAAGCTCTTGCTGGGCGGCTCGGTCGCGTACGGCCCGCCGCGGGTGCCGGCAGACGGATCGTCCGGACGGCGGCCCGCCTTCCGCGACGGCTCGGCGAAGCACGGTGGAGCGCTGGGGGCCTGGAGTACTTTGCCAGGTTGTGGTGTCTGAGGTCTCGTCGGACGGTACCGTCTCTAGCGGTTCGCCGGCTCGTTGACACTCGGGTTGACACTCAGTTTTGGGGCTAGCTATAATCGGCCGCTCAGCTGGCTTGGAAAGGACGCCTGTAGGAGGTAAGACCGGTGCCACGCCCAGAGAAGATGTTTGGTGACGTCGTCGACCCCTCAATCAAGCTGGGGACCAAGCAGTGGTACACGGTCCCCCTGTCGATTGCGGTGCATACGGTTGTCGTTCTGGCCTTCATCATCATTCCCCTGATGGCGGCCGAGATCCTTCCAGTGCCGCCGTCCATGCTGGCCTTCGTTGCCGCGCCGCCGCCGCCGCCACCGCCGCCACCACCACCGCCGCCGCCGGCGGAGGCGCCGAAGCCGCAGGTGGAGGTCAACCCGGCCGCTGCCCCCGTGGAAGCGCCGAGGGAGATCGTGCCAGAAATCGACACCAGTTTTGAACGTGCCGCTGTCAGCGCCGTGCCTGGCGGCATTGTGGGCGGGGTGATCGGAGCGCCTGAGCCGCCTCCACCACCGCCGCCACCTCCACCGGCGCCCGTTCGCGTCGGCGGCTCCATCAAGCCCCCCGTCAAGACAAAGGACGTCCGTCCGCAGTATCCGGCGATCGCGCAGTCGGCCCGCGTGCAGGGCATAGTCATCATCGAGGCGACGATCGGGCCGAACGGCAGGGTACAGGATGCGCGCGTGCTGCGCTCGATCCCGCTCCTCGATCAGGCGGCGCTGGAAGCGGTACGGCAGTGGGAGTTCACGCCGACGCTGCTGAACGGCGTGCCGGTGCCGGTCATCATGACGGTTACGGTTAACTTCACGCTCACATAGACCACGGAGACCCCAGCCGGCAAAGTTGAACGGTTCGTCACACTATCCACCGGAACGGCTTAACGCCGTTCCTTGGACCTTCAAATGCGGAGGATGTAGTAATGGAAGTTACGAAGGCGCGCCACATCGGGCGGATTGCGTGTGCAGGGTTCTGGATGACCGTACTGGCCAGCAGTCCGGCATTCGCACAGGGCGCAGGGGGACTGTCGGTCATCGAGTTGTTCCAGACGATGGGCACGACGGCGATCCTGGTCGCGATCGTGCTGTTTATCATGTCGTTCTGGTCGATTGGCGTCGCCATCGAGCGCATCTACACCTTCAACAAGGCGCGCACGCAGTCGCGGCTGTTCGCACCCCAGGTGGCGAAGCACCTCAAGGACGGCCGCCTGAAGGAGGCGATAGCGCTCTCCGGAACGAAGGATTTCCGCTACAGCCATCTCGCGAAGGTCGTGCTGGCCGGCCTGCAGGAGTACCAGTTCCAGCAGGAAAGCGGCGGTGCCGCGTTGAACCGTGAGGACGTGCTCGACACCGTGCGCCGATCGATTCAGCGCGCCACGGCGCTCACCGCGTCCGACTTGAAGAAGGGCGTGAGTTCCCTCGCCACGATCGGCTCGACAGCACCGTTCGTCGGGCTGCTCGGCACGGTCGTCGGCGTCATCAACGCGTTCACAGGCATTGCAACGGTCGGCGGGGCCGGTATCGGTGCCGTGTCTGCCGGTATCGCCGAAGCGCTGATCGAGACCGCGCTTGGCCTGTTCGTTGCGATTCCGGCGGTCTGGTTCTACAACTACTTGTCCGGTCGCCTCGAGTACTTCAACGTGGAGATGGACAACTCCACGTCGGAGCTCGTGGACTACTTCATCAGGAAGACGGCCTAACGAATCGCTAATGGAGTTTTGACCTATGGCAATGCAGGTTGGCGGCGGCGGCAGTGACATCAAGGCCGACATCAACGTCACGCCGCTCGTCGACGTCATGCTGGTGCTGCTCATCATCGTGATGCTGGTCGCTCCACTGGTGCAGCAAGGAGTTTCCCTCACCTTGCCGGTCGCGGCGAACACCAGCGACCATCCGGAAACCGCGGACCAGACGACGGTAGCAATCACGGTCGACGGCCGGTTTTTTGTCAACGCCCAGCAGACGCCGGAGACGGAGTTGCGCCCGCGCATCGAGGAAGCCCTCGAAGGCAAGAAAGAGCGGCTCGTCCTCATCAAGGCTGACGTAGAGGCCGAGTACGGCGCAGTGATGCACGCGATGGACGAGCTGCGCGCGGTCGGCATCGAGGACATGGCGCTCATCACCGATCCGCGGCCTGGGAGTCAGGCGGGAGGCGAGTAATGGCTCACGCCCATCAACACTTTGGCGCCGAGCGCGTCTTCAAGGCGAAGGTACTGCATGTCACGGCGGACATGAACGTCACGCCGATGATCGACGTGCTGCTCGTGCTCCTGGTCATCTTTATGGCCGCCCTGATCGTCTCGCAGCGAGGGCTCGACATCAATCTGCCCGCGGAGACGCAGCAAGCGCAGCAGCAGGCCCCCGATGTCAATCAGATCGTGCTCAGTTACACGGCCGACAGGCGGATCTCAATCAACAATCAGGACGTCTCTCTTGCGCAGCTCGAAGAGCGGCTTCGGGCGATCTTCGAGGAACGCAAGGAAAAGACGATGTTCATCATGGGGGCGGGCACCCTCAAGTATGGGGAGATCATCGCGGTGATCGACGCCGCCAGGGGCGCCGGTGTCGAAAGGGTCGGCATCGTCACCGAGGGCATGCGCAGGGCCGCTGGCGCGGGGGTCTAGTAGAACCTTCCGTACGCTCCGCTTCTTTGGGGCGGGGCCGCCTCTCCAACCTGAGAGGCGGCCCCGTTTGGCGTACCCCTCCTCTGTCGATCTTGCGCTAGAATCGTAGTCCCCGACTTTCGCGATTTGCTGGCACTCGCCTTCGCAAGGAGGTTCACATGTGCTGCCCGCCCGGCGTCCGAGTATCGACCTTGCGCGCGACACTGACGCTCCTCGCCATAGCCGCGGCCACCGCTTGTTCCAATGGCAACCCAGAGGAAGGGGCAACCGGTACGGCCGGCAGCGGCGGGGAGGTCCCTTTTGGCATCCAGATCTCTCAGACGTACATCACCGTCGAGAACCGCACGGGAGGGCCGCTGGCAGGCGGCCAGATGGAAATCATTCCAGCAGGCGTCTTCCCGCCGTTCAAAACGACGTTGCCCCGGCTTGAAACCGGCAGCAAGCGCGATATCCTGCTGAACGCCTTCAGAAGCAACGACGGGACACCCTTCAACCGCTCGATCACCCGCGCCAGGCGCGTGAAAATCACGGCGAAGGATCCGGCGGGCAATGTGTACGAGCACGAGGTGCCGTTCAACTGAGGCCTCAGCTGAGGCCTGATTACGCCTCGCTCGGCGACGGCGCGGCCGGCGTTGCGGGGGTGACCCCCCTGCGAGGACCGAAGCGCGTCTGCGTTTCGTACCAGTAGAGAAGCGCAGCGCCGAACCCGACCGTCCAGGCGACGTATTCGATGAAATAGCCCACGGCGGCGAGCGGCGCCCCGACCAGGAAGCCGCCGGCAAGCCCCGCGAGCTTCGCCACCAGTGTGGCGGCGCCGATGGCGACGACGCCGACAACGACCGCCGCGTACGGGCCCGCCGACGTCCATCCGAGCCGCGCGGCCAGACGTCCCCCGATCTGGAACGCCAGGCCGACGAACCCTACCAGCATCACGAGCATCAGCAGCAGCACCGCAAACGGCACCAGCGCCAGAAGCGGAATGCCCACGATGGACACGACGAGCACGACGCACGTCAGGACGAGCACTGGGATGAACAGGATTTCCGCCAGCAGCCCGATCAGCCCCGACCGCACGGGCGTTGCCGCGGTCCGGGACGCGATCCGCTCCACCGCGTTGCGCCCGAACGCCACGACCACCACTCCGAGGAGCACGAGGAGCCCCACCCGCAGCAGCGTGGCGGCGAGGCTCCCCAGGCGCGACCAGAACGACCCGAACATGCTGGACATCATCCGACCGCGCCCGAACCCGCCGGGCCCGCCGCCAACTTCAACGATTTCGCCCTCGATGCGCGCGGTGGGCGCACGCTTGAGACCCGCGCCGACGGCAACGGCGTCGCCTCGTATCACCGCGTCAGGGCCCAGGGTCAGCGCGCCTCCCACCGATACTGCGTCTCCGGTCACCTCACCGTCGATATTGAGAGCGCCGCCAACCGTCACGACGTCGCCCTCGATCCGCTCATCGCGTCCGACTGTAATGTCACCGCCAAATCGAACACGGTCGCCCCTGACAACGTTGGTGCGCTCGATCGACGGCGGCGCGGCGGGCGCCGGCGCGCCGGCCAGCTCGCGCTGCTGCTGCGGGGTGAGAAAGCTGACCTGCACGACCAGATCGGCGTCGCCCGCCAGCCGCTCCCGGAGCTGCGCGCCCGTCAGCGTCTGCCCGTCCACCGCGACCACCCCGCCTTCGACCTGAATCAGGCGGACGCCGCTGCCCGCCTGCCGCGGCACGAGGGCCACGCCCTGCTGCAGCGCCACGATGTCGAACCGCTCGCGCAGCTTCGCGGCGAGGTCGGTCACCGCGCTACCCGCCTGCCCGTCGCCGGTCATCTGCATCGTCAGCACGAGAACGGCGGCAACCGCCGCTCGGGTCATCCAGCCAGTCATGGTGTGTGCCTCGGTCATCAACGGGTTTCGTCAGAAACAGAACGCGCGGGGGCTGCGAACGGCGGCGTCGGACTGGAGCAGCCGGTGCAGCAGGTAGAGCGCCGCCGCCGCGACGAGCTCGACAACGGCAAGAGCGGCCACGCTATACGGGCCGGCCAGCGCTGCGATGGCAGTGCTGCCCGCCGCGACGGCGGTGCTGCCCGCCGCAACCGTGGCCTTCCACCACTCCGCCGCGGTGAGCGCCGCGCCGAGCAGCGACAGCACCGAGCCGGAGGCGACCGCGGCGATTGTCGTCAGCAACCAGCCCACGCGGGCGCCAAACACCGCGTAGAGCACGACGGTGGTCGCGACTGCCGCCAGCACCGCAGCCGCTGCCGCAAGGCCGGCGACCTGGCGCCTGCGGGCCCGCGCCTCCCATGCCGCTTCAACGGTCCGGGCAACAAACGCGGGCGACGGCTGCAGGGTCGGCAGCGCCGTGAACACCTGGGCAAACGCCGCGTCCGCGACCTCCTCCGGCCCCTCCTGCTCGGCTCTCAGCCAGTCCTCGGTATCGGTTCGCCACCGGCCCATATATGCCTCACCTCTCTTACGGGGTTTTCCCGGACGGGGTTTCAACGGTCTCGAGGCTTCCAACCCGCGGCCTCGAGCATCGCCGCGAGCTCCTTCCTGGCGCGGTGCAGGAACGTCTTGACCGTCCCCTCGGGCAGCTTGAGCACCCCTGCAATCTCCTCGACGGTGAGCCCCTGCTGGTACCTGAGGACGATGACCTCGCGGTACTCGGCGCGCAGGCGGCTCAGCGCCGCGCCGAGGGCCGACCCGAGCGCGCGTCGCTCCAGTTCGTCTTCGGGCGACGAGGCCGCCTCGGCCGGCCCCGGATAGCCTTCGGCCTGCAGCGCGTCGAGCGACACCGTCTCGACGCGCCGCCGCCGCATGTAATCGACGACGACATTGTGCAGGACGCGGAAGAACCAGGCGGAAAACCGGCGGTCGGGGTCGTAGGTGGCCAGGCGCGCGAACGCCCGGACGAACGCGTCCTGTGCGAGCTCCTCCGCCACCGCGCGGTCGTGGACCAGCCGTGCAGCCATGTTGACGGCCGCAGCGGCGTACCGCGCCACCAGCGTGCGGTACGCGGCCTGCGAGCCGGCCAGCGCCTGACGAACCAGCTCGGCGTCGCTCGGTGTCACCGATGGGTACTGATACGCGGGGCACCGCGCGGCGGTTTCAACGAGGCGCCGCGGGCGATCCGCTGTACGCGAATGAGGACCGGCATCCGCCGGAGCGCCGGCCGTCGCCCCAGCCGCGGCCCTGCTGGGCTGGGAGCATAGAAGCCGACCTTTCCGCCTCCGCCAAGGCTTCGGCGAAGCTCGGCAAAGCGCCGCAGGCGCGACGGCGGCAGGTCCGCTTCAGTTGAAGGTGTACCGCAGGCTGATCATGAAGCGGTACACGTCGCTCTGCGATGCCGTTGTTTCGAACGATCGGGTCAGCAGTTCGTTGCTGACCACCACCATGCGGTACGTGGCCCGGCCTTGCGCGTCGACCGCCGCATTGGTCAGGATCTGATTCCGGATCAGCCGCTGGCCGACGCCCCAGTTGCTGTTCAGCAGGTTCGTGAAGTTATCGAAGTCGACGCGTATCTGAAACGCATTTCGCTTGCCACGGATGTTGCGGAAGAGATCCTGAATCACGCTGAGATCGGTCCGCTTGACGAGCGGCAGAAAGACGGCGCCCCGTTCAGCATACTTGCCACGGTTCTTCCGCAGGTACGGGTCCTGCCGGATGTAGGCTTCGAAGGCGGCGGCCTGTTCCGCGGCGGTGAACGTCCGGCCGCCGGCCGTGAAGGTCTGGAAGTTCATTTCCGACTGATCGCGCGGGATGTAGATCAGGTCGTTGCCGCTGCCGCCGTCGCGGTTCATGTCGCCGGCGAACACGTAGCTCTGGTTCGTGTCGGACGGGCGGGCTTCCCAGAAGAGCGACACCGTGGTGCCGCCGAAGTTGAAGTAGTTCCGCGTGAAGGTGGAGAGCACGAACCAGCGGTGACCATAGGTCGACCCGAACGGTGTCGCGAAGCCGAGACCCGGATTGTTCGGGTCGCCGGAATGCGGGTTGCTGGCCCAGCTGCCGAAGGCGATGGAGCTGGGATCGACCGTCGTCTTCGACTCGCCATAGTTGTAGGCGCCCTTCAACGACAGGCCGAAGCCGTAGGCCTTCGACAGCACGCCCGATACGTTCCACGAGCGACCAACGTCCTGGTTCTTCAGCACGGTGGCGTTGTCGACGTGCGCGTGGATGCGGTTGCTCGTCCAGAGCGGACGCGCATCGACGCCGGCAAAGGCGGTCTGTGCGGGCGGCAGATTCGCGTTGATGTAGTAGATGCCGTTGACGTCGCGGCTGTAGAGAAATTCCGCCGTCGCCACGACGCCCCAGGGAAGCCTCCGGTCCACAGCTATGTTGCTCCGCCAGATCTGCGGGAATTTGAAATCAGGGTCCGTCAGAGCCAGCTCGAAGCTTGCGGCAGGCGCCCCGGTGACGTCCGTCGGCTTGTACCGATTCGGATCCGGATGGAAGGGACGTGCGGTCGTGTTCTCCAGCCGCTCGAAACCCGTCAGCACGCCGGTGTTGCCAATCTGATTCGAGATCCACACGTAGGCCGGCCGGCCAGTGAAGATTCCCGTGCCGCCGCGCACCTGCGTGCGCTGATCGCCGGCGACGTCCCAGTTGAAGCCGACGCGTGGCGACAACAGGACATTCGGATCGGGAAGCTTCGCGGTGGAATATCGAACCGGGTTGCCGCGCTCGTCGCGGAACGTCAAGCCATCGGCATTTGCGTTCGCAAACCCCGTGTCGCCGAAATACGGCACGTCGAACCGCACGCCGGCCGTGACCGTGAGATTGCGCCGCGGGCGCCATTCGTCCTGCGCGTAGGCGCCGCCATACCAGACCTCCAAAGGCTGGATCGGTTTCTGGAGGCCCGGGATGTTCATCCAACGGACCTGGAAGCGGCGCAGCGTGACCAGCGAAGTCGTTCGGTTCGGGTTCGCGAGGTGATCGTTGGCGTCGGTGAAGAAATCCGCCAGCGAGTTGTACACATACGCGCTCTGCGAGCCCGGGAAGAACACGTTCTCCGACTCGTAGCGCTCGAGGCTGCCGCCGAACGTCAGCGAGTGCCGGCTGCTGAACTTCGTGAAGTTGTCCTGGAGCTGAAACGTCTTGTAGCGCAGCTCGTTGTTCGGCGTGAACGGCTCGAACCCGAACGAGGTATACGCGATGCCGCCTTCCAGGATGTCGATGAACGGGAAGAAGGTCCCGCGCGACTTGCGGCTTTCGTCCTGGAAGGTGTATCCGCTGATCAGGCTGTTCGACATGCTGCTGCCGATGATCGCGTTCCATTCGCCGACAGCCGAGCGGATGTTCTCGACAATCTGATAGTTCGAGTTCCGGAAGCTGAGGAACGACGTGTCCGCCCTGCTCGCGGAATTCCGGCCGAAACCGAGCGACGAGGAATTGGACAGGGCCACGTCAGTGCTGGAATCCAGGTGGTTGTACCGGAAGCTCACCTTGTTGCTCGAGCTGATGTTGTAGTCGCTCCGGATCAGAAACCGCCTGACGGGCGTTTCGTCGTCGATACTCTCGAACGGGCCGGTATCGTAGTTGAAGCTCGACCGCAGCAGCGTGCTGAGCCGCGCGAGATCTGACGAGAGCACGCGGGTGGTGTTGCCCACGGCCGGCTGCCCGCCGAGATTGGCCGTGAAGGTCGTAAGAGGCCGCGTATCCTCCTCGTCCTCAAAGTTCCCGAAGGCAAAAAGCTTGTTCCGGACGATCGGCCCGGACGCCCAACCGCCGGTATTGCGGAACGTGAAGGTGCCCGGATTGAAGGGCAGTCCCTTCGCCTCGGTGCCGACAAAATCCTCGTTGCGGAACCGGTGATAGAACGAGCCGCTGAACTGGTTGGTGCCGCTTCTCGTGACGGTATTGACCCCCGCCCCGACGAAGTTGCCCTGGCGGACGTCGTACGGCGCCACGCTGACCTGCACCTGCTCGATCGATTCCAGCGAAATCGGTGCGACGCCCGTTCTGTCGCCAGGCTGACCCTGTAGGCCAAACGAGTTGTTGAAGTAGGACCCGTCGACCGTGATGTTGTTCAGCCGGTTGTCGAGCCCGGCGAAATTGCCCGCCGTGCCGCTTGCCTGCGGCGTCAGACGCGTGATGTCGCCCAGCCTCGCGGAGACGGTAGGCAGCGTGGCGATCTCGAGTCGGGTGACAGCGGTCGCCGCGCCGGTCCGGCTGGAGCTGAACACGGGGTCGATCTGCCCGATGACCGTGACTTCTTCCTGCACCGCGATCGGCTCCACGGTAAAGGCGAGGTCGGTCGCGACGCCGAGATTGACCGTGATATCCATCTGGGTCTCGGGTCTGAATGCGACGCCTCCCCCGCCGACGTAGGCGACCGTGACGCTATACGGCCCCCCCACTCGCATGTTGGGAATCGAAAAGCGTCCATCCTCGCGGGTGACGCCTTCGTAGCTGGTGCCCGACGATTCGTGGATGGCGATCACGCTCGCCCCCGCGACCGGCTGTTGCTGCGGGTTGACGACGATGCCGATGATGGCGCCTGTCGTGACGCCTTGCGCGTACGCCGCGCCGGCCGGCGACACCAGCGTGCAGAACGCGAGAAGGACGAGCCAGCGTTTCATGTCCATCATGATGTTCTCGTAGGAACCGCCTAAAACGTGGTCGCGCGACGCGGTGAACGTATCAAAGCGCCGGGGCAGCAGCATGGAACGGACCCAGGGGCCTAGGTGTGCGCCACGAATTGTACATGAAAAGGGCCGCCCCGATTGAGGCGGCCCAGACACATCCTTATCGGTCGTGGGACCTTATTTGCCAAGACCGGCCGCTTTCAGCTTACGTATCTCTTCCGCACGATTGCGAAGCTGGTCCGCTTCCTTCAGCAGCGCTTGCTGCCGGCTGACGTTGCGCTCGACGGTGGCCTGGACGCGCAGAAGCAGGTTCTTGAAGACGAGCGCCTCCATGTAGTCTTTATTGAGGCCGAGCGCCTTGTCTGTCGCGGCGATCCCCGCCTGCGCGTACTTGCCCTTCTCGGCGTCCGTGAGGCTGAAATCACGAGACGCCTTGTTGAAATAGTAGGTGGCGATCGTGTAGTGGGCTTCGGGGTTGTTCGGTTCCTGCGCGACGCGCGCCTCGAGCGCCTCGACTAGCTTGTCGAAATCGCCCTGACGGTCGTAGTAGGCGGCGAGGGTCGTGTACACGACCGGGTCGGTTGCCCTCACTTCCCGCGCTTTGGTCAATGTCGCCTCCGCGTTCTCGTAGTCGCCAGCGTCCTCATAGATCCTGGAGAGCAAGAAGTAATTTGCCGCTTCGTTCGGATCCTCATCAATCATCTGCTTCAACAGCGGCTCGGCCTGCGACGGGTCGTTCAGCTTATCGGAACCGTACGCCGCCACCAGATATTGGAGCGCGAGCGTCCTGATCTGCGGATTGTCCCGGACCCGTTCGGCCGCGAGTTTGTAATTTTCGATCGCCTTGGTCAGGAGAGCGTCGTTGGCCGGGTCATTGCTACGACCCGGTCTGTACATGTTGTCGTAGCTGTTGCCGAGGAAGAAATAGGCTGTCAATAGTTGCGGATCCGTCGGGTTGGCCGCGATGACTTCCTCATATTTCTGGGCTGCTTCTTTCCACTCTTGCCCCTGGTACAGGCCATTCGCCTCTCTAAACGCCAGTCTGGCCTGGAGCGTTCTTACCTGGCTGCATCCGGTCAGCACAAGGCTGAGCCCGACGACCAATGAGAAAACGGCCAGTGACGAAAACTTCCGCATCCTATCCCCCTTGCATTTCTGTCGACGTACCACAAGCTGCCCCACGGATCCTCATTTTACCTGTGTTTGCGGCATCCCCTCGAGCGGGACCGGTAGGCAACACCTGCCACTGGAACCAGCCACCAGCACTGCGAGCGCATGAGTATAGTGCTCCATTTTCGGCCGAGTCAAGACCGAGCCCCATCGCGCACGCCCGCGCGATGGGGTGGAAGAGCGCCTATCGCGCTTGCCTTGACCCCCCCGAACCCCACTCCTATCATGAGGATGGCGCGATTGACACGTCTTAGACACGATTCCATGATTCGCTTCGAAACGCTCCTCGAGAAAGTGCGGAGCTACAGCCCGGAAGCGGATGTCGAGCTCCTCCGGAAGGCGTACGTCTTCTCGGCGCTCGAGCACAAGGGGCAGGTCCGCCATTCCGGCGAGCCCTACCTCGTCCATCCGCTCGAGGTCGCCGACCTCCTCGCCGACATGAAGCTGGACATCGTGGCGGTGGCCGCCGGCCTCCTCCACGACGTCGTCGAAGACACGCTGACCACCCCCGAGCGCATCGCGGAACTGTTCGGCGCTGAGATCGCGCACGTCGTCGAGGGCGTCACCAAGATCGGGGCGATCCCGTTCTCCTCGAGCGAGGAGCGCCAAGCCGAGAACTTTCGGAAGATGCTCCTGGCGATGGTCGACGACATCCGGGTGATTCTGGTCAAGCTCGCCGACCGGCTGCACAACATGCGGACGCTCCATTACCTCCCCGAGGAACGGCGCACCAAGGTCGCCCAGGAGACGCTCGACATCTACGCCCCGATCGCCAACCGGCTCGGGATGAGCAAGGTGAAGAACGAGCTCGAGGAGCTGGCGTTCCGGTATCTCGAGCCGAAGGCCTACGAGGTGCTGCGCTCGAAGGTGGAGAGCAAGCGTGCCCAGGCCGAACGCGCCATCGACGAGCTGACGCGCACCATCCGCGTGAAGCTCGACGAGGCACAGGTGCCGATCATCCACCTCGACGGCCGCATCAAGCGGCTCTACAGCATCCACCAGAAGCTCAAGCGGCAGAAGATCGATCTCGAACGGGTGTACGACTTCGTGGCGCTGCGCGTGACTACGCAGTCGGTCAAGGACTGCTACGCCGCGCTCGGGATCATCCACCAGACGTGGTCGCCGGTGCCCGGCCGCATCAAGGACTTCATCGCGATGCCGCGGCCCAACGGCTACCAGTCGCTGCACACGTCGGTCGTCAGCGAGCACGGATTCCCCTTCGAGGTGCAGATCCGGACCGAGGAGATGCATCGACACGCGGAAGAGGGCATCGCCGCGCACTGGAAGTACAAGGAGGGGCGCGTCGGCGACCAGCGCGACGAGCCGTACTTCCAGTGGATGCGGCAGCTGCTCGAGGTGCAGCAGGAAGTCCGCGATCCGCAGGAGTTCCTCCAGAGCCTGAAGATCGACCTGTACCCCGAGGAGGTCTACATCTTCACGCCGAAGGGTGAAGTGAAGTCGCTCCCGCGCGGCGCCACGGCGGTCGACTTCGCGTACGCCATTCACACCGACGTCGGCAATCAGTGCGTCGGCGCGCGGATCAACGGCAGGATGGTCCCGCTCCGCACGCGCCTGCAGAACGGCGACATCGTCGAGATCGTCACGCAGGGGGGGCACAAGCCGAGCCGCGACTGGCTCAGCTTCGTCGCGACGTCGCGGGCGCGCAGCAAGATCAAGCACGTTCTCCAGGCGGAGGAGCGCGCGCGCAGCATCGAGCTGGGCCGCCGCTTGTTCGAGAAGGAGGCGCGCCGCTTCGGGCTGAACCCGAAGACCGTGCTCGACAGCGAGGAGCTCGCGACGTTCGTCACCGAGTACGGCGCGCAGAAGCCCGACGAGCTGCTGATGCACATCGGCTACGGCAAGCTCTCGGCGCGCACGGTGCTGCAGAAGGCGGTGCCGTCCGGGCAGCTCAAGGGGCCGCCGCCGGGGTCGACGGTCGTGTCGGCCGTCAAGCGCGTCCTGCGGACGGGATCCGCCGACGATCGCATCAAGGTGCGCGGCACGGACGAGGTGCTGGTGTTCCGCGCGCGGTGCTGTAACCCGATCCGCGGCGAGCGGATCGTCGGCTACATCACCCGCGGAAAGGGCGTCTCGGTACATGCCGCCGCGTGTCCCAACGTGCTCGTCTTCGACCCGGACCGCCGCATCGACGTCGAGTGGGACAGCGCCGGCACCGATCAGGCGCCGTACACGGTGCGGCTGACGATGGAGGTCGAGGACCGGAGGGGAATGCTCGCGGAGATCAGCGCACGCGTCTCCGACATCAACACCAACATCACCAACATGGAAGCTCGTACCGGCGGCGACCATCACGCCCGGATCGACATGACGGTCGAGATCAAGGACGTGAAGCACCTGGAAAAGGTGATCAAGTCGATCAAGGGCGTGGAAGGGGTGCTGGGGGTGGAGCGCGCCGCCCGCATCTAAACTCAAAACACAAAACTCAAAACGCGAAACTCAAGACCGAAGCGTGTTCGAGTTCTTTGAGTCTTGAGTTTTGAGTGTTGAGTTACGGGATCACCGCAATGGCATCGATCTCGACCTTGGCATCCCGCGGCAGCCGTGCCACCTGTACCGTCGAGCGCGCCGGGGGCGGGTCAGCTACGAACTTGCCGTAGCACTCGTTCATCGCCGCGAACTCGGAGATGTCCGCCAGGAACACCGTCGTGCGGATGACGTGCTCGAAGCCGAGACCGGCCGCCTCGAGCAGTGCCTGCAGGTTCCGCATCACGCGATCGGTCTGCCCGGTAATATCGCCGCCGACGAGCGCGCCGGTCGCGGGGTCGATCGGAATCTGGCCGGAAATGAAGAGGAGGTTCCCCGCGCGGATGGCCGGGGAATACGGTCCGATCGCCTTCGGCGCGCCGACAGTCTGAAGAGCCTGACGTGCACCCGCCTCCGCGCCCGCGCTTCGGCGAGGCAAGTCAGGCCGCCTTGGTGACCCTGCCGCCCCGGAGGCACCGTGTGCAGACGCGGATGCGCCGCGTGCCGCCGTTGACGACCGCGCGGACCGTCTGCAGGTTGGGCTCGAACCGCCGCGGGCCGACGTTGTGAGCGTGTGACACCGTCCGGCCGACGACCGGAGCCTTCCCGCACACTTCGCACCGTTTTGCCATGATTGCCGTGCCTTCCCCCTTGTGTCGGAACCCGAATTGTACCAGCTCAGGGAATGATGAGCGAACTGGGCGCCGGTGAATCCGGCCGCGCCGTCTCCGCGGGCCCCGCGACCCTCAGGAGCCGCCCCACCAAGTCGAGATATGCCGTGGCGCCCTCGTCGGCCGTGCGGGCCATGCGAGCGCCCTGCTCGATCGCCCTGAGCGCAACGGCGGCCTCGCCGTCGTACACCCGGGCCCCCTGTTCGCGAACCTGCGCCAGCGTCGTCCGGAGCGCCACGGCGAGCGACTGCGCCGGCAGCGACTGCGGAGTGTGCTCGTAGATGACGCCGCGCGCGGCGGTCTCCAGCGTCGAGGCGAGCGCCGCAGCGGCCTCGGCGATGTCCGCATCGACGAGCCGCGTGAAGCCGTCCGCGATGGAGACCCCGGGCTTGTGCCGCGCGATGGCCGTGTGAAACCGGAAGAACAGCCGGTACTGCCGCTCCGTCAGGTGCTGGATCGTCGGCAGCAGACGGGCGACGTCGCGCTCCTGCTGCCGGCGGACGACGGCCGCCGGGTGCTCGCGCGCGACGGCGAGATACGCGCAGTCGTTCGGACAGCGGATCTCGACCAGACGCTTCGTTCCACAGCAGACCGTGCAGATGGTTCGGCCGAGCGCGGGACACTCGCGGCGTCCCTTCCGCCGGCCGCAACTGGCGCAGAGCATCCCTCAGCTTCGCACATACTCCGGCGGGTCCGAAAGGACCCGCCGGCGGTGTGCAGGGCCGGATCCTGTCGGACCCTTGGCGCACCTTGATTGTGAGAACGGGCGAAGGTCCGTATAATCCGGCCAAATCCCTGCAGTTTCTGCGGAATAGGCTTTGCACGGTCCGCAGGGTGTCCTGTGGCCGAGGAAGTCCCCAACGCGCGGTTTGTGCGCGTTGGGGCGGGATGCGGAGGACTATGGCCGAAGCGCTTGTCCGCAACGAATCGCCAGTCGAATATTTTCGTGAGCTCGTTGAATCGGCCTTGAAGCGGCAGCACCTTGCCGCGCGGGAACTGACCTCGTTCTATCTGGTGAATCTGCTCGCGGGGTTCGTCCACTTCGATCGATCGGCCACCGTGGCCGAAGACGAAGCGCTCGGCATCCGATTCGTCAGAGCGCTGCAGTCGGCGGGTGTGCGCCAGCGCGACGAACTGCGTCAGGTGGGCGATTTCTCCCTGTTCATCTCCGGGTTCTTCGCCGACAGCCTGGTGCGCAGCCTCGTCGACATCGACTACTACATCTACCTCGGTGAGTACGCCTATGGATCGCTCGCGCGCCAGGGCGATGAAACCTTCGGCGACGTCTTCGATGAACTCGCGGGCAACTTCGCTGCATTCGTCGACGTTCTAGGCGAGGTCAGTGAGCGCAGCGCGCTTTCCTCGAACGCGGACCTGCTCCGACTCTACGAACGGTGGCTCCGGACCCGCAGCCGCCGCAGTGGCGAGCTGCTTGCGGCGCGGGGCATCGTGCCCAACGCCTCCGTCGGAAATCGATTCATCCAGTAAACCAGCCAAGGGCTTCGCCCTTGATATCCCGTACTCGTGAGGGAGAAGATGCAAGCCCTGGCTGGTTGGCCAGTATCTGCTTGGCGCGCTTCGCGCGCCTAGGACCGCTATACGGCTTGTCACGGCGGGTACAAAATTCTCGCGTGGAGCCGTATAGCGGTCCAATCGTCCGATAAGCAGGGCAACGCTCCGGAGTCAGCTCCTCGGCTGCTAGAGATGCTCGAAAGTAGACAGATTGTCTATTTATGTTCAATTGGCCACCGGCGTGGCCGCAGGCCGCGGGATATCCGGTGAGGCGGGCGCTTGCATCTCCCGCCTCTACGACGTAACATGTGCAACCACTGGCACTTACGTCGACACCGTGGATCCGGAATCAGTAGCGGCTAGCTCATCAGGCCGGTGTCGAGCTGGGGCATTTTCACCACAGGGGAGGGATTTCCGTCCTCGTTTTGCGACAGGGACGTGCGGCAACCTAAACGGACCGCCGTGCGTCTAATGGCATGAGCGCAGGATGCAGGCGAGGAACGGGGGCGAGGAGCGATGCCCTAAGTGCTGGTGGGTGAGAATTTGCAGCCTGACGTCTGGGATCGATCGCGTCAGGCGCTCTGCTCGGCCCTGTGCTCGGGCGGGCACCAGGTTCGACGAGGCATTATAATTGCATATTGGGCGCACGCATGACGGACCCACCCGTGGAGGGTGGGCGTAAGAAGGAGCGGCAGGCATCATGGCCACGACCAAACAAGCGAAGGGCTCGGCGCGAACGAGCCGGTACACCGAACTGAAGAAGATGCTTGAGAACCGCCGCCGCGAGCTGATGGACGAGGTGCAGGGCCGGATTCGCGATGTGCGCGCCGACGGGAGCAAGGATCGCGAAGTGTTCGACCAGGGCGAGAGTTCCGAGGTCGACATCCAGGACGACATCGAGTTTGCGCTCATTCAGATGAAGTCGGAGACGCTGAACAAGATCAACGAGGCGCTCCGCCGGCTGGACGAGGAGACCTACGGCAACTGTTTCGAGTGCGGCGAAGAGATTGCCGAGGCGCGCCTCCGGGCGCTGCCGTTCGCGGTGCGCTGCAAGGACTGCGAGGAGGCGCGCGAGACGGCCGAACAGCGCGAGCGGATGCTCGCACAGAAGCGGGGTTCGACGCCGCTCTTCTTCGACGTGTCGAGCTGAGTTTCGTTCGGATCGTTCGAGCCGTTCGATTCGCTCGAATCGTTCAGGGCGGCCCCTCAAAGGCCGCCCTTTATTTTGCGGGCAACCAATGAGCGACCAGGACGACGACGCCGTAGAGCTGCATGAGGTCGCCGTGGGCGACCGGACGCTGGCGATCCCGGACGAGCTCCCGGTCCTGCCGCTGCGCGACACGGTGCTGTTTCCCAATTCGTTCATGCCGCTGGCGGTGGCCCGCGAGAGCTCCGTCCGGCTCATCGACGAGGCGATCTCCGGCGGCAAGCTGATCGCCGTGTTCACCCAGCGGGACGCCTCGGTGGAGGAGCCCAGGCTGGACGACCTGTACCCCGTCGGCACGGCGAGCCACATCCACAAGATGTTCAAGCTGCCCGACGGCAGCCTGCGCTTGATCGTCCAGGGGCTGGCGCGGCTGACGCTCGAGGAGATTACCGAGACGCGGCCGTACCTGCGTGCGCGCGTCGACCTGGCCGTCGAGGCGATGAACGACGCAGACCGCCTCGAGGTCGACGCGCTGCTGCGCAACATCAAGACGAACTTTCAGCGGGTGGTGTCGCTCTCGCCGCTGCTGTCCGACGATCTGCAGACGCTGGCCGCCAACATCACCGACGCCGGCCGCCTCGCCGACTTCATCGCATCCAGCCTGACGACGATCTCCACGCCGGTGAAGCAGGAGGTGCTGGAGACGCTCGACATCCGCGCGCGCATGGACGGGCTCAACCGCATCCTGATCAAGGAGCTCGAGGTGCTGGAGCTCGGCTCCAGGATCCAGTCGCAGGTGCAGTCCGAGGTCGGCAAGAACCAGCGGGAGTACTTCCTCCGCGAGCAGATGAAGGCGATTCAGAAGGAGCTCGGGGAGAGCGACGACCAGACCAAGGACATCGAGGAGCTGCGCGAAAAGATCGAGGCGGCCGGGATGCCCGAGGCGGTGAAGAAGGAGGCGCAGCGCGAGCTGGATCGCCTCGCGAAGATGCCCGTCGCGGCTGCGGAGTACACCGTCTCGCGCACCTATCTCGACTGGCTGGTGATGCTGCCGTGGGCGAAGCGGACCGAGGAGGTCATCGATCTCGCGCGCACCCAGGCGGTGCTCGACGCCGACCACACCGGCCTCGCCAAGGCAAAGGATCGGATCCTCGAGTATCTGGCCGTCAGGAAGCTGAACCCGGAGGTCAAAGGACCGATCCTCTGTTTCGTCGGCCCGCCGGGCGTGGGCAAGACATCGCTGGCGCGATCGATTGCGCAGTCGCTCTGCCGGAAGTTCGTCCGCGTCTCGCTCGGCGGCATGCGCGACGAGGCGGAGATCCGCGGCCACCGCCGCACCTACATCGGCGCGCTCCCGGGCCAGATCATCCAGGGGTTGCGGCGCGCGGAGTCGAAGAACCCGGTGTTCATCCTCGACGAGATCGACAAGCTCGGCGCCGATTTCCGCGGCGATCCGGCGTCGGCGCTGCTGGAGGTGCTCGACCCGGAGCAGAACTTCACGTTCCGCGACCACTACCTCGACGTGCCGTTCGACCTGTCAGAGGTGCTGTTCATCACGACGGCGAACGTGCTGGACCCGGTGCCGCCGGCGCTGCGCGACCGCATGGAGGTGCTCGAAATCCCCGGCTACACGGAAGAAGAGAAGCTCGCCATCGCCCGCGAGCACCTGATCGCGAAGCAGATCAAGAACCACGGCCTGACCTCCGAGCAGTTCACGATCACCGATGAGGCGGTGAGCGCCGTCATCCGCGGGTACACGCGCGAGGCGGGGGTGCGCAATCTGGAGCGCGAAATCGGCGCGCTCTGCCGCAAGGCGGCGCGGCGGCGGGCCGAAGGGAACCTGGAGCCGCTGGTCGTCACGCCCGACGTCGTCGTCGAGCTGCTCGGCGCACCGACGTTCCTCCAGGAAGAAATCGAGGAGCGCACGAAGGAACCGGGCGTCGCCATCGGGCTCGCGTGGACGCCGGCGGGCGGCGATGTCCTGTTCGTCGAGGCGTCGCGGATGCCGGGCACCGGCACGCTCACGCTGACGGGGCAGCTCGGCGAGGTGATGAAGGAGTCGGCGCGCGCGGCGCTCTCCTGGTTCCGCGCGCACGCGACGGCGTACGGCGCCGATCCGGATTTCTTCAGGAACGCGGAAATCCACCTGCACGTGCCGTCCGGCGCGATTCCCAAGGACGGCCCCTCGGCGGGCGTCACGATCGCCACAGCGCTCGCCTCCGAGGTGACGAGGCGCCCGGTGCGCGGCGACATCGCGATGACCGGCGAGATCACGCTCTCCGGCCGCGTGCTGCCGGTCGGCGGCATCAAGGAGAAGGTCCTGGCGGCCCGCCGCGCCGGCATCCGGGAAGTGATCCTGCCGCGCCAGAACGAAAAGAACGTCAAGGAGGACCTGACCGAGGAGCTCCGCCGCGAGCTGACGATCCACTTCGTGCAGAGCGTCGACGAGGTTCTCCTGCTGGCGCTGCTGGCGGGACCGAAGGCCGCGGGCACGCGCCCGACCGGCCGCCGCGTCCAGCCGCCGGTGCAGTAGGACGCGGCGGCTGAAGCCGCCGCGCGACAGGTCCCGGGCGCTGCAGAACCCGAGCGCCCGAAGAGCGCACGCTTCAGCGTGTGCGGTTCTCGATCAAGAGCAGCCCCGCAACCGTTTTCAGGTCGACAATCTCGCCCGACGTGATCATGGCGCGGATCGCGTCGGGCGGGAACGCCCTGGCTTCGATATCCTCGTCTTCATCCTGATGCGCCGCGGGATCATCGTCGGTCGGAGGCCGCAGGCCGGTAGCCCGATAGAAGTGCATCTCCTCATCGCAGTAGCCCGGCGTCGGGAAGAAGGCTCCCAGATGCGCAACGGCCGCCGGAATCAGCCCTGTCTCCTCGTGGCATTCCCGGATCGCCGCCCGGTCCGGCGCCTCGCCGTGTTTGAGGCTGCCCGCGGGCAGCTCCCACGATGACCGGCCGATTGCCGGCCGATACTGCCGAACGAGCACGATCTCGCCGCGGTCGGTCACCGGGATGAGCACGACGGAGCCAGGGTGCCGGATGATCTCCGCCTCAAGCCGGCCGCCGCGCGGCAGCGGGATCGACTCGACGGTCACGCTGAAGACGCGTCCGTCGAAGACCTTGCGAATCTGGGTAGGGACGATCGGCCTAGTCATCTTCGTTCCATCCCGGCAGCTCTTCCAGGATCCTCCTGAGATCGTCGGGGAGCGGCGCAGTGAACTCCATCCGCCGGCCGTCGCGGGGGTGCGTGAAGACCAGCCGCTCGGCGTGCAGGAACGGGCGGTCGAGGCGCTGCAGCGCGCGCAGGTCGCCCGGGACGCGCCGGCGCGCGCCGCCGTACAAGGCGTCGCCGACGATCGGATGTCCGATCGCGCTGAGGTGCACCCGGATCTGGTGGGTCCGTCCCGTGTGGATCGCCACCTGGCATAGCGTTACGCCGCGCAGGTGGCGGGCGCGCGTGATGCGAGTGACCGCTTCGCGCGCGCGGCGCGCCCGCGCCGACATCTTCTGCCGGTGCACCGAATCGCGGCCGATCGCCGCGTCGATTCGGCGTCCGGCCTGCACGACCCCCCAGACGAGCGCGACGTATTCCTTCTCGACCTCCCGATCGTGAAACTGCCGCGAAAGCTCCTGATGCGCGGCGTCGTTCTTCGCCACGACCATGACGCCCGACGTGCCGCGGTCGAGGCGGTGAACGATCCCGGGGCGCAGCTCGCCGCCGATCCCGCTGAGGTCCGGCATGTGGTGCAGCAGTGCGTTGACGAGCGTGCCCGACGCATGGCCGGCGCCGGGGTGCACCACCATGCCGGCCGGCTTGTTGACCACCGCCAGATCGGCGTCCTGGTACAGGACGTCGAGCGGGAGCGGTTCCGGCGCGACTCCGGTCGGCTCCACGGCGGGCAGGTCGATCGTGATGCGGTCGCCCTCGCGAACCGGGAGGTTCGCTCTGGCGGCCGCGGGCGGCCCGGCGGGGCCGCCGCGCCATACGCGGACGCGGCCGTCCTCGATCAGGTGCTGAATCTGCGACCGGGAGCGCCCTTCGACGACCGAGACGAGAAAGCGATCGAGCCGCTGGCCGTCGAAGTCCGACGGCACGGTGAACTCGCTCTCCACAGCTACGCCGCGAGCGAGCGGCGCGCCTCCTGCGGTGTCTCCGGCGAGCTTCTCGCGAGCCACACCAGCATGACGATGCTCAGCGGCGCGAGCACGAGCGAGATGAACTGCGAGGTCGAAAAGCCGAGAATCTCGCCGCGCGGGTCGCCGCGGTACATCTCGATGATGTAGCGCGAGACGGCGTACAGGAACATGTAACCCCAGAACGTACGGCCGGCGAACGGCCGCCCGCGGTGCTCGGTCGCGAGCAGGACGCCCAGAATGAGCAGCTCGGCGCCCGCCTCGTAGATCTGCGTGGGATGCAGCGGGATGCCGAGCGGCGTCCCGACGTTGGCGGCCGCGAGCGGATTGGTGAACGTGATGGCCCACGGCACGTCCGTGGGCCGGCCGTAGCAGCAGCCCGCCGCCAGGCACCCGAGCCGTCCGGTGACGTGCCCGAGCGCGATCGCCGGCGCGAACACGTCGCACGTGGTCCAGAGCGGCAGCCCGTGCCGCCCCACGTACCAGAACCCCACGAGGACCGACAGAATCAGCCCGCCGTAGAAGACCCCCCCCGATCGCGCGAGCGACAGCAGATCCGACCAGGACCTGCTGAACTGATCGAAGTCGACGACCAGCAGGAGGAGCTTAGCGCCGATCAGGGCGGCGATGATGATGTAGATCCCGAGGTCGAGGATGCGGCTCGAGTCGAGGCCCCACCGCCTGGCGCGGCGCATCGCCAGCCAAAGTCCCAGCAGATACGAGACCGCCAGCAGCACGCCGTACGAGTAAATCGTGATTGGGCCGATGCTAAACAGTTCTGGATACACGGCGTCTCCCTATCTCCAGCATATCGAGAATCATGAGCGAGACGCCCACCGTGATGGCCGCGTCCGCCACATTGAACGCCCAGAAGTGCCACCCGCGCCAGTAGAGATCGACGAAGTCCATGACGTACCCGGTTCCCAGCCGATCGATGAGGTTGCCCGCGGCGCCGCCGACGACGAGCGCCAGGCCGGCGCGCGCCAGCCGCTGTTCGGCGGGCAGGCTCGCTCCGTACCACGTGAGCGCCGCGAGCGCGAGCGCGGCGACCACCGAGAGGAGCACGGTCTTGAACGGGAAGTCGACCGCGTTCATCAGGCCGAACGCCGCTCCGTAATTGTGCACCCGCGTGAGGCTGAAGAAGAGCGGAATCACCTCTACGCTCTCGTGCAGCTCCAGGCTCGACCGTACGGCGGCCTTGGCCAGCTGATCGAGCGCCACCACGACGCCGGCGGTCCAGAGCTCGGCGCGCAGTGGTCCTGACAGCCCCATCAGCGGTTGACGGGCTCCGCCAGGGCGTCGACGCAGCGGTCGCAGATGCCTTCAGCGGTCACCTTCGGCACGATGCGCCAGCAGCGCTCGCACTTCACCCCATCGGCCTTGCGCACGCGCGGGGCGCTCGGCGCGAGGACCGGCACTCCACCCTCGCCTGCAAACCCCGCACTGGAGCGAGGCGGCGCTATGTGCACCTCGGAGACGCCAAACAGCGTCGGCAGAAAATCTTCGTACTGCCTCAACAGGGCGCCCGAACCGTCCTCGACCTCGAGCTCGACAACTGCCGACAGATTCGAGGTGATGGTTTTCGCCTGCCTCGCATTTTCGAGCTCCACGTTCACCGCGTCTCTCAGCGATCGAAGCTCCTCCCAGCGGCGCAGCAGCGGCTCGTCGTGCCACCGCTCCACGTCCGACGGAAACAGCGCGAGGTGAACCGACGGCTCCCGCTGTCCGGGCAGATTGCGCCAAATCTCGTCCATGGTGAACGGCAGGATGGGAGCGAGCAGCCGCGCGAGGCCATCGACCATCAGGAACATGGCCGTCTGCCCGGAGCGGCGCGCTTCCGACTTCGCGCCGAACGTGTACATGCGGTCTTTCGTGATGTCCACGTGAAAGGCACTGAGATCGACGGTAATGAATGCGTTCAGAGCCTGGTAGATCGCAGGGTAGTCGTACTCGTCGTACGCCTTGACCGTCCTGGCGACAACGGCCGCATACCGCGCCATCGCCCAGCGATCGATCTCCAGCATGCGCCCCTTGGAAACGGTATCTCTCTCCGGATCGAAGTCGAACAGGTTCGCCAGCAGCACGCGAAGGACGTTTCGGAACTTGCGGTACGCTTCGATGACCCGCTTCAGAATCTCGGGACCGAGGCGCACCTCCTCGCCGTAGTCGACCATCGCGACCCAGAGACGCAGGATTTCGGCGCCGCTTTCTTTGATGACGTCCTGGGGCGCCACGGTGTTGCCGAGCGACTTCGACATCTTGCGGCCCTGCTCGTCGACGACGAAGCCGTGCGTGAGCACCTGCCGGAACGGAGCCGCCCCGCGGGTGCCGAGGCCAATCAGGAGCGAGCTGTGGAACCACCCGCGGTGTTGGTCGCTCCCTTCCAGATACATGTCCGCAGGCCATGTGAGCTCCGCGTAAGCCGGAAGGACCGCTTCATGACTCGATCCGGAATCGAACCACACGTCGAGGATGTTGTTCTCCCGCTCGAACGTCGTGGTGCCGCAGGTGGAGCAGGTCAGCCCCTCGGGAACGAACTCCGCGAGGGGCCGCTCGTACCACGCGTCGGCGCCGTGCTGCGCGAACACCCGCGCGGCGCGTTCGACGAGCGACGTCGTCAGCACCGGCGTCTGGCACGCCGTGCACGTCAGGGCGGGAATCGGCACGCCCCACGACCGCTGCCGCGAGATACACCAGTCGGGCCTGGCCGCAATCATGTTGTAGATGCGATCACGGCCCCAGGATGGAATCCAGCGCACCTGATCGATGGCGGCAAGCGCCTGCTGACGCAGGCCCGCCGCCTCCATCGAGATGAACCACTGGGAGGTAGCCAGAAAGATCACCGGGTTGCGGCAGCGCCAGCAGTGCGGGTACGAGTGCTCGACGTTTTCGCGATGCCACAGGCGGCCGCGCTCCTGGAGCGCCGCCTCAATCTTCGGGTTGGCATCGAACACCCGCTGGCCACCGAACTGCTCCACGGTGTCGTGGAACCGGCCGCCCGCGTCGACCGGCGCGTAGATGTCGAGTCCGTACTTCACGCCGGTGTGGAAGTCGTCGCTGCCGTGCCCCGGCGCGGTGTGCACGACGCCCGTGCCCTGCTCGAGCGTCACATAGTCGCCGAGCACCCCCACCGACTCACGCCGATAGAGCGGATGCCTGAACACGAGCCGCTCCATCACGGCGCCGGGGAACTGCGCCACGGGAGGCCCGAACGGGCGCCCGATCGCCTGGCTGACCCGCTGGGCCAGCGCCTCCGCCACGATGACGTGGGTGTCGCCGGACGGATAGGCGGCGTAGGTGAACTCGGGGTGGAACGCCAGCGCGAGGTTCGACGGAATCGTCCAGGGCGTCGTCGTCCAGATCAGCGCTGAGACCCGGAGTCCGGCGAGCGCCGGCACACGCGCGGCGAGTTCACCGGCGTGCTCTGCTGCGACCGGAAACTCGACATAGATCGACGGCGAGGTATGCGGCTCGTAGTCGACCTCGGCCTCGGCCAGCGCCGTGCGGCAGTGAATACACCAATGCACCGGCTTCTTGCCCTTGTACACCATGCCCTGTTCGACGAACTTCCCGAGCCCACGCACGATCGCCGCCTGGTACGCGTAGTTCATCGTCAGGTACGGCGCCGACCAGAGCCCCACGACGCCGAGCCGCTCGAACTCGTCGCGCTGGATGGCGACGTATTTCTCCGCATAGCGGCGGCACGCGCGGCGGAAGTCCGCCACGCGCATCTCGCGCTTCTTCGGCCCGAGCTCGCGATCGACCTTCAGCTCGATCGGCAGTCCGTGACAGTCCCATCCCGGCACGTACGGCGCGTCGAAGCCGGCCATCGTGCGCGAACGAACGACGAAGTCCTTGAGCACCTTGTTGAGTGCGTGGCCGATGTGGATGTGCCCGTTGGCGTACGGCGGTCCGTCGTGCAGGACGAACTTCGGACGCCCTGCACGGTTCTTGCGGATCTGCCCGTACAGATCCATTTCGCGCCAGCGTGCGAGCGCCTCCGGCTCGGCCGTTTGCAGGTTTGCCTTCATCGGAAAACCTGTACGCGGCAGGTTGACCGTGTCTTTCCACTCGGGCATATGAAAGTACGCAGTAAACAGCGGGCAGTAGGCAGTAAGAACGCCATCCCTGTGAACTGCCTACCGCCTACTGCCTACAGCTAAATTCTATAATGCAGAGATGGCCACGCTCGAACGGTCTGCCACGGTCGACGTCAACGTCTCCGAAGAAGTCCTCGACAACGGCCTTCGGGTCCTCATCCAGGAAATGCACACGGCGCCGCTGGCGTCGGTCTGGTGCTGGTACCGCGTCGGCTCGAAGGACGAGCCGACGGGTCAGACCGGCGTGTCGCACTGGGTCGAGCACATGAACTTCAAGGGAACGACGAACATCCCGCGCGACAAGGTGAAGGGGATCATCGAGCAGTTCGGCGGCTACTGGAACGGCTACACGTGGATCGACCAGACGACGTACACGGAGACGGCGATTCGCGACGCGCTCGACCGCATGCTGTTCATCGAGGCCGAGCGGATGGCCAACTGCCTGTACAACCCGGCCGACTGCGAGTCGGAGCGCACCGTCATCATCTCGGAGCTCCAGGGCGGGGAAAACGATCCCGACACGCTGCTCGACCAGGAGCTCACCGCGATCGCCTTCAAGGCGCACCCGTACCGGCATCCGACGATCGGCTGGCTCTCGGATCTGCAGGCGATGACGCGCGAGGATCTGTACGCGTACTATCGCCGGTTCTACGTGCCGAACAACGCCACGCTCGTCATCGTCGGCGACGTGGATACGAAGGAGGCGATGCGCGGGGTGGCTCGCCACTTCGGGGGCATTGCGCCCGGAGAAGTGGTGCGGCGGCCGCACACGCGCGAGCCCGAGCAGCTCGGCGAGCGTCGCGTGACGCTCTCGCGCGAAGCCACCACCGCGTATCTGAAGCTCGGGTACCACGCCCCGGCCGTCGGCGACCCGGACTTCTTCCCGATGCTGGTGCTCGACGCCGTGCTCACCGGAGCCAAAGGGATCAACCTCTGGGCGAGCTTCCGCACGCCGCCGCCGCAGCGGAGCGCCAGGCTCTATCGTGCGCTGGTCGATACCGGGCTCGCCTCGTCTGTGATGGGCGGTCTCGTGCCCACGGCGGAGCCGTTCCTCTACACGATTTCCTGCACGGCCACGGCCGGCACGCCGCTCGCGAAACTCGAGGAGGCGGCGCTCGCCGACCTCGACGCGGTGCGGCGACACGGGATTACCGCCGCCGAGCGGGACAAAGCCGTGCACCAGCTGCGCGCGCGGCTCGTGTTCGAGAACGACAGCGTGACCAACATCGCGCACCAGCTCGGCTATTTCGAGACGATCGCCAGCTGGCGGCTGCTGCCGACGCTGCAGGAGCGAATCGAGTCGGTCACGCTCGACGAGGTCGCCGCAACCGCCGCCGCGCGGCTGACGGCGCTCAACCGCACCGTCGGCAGGTTCGAGCCGCTGGCCGCCGGCGCCGGCGCGGGCGCCCCGGTCGGGCAGGGCGCGGGGGCTGGCCCGATCTCAATTGGCCACGGAGGCACAGAGACACAGAGTTGAATCATGGAAAGCAGTCCTCTGTGTCTCTCCGTCTCTTTGGCCCGCATGAGCGAACATCGATGACGACCGCGACTCACCGCGGGATCGCGCCGGTGCGGGCCCTCCTCGACAACGGCGCGGTGGTCATCGCAAAGCGGTCGCAGACGACGCCGGCCGTCACGATCCATGCCTCGTTCGCCGCCGGAACGGCGTTCGATCCGCCCGAGCTGCCCGGCCTGGCGCACTTCGTCTCCCGCACGATCGATCGCGGCACGCCGACGCGCCGGGCCGACGCGATCGCCGAGGAGTTCGACCGCCGCGGCGTCTCGCTTGCGGCGACGGTCAACCGGCACGCGCTGTCGCTGGTGTGCACCTGTCTCGTCGATGACCTCCAGGCGATCCTTGCGCTGCTGGCCGACATCGTGATGCATCCGGCATTTCCGCCGGACGAGGTCGGCAGGCGACGAGGCGAGATCGTCACGCTCATCCGCCAGGACGAAGACAATCCGGCCGTCATGGCGAGCGAGGGGCTGCTCACCGATCTGTACGGCTCGACGCACGGCTACGGGCGCCGGCCGCGCGGGTCGGTGGCGAGCGTGGAGGCGATCGATCGCGCGGCGCTCGAGCGGTTTCACGCGGAGCGCTTCGCTCCCGGGTCGTTCTCCCTCGTGATGGTCGGCGACGTCGAGCCGAATGCCGCCATCGCCGCTGCCGCCGCCGCGTTGTCCCCCTGGCGGGCCGCCGCGCCGCCGCCGCTGCGGCTCGACGCCGTAATCCCGCGGCCCGGACGGCGCCTGCGCGTCATCCCGATGATGAACAAAGCGCAGGCCGACATTGCGTACGGCTTCACGAGCATCCGCAGGTCGGATCCGGCCTACTACGCGTACTGGCTGATGAACAACATCCTCGGGCAGTACTCGCTGGGCGGCCGGTTGGGGGACAGCATCCGGGAGCGTCAGGGGATGGCGTATTACGTGTTCAGCGCGCTCGATGCCAACGTGATTCCGGGGCCGCTGACGATCCGTGCCGGCGTGAGCCCGGCCAATGTCGACCGCGCCGTCCTTTCGATTGACGAGGAGCTGGCGAGGCTGGCGGCGGACGGCCCGACCGACGCCGAGATGGCCGAGTCGAAGCAGTATCTGGTTGGCTCGATGCCGCGCAATCTCGAGACGAACATCGGGATTGCCAGCTTCCTGCAGACGGTGGAGTTCTTCGGCCTCGGCCTCGACTACGACCTGCGGGTGCCGGAGCTGCTCCAGGCCGTTTCGCGCGACGAGGTGCACGAAGCGGCGCGCCGGACGCTGGTGCCGGCACACGCGACGGTGGTGGTCGCGGGACCCTACGCCGGACAGCCAGCATGAGCATCACGGCGGTCAAGGCGGTCTGCTTCGACGTCGACTTCACCCTGATCTACCCGGGTCCGACGTTTCAGGGCGAGGGGTACGCGCGCTTCTGCGGGCGCCACGGCGTCACCGTCGATCCCGCGCGGTTTTCGGACGGCGTCCGAGCGGCGTCCGCGATTCTCGACGACGTGCAGGACCATATCTACAGCCCGGACATCTTCGTGCGGTACACGCGCCGGATCATCGAGGCGATGGGCGGAACGGGTGAGCGGATCGAGGCGGCGGCCCGCGAAATCTATGAAGAGTGGGCCGCGTGCCAGCACTTCATCCTGTACGACGACGTGACGCCGGCGCTGCGCGAGCTGGCGGCGCGCGGGCTCAGGGTGGGGCTCATCTCCAACTCGCATCGCTGCCTTGCGTCGTTCCAGCAGCACTTCGAGCTGCGCGGGCTCGTGGCCGCGGCGATTTCCTCGTCGGAGCACGGCTACCTCAAGCCGCACCCGAGCATCTTCGAGTCGGCGCTCAAGCTCCTGGGTGTGACGGCGGGGGAGGCAGTGATGGTCGGCGACAGCCTGCCGCACGACGTCGAAGGGGCCAGGCGCGTGGGGATGCGGGCCGTGCTGGTGCAGCGCGCTCCTCAGCGGCCGGGCGACGTGCCTCTGGACGTTCCGGTCATCCGCGACCTTTCCGAGCTGCCGCCGCTGTTGATATAAATACCCCCTGCAATCTGACTGTCTCTGAAATAGCGGGGTCCCCAACGCGCGGGTTTTGCGCGTTGGGGTGCCCTAGGGAGGACCTATGCTCAGACATCTGACCGCGCTGTCGCTGTGCGCGCTGTGTGTCGGGGCGAGCATTGCAGCGGCCCAGGCGCCCAAACCCGCGCAACCTGCGCAGCCCAGGAGCGGCGAAACCTATCTATGGCACGGCGAGCTGGTCTCGCTCGACGGTGCCACGCGGGCGCTGACCGTCAAGGCACGCGTCCTGAGCGAGGCGGCTACCGAGGCTGGGCGCTTCAACGCGGGCGATCGCATTCTGGTGACGTGGTCGGGGCTCGACATTCATGCTGGCGCGGTGCGGCGCGTCACCAAGTACGACGCCGGTCAGCAGATCCTCGACTTCTTCGCGCTTCCGGTGGAGCTCGCCTCGCGCGACGTGCAAAACGACCTCGTGACGCTCCGGATCCGGATTCCGGAGCCGTCGATCGCGGCGGTCAAGGCCCTCAAGCCGGGCGAGTGGCTCACGATCATGGCGCGCCACCGTCCGAAGGCCGACGCCGACGCCATCGTCGCCGTCACCCCGTACGTGAAGGCGCAGACGTAGAACTACCCCGGCGGCCAGGTCAGCGCCCGTCCCGCGAGCAGGTGCAGGTGGATGTGGAAGACGCTCTGCCCTGCCTCGCGGCTCGTGTTGAACACCGTCCGGTAGCCGCGCTCGTGGTAGCCGCTCTCCTTCGCCAGCGCGGCGGCCCTCCGGAACATCGTTCCCACCAGCGCATCGTCGGCCGGTGACAGATCGTTCAGCGTGGGAATGTGCGTCCGGGGAATGATCAACACGTGGAGCGGCGCCTGCGGATTGATGTCCTTGATCACGACGAGAGTTTCGTCCTGGTAGACGATCGACGCAGGAACCTGCCCCGCGATGATCTTGCAGAACAGACAGTCGCTCATGCGCGCCATCACCCCAGCGCGCGGGCGCGCTGGGGACCCCGCCGAATGATAGCCGTTCGCGGGATTCCTTGCAGGTCCTCGCGCACGCGGGCGATCTCGAGGCCGGGCCGCGCGGCGACGAGCGCCTCGACGTGCTCCTGCTGGCCGTAGCCGAACTCCATCACGAGCCAGCCCCCCGAGTCGAGCCCGCCGAGCGCCGCATCGAGCACGCCGGCGATATCGCGGAGCCCCTCGGCGCCCCCGAAGAGCGCCACGTCCGGCTCGTAGCGGACGTCGGCGGCGAGCACCGGCTTGTCGCCGTCCCTGACGTACGGGGGATTGGCGGCGATCACGTCGAAGCGCCCTGCAATACCGTCCAGGTACCTCGCGGCCACGAAGCCGATGCGGTCGGCGACACCGTGGCGGGCGGCGTTGGCGCGGGCGACCGCGAGCGCTTCGGTGGAGATATCGGTCGCCACGAGGCGGCACGCACGACACTCGTGCGCGATCGCCACCGCCACGCAGCCGCTCCCGGTGCCGATGTCGGCGACCCGGGGACCGTCGTGGCAGCCGGAAGCCTTTAGGCCCCCGGCACGCAGCAGCCCGAGCACCTCCTCGACGATGAACTCCGTCTCCGGCCGGGGAATCAGCACGGCCGGCGTGACCATGAATGCGAGGCCCCAGAACTCCCGGACGCCGGTGATGTAGGCGCTCGGCTCCCGGCGCTCGCGCCGCGCGATCCATTCCGAGAACCGCGGCTCCAGCTGCAGGGGGACCGGCTCGTGCTGCGCGGCCAGCAGCCGGGCGCGATCCCAGCCGAGAATCCTGCGCGCGTAGAGGTCGACGTCGAGGGCCGCTTCGGCCGGACGGATGCCGGAGGCGACGAGCCGTGCACGCGCATCTGCCAGCCGTTCGTGCAGCGTCAATTGACCGTGGTGGCTTCCTTGAGCTTCTCGGCGGTGTAGTGCGCGATCACCTGCTCGAGGATCTCGCTCGGGTCGCCTTCGAGCACCTCGTGCAGGCGGTGTGTCGTGTAGTTGATGCGGTGGTCGGTAATCCGGCTCTGCGGGAAGTTGTATGTCCGGATCTTCTCCGAGCGCTCGCCGGTTCCCACCTGGCCGCGCCGCTCTTTCGCGATCGCCTCGTGCTGCTTCCGCATCTCCATTTCGTAGAGCCGCGCCCGGAGCACCTTCATCGCCTTCGCCCGGTTCTTGATCTGCGACTTTTCGTCCTGCTGCGATACGACCAGTCCGGTGGGGATGTGGGTGATGCGCACCGCCGAATACGTGGTGTTGACGCTCTGGCCGCCCGGTCCGCTCGAGCAGAACGTGTCGATGCGGAGGTCCTTCTCGTTGATCTGGACGTCGACGTCCTCGGCTTCGGGGAGGACCGCAACGGTGGCGGTGGAGGTATGAATGCGCCCGCTCGCCTCCGTCGTCGGCACGCGCTGGACGCGGTGCACGCCGCTCTCGTACTTCAGCCGGCTGTACACGCCCCTGCCCTCGATCGACGCGATGACCTCCTTCAAGCCGCCGGAGGCGCTCTCGCTCGTCGACATCACCTCGAGCTTCCATCCCTGGCGCTCGGCAAAGCGGCTGTACATGCGGAACAGCTCCGCCGCAAAGAGCGCCGCCTCGTCGCCTCCCGTGCCGGCGCGAATCTCGAGGATGACGTTCTTCTCGTCGTTCGGGTCCTTGGGCACCAGCAGCCGCTTCAGGTCGGCGAGAATGACGTCGCGGCGCTCGTGAAGCCCCTTGAGCTCCTCCTGCGCCAGCTCGCGCATCTCGGCATCCGAGCCGCGCGCCAGCTCCTCGGCGCCGTCGATGTCCTTCTGCACGGCCTTGTATTCGCGGTATTTGTCGACGAGCGGCTCGAGATCCGCCAGCGCCTTCGCCGCCTTCCGGTACTCGGCGGGATCCGACTGCACCTCGACCGTGCCGAGGCGCGTCATCAGCTCCTCGTACTGCGTTTCCACGGCGCTGAGCTTGTCGAACACTTATCCCCCTGACACCGGCGGCAGGAACGCCACCTCGTCGCCGTCGTGCACCGCAGCGGCCATGCGCGAGTAATCGGCGTTGACCGCCACCGACATCGTACGCTCGTACTCGCGCAGCGACGGCATCTCTGTCGTCAGCACGTTCCAGACGGTCTGGACCGTCGCTTGCTCGGGCACGTCCCGCACCAGCTCGCCGGCGCCGGCGAGATCGCGCAGCCGCGCGAACAACCGGACCGTTACGCGCATGCGATCCTTTCGGCAGCCAGCCGCGACGCCTCGTCGTCTGGGTCGGCGGTGGCGCCCTCCAGCCACACCTCGCCTCCCTCGAAGTGCTCCCGCTTCCAGATCGGCACGATCTGCTTCACACGCTCGATGGCGTAGCGGCATGCGGCAAACGCATCGGCCCGATGCGGCGATACCGCAACGATGATGATGCTCGCCTCGCCGATCTCGAGCCGCCCGATCCGGTGGCGGAGGCCGAGCCGGACGTCCGGCCACGTCGCGCCAACCTCGTCGACGATCCGCCGCAGCGCGCGGACGGCGAGCGGCTCGTACGCCTCGTACTCGAGGAATCGCACCTTCCGGCCCTGGTTGTGATCGCGCACGAGACCGGTGAACGTCGCCACGGCGCCGTCGCCCGCGGCGCCGGCGGTCATGTCCCTGGTCAGCGCGTCGAGATCGAGCGGGTCGGCGGTCACAGCCACCTGGGCCATGCATCCAGTATAACGACCCGAACGTCACGAACGATCCGAACGATCCGAACGAGTCCAGAAGTGATCCATCGGCCCGTTGCCGCGGCCGACGCCCGGAGCGGCCCTGATCGCGCCCGCGATGTATCGCTGGACGAGCGGCACCGCCTCTTCGAGCGAGCTGCCGAGCGCAAGCCGGGCCGCGAGCGCGGCGGCAAACGTGCAGCCGGTGCCGTGGGTGCCGCGGCCGGCGACGCGCTTGGCGCGGAACTCGACGAACCGGTCCCCGTCGTACAGCAGGTCGACGATGTCGGGCGACGCGAAGTGCCCGCCTTTCACGATCACGGCCGACGCGCCGAGCGCAGCAATGCGCCGCGCCGCCGTGCGGCGGTCCTCCTCGGTGGCAATCGTTATTTCGGCCAGCGCCTCGGCTTCGGGGATGTTCGGCGTCACGACGAACGCCCGCCGGACCAGCTCGGCTTTGATCGCCGCCAGCGCTTCCTCGTCGATGAGACGGTCGCCGCTCTTGGCCGCCATTACCGGGTCGACGACGAGCAGCGGAATCTCGAGATCCACGACCGCGGCCGCGACGGCTTCGACGATCGCCGCAGTCGGGAGCATGCCGGTCTTGGCGGCGTGCACGCCAAGGTCAGAGACGACCGCCTCGATTTGCGCGGTGACGAGGTCTGCGGACAGCGCCTCGAATCCCGTGACGCCGAGGGTGTTCTGAGCGGTGACCGCGGTGATCGCGCTGACGCCGTACACGCCGTGGGCGGCAAACGTCTTGAGGTCGGCCTGAATGCCGGCTCCGCCGCTCGAGTCGCTGCCGGCGATGGTTAGCGCGACGCGCGGCCGAGCAATGTCCACAGTCCGGGGAGAATGCCGGCGGCCGCGAGCAGCTTGACCACGTCGGCCGCGACGAACGGATACACGCCGGCGGCCAGCGCCGCCTGCAGCCCGATCGGCGCGCCACCCGCGATCGGCCGGGTGAAATAGGCGAGCCACGCCACTCCACAGCCGTACACGACGAGGAGCCCCATCAGCATGGCCAGCACCGAGGTGAGGTAGCGTCGGTCGAAGCCGCGCTCTGCGAGACAGCCGACCAGGAAGGCCGCGATCGGATATGACAGCAGGTAGCCACCAGTCGGCCCGATCAGCCGGAGTGCTCCCGGCGCGAGCGTGGCGGACGCGGCAAAAACCGGCAGCCCCGCGATCCCCGCCGTCAGGTATGCGACCTGGCTGGCCAGTCCAAGTCTCGGGCCGAGCGCCAGGCCGCCAAGCAGCACGGCCATCGGCTGGAACGTCAGCGGCACGGCGGTGAAGGGAAGCGGCACGCTGACCTGCGCGGCGGCCGCCGTCAGTGCGGCGACGAATAGTACCGCGGCCGCGCGCACCACGCCCTGCGGCGCCTCGCGGCGCGCCACGAGCGCGTCGACGAATGTGGGATGCATCAGGCGCGATTGTACCGTATGGGGTCAGACCCCGGTGATAAGTCGTGCCGGGGTCAGACCCCGGTGATGGATCGACTCAAGGTTGTCGCCCGAGTACCAGTAAGTACTGGTACGGCAGATTCTGCCGCGCGAGGACGCGCAGACCGGCCGCGAGCGCGTCGGTTTCCACGCTCTCAGTGTCGACGCGGATGCCTTCGGACGGCGCGGGCCCGGGGCCGCCACGGCCGGGCTTGTAATTGACGATCCCGATGCGGCCGCCCGGCTTCAGTGCTGCCGCCAGGTTGCGGAGGAACGTCACGCGGTCGTCGACTTCCGGATAGACGTCGACGACGAGCACGGCGTCGAGCGTACGCGCCGGCAGGTTGGGCATGCTGCCCGAGCCGAGCCGGGTCTCCACGTTCCGCAGCCCTTCGTGCGCGACGCGCCGGCGGATCGCGTCGAGCATCTGCCGCTGCACGTCCTGCGCATAGACGACGCCGTTCGGCCCGACGCGTCGTGCAAGACGGATCGTGAACCAGCCGGCGCCGGCGCCGATGTCCGCGACGGCCGAGCCGTCGGCGATCCCGAGCGCGTCCATGATCCCGTCGGGCTTCTGCCAGGCCTCACGGTCGGGTCCTTCGAGCAGCCCGAGGTCGTGCGGCGGAAACAGCCGTCCCGACCGGCCGGCCGACGACGTTTGCAACTCCCAACGCCCAACTCCCAAGGCCCAAGTGTGGGAGTGGAAGATTGGGAGTTGGAGGTTGACCGCGCTCAGCGCGAGCGTCAGCGCTATTGGCGCGGTCACCGCTTCACCTCGCCGGCGATGCCGGGCCGTGTCATGTTCTCCACCGAGAGAATCCGCGCCAGCTGGCGCTCGTCCAGCAGTCCGCGCTCGATGACGATCTGCCGAATCGGCTTGCCGGTCGTCACCGCTTCCTTCGCAATCTCCGCGGTCTGCGCGTACCCGAGGTACGGACTGAGTGCGGTGGCCACGGCCGTGCTCCGATCGAGCAGCTCGCGGCACCGGGCGGCGTCGACCTCGATGCCGTCCACACACCGCACGCGCAGCGCGGTCATCGCCTCCCGCAGGATCGTCGACATGTGTATGGCGTTCCAGGCGATGACCGGCATCATGACATTCAGCTCGAGCTGTCCGGCTTCGGCGGCCGCCGCAATCGTCACGTCGCAGCCTGTCACCTGATAGCACACCTGGTTGACCATTTCCGGAATCGACGGGTTCACCTTGCCCGGCATGATGGACGATCCCGGCTGGACGGCCGGGAGGATCACCTCGCCGATGCCGGCGCGCGGGCCCATGCCGAGGAGCCGCAGGTCGCTCGCGATCTTGCCGAGCTCCACCGAGAGCCGCCGCAGCGCGCCGGCGTACGTCACGACGTCGCCCATGCTCTGCGTCACCCGGAAACGGTTCGCGGCCGGCTTGAGCGGCAGGCCAGTGTACCGGCTCAGGTGGCGGATCGCCAGTGCCGCGTACTCCTCGCCCGCATTCAGGCCGGTGCCGACCGCGGTTGCGCCGAGATTGAGCTCGTGGAGCGCCTTTGCCGCGTGCTCGATCTCGTCGGCCGCCCGGCGCAGGCAGTCTGCATAGCCGCCGAACTCCTGTCCGACCGTCATCGGCACCGCGTCCTGCAGATGCGTGCGTCCCACCTTGAGCACGGCGTCGAACGCGTGGGCCTTCTGCGCGAACGAGTCGGCCAGCGCGCGCGCCGCCGCGACGAGCGCGCCGTGCATGATGAGCAGGGCCAGACGCGTGGCCGTCGGGAACACGTCGTTCGTCGACTGGCCCATGTTGACGTGGTCGTTCGGATGGACGACGCGGTACTCGCCGCGGGCGGCGCCCAGGAGCTCCGCCGCACGGTTGGCGAGCACCTCGTTCGCATTCATGTTGTGGGAGGTGCCCGCCCCGGCCTGGTACACGTCGACGACGAACTGATCGCGCAGCCCGCCGCCGAGCACCTCGTCCGCGGCGCGGACGATGGCGTCGCCCACGCGCCCGTCCAGCCGCCCCAGCGAAACGTTCGCCTGCGCCGCGGCCTTCTTGACGAGCACGGTAGCCGTCACCAGCTCGGTCGGCGCGCGCAGCCCGCTGATGGGGAAGTTCTCGACGGCTCTGGCGGTCTGGATTCCGTAGTACGCGTCCGCGGGAACCGGATGTTCACCGAGGGGATCGCGCTCGGTTCGGAATTCCATGGAGAAACTGCACCTAAATTATACTGCTCGCATGCTCCCTGCCTTTTTCGACAGCATGCTGGCGCTCATCGTGAGAACCTCGACCGATCTGCCGCCCGACGTCCGGGCGGCGATGAAGGTGGCGATGGCGGTGGAGCCGGCGGGTACCCGGTCGGCGCAGGCGTTGTCGATCATCGCGCAGAACATCGATCAGGCGGCCGACGGTGAGGGGGCGATCTGCCAGGACACCGGCATGCCGACGTTCGAGCTCACGGTGCCGGTCGGAGCCAACCAGATCGCCATGACGAAGCAGATCCGGGACGCCGTGGCCGAGGCGACGCGCCGCGGGAAGCTCCGGCCCAACTCCGTCGATTCGATCACCGGCGAGAACTCCGGCACGAACCTCGGGCCTGGAACGCCGATCATCCACTTCGAGCAGTGGGAGCGCGACGACATCGAGGTGCGGCTGATCCTGAAAGGCGGCGGCTGCGAGAACATGAACGCCCAGTACTCGCTCCCCACGGAGCTGCAGGGACTCGGGCGGGCCGACCGTGATCTCGAAGGCGTCCGGAAGTGCATCCTCCACGCGGTCTGGCACGCCCAGGGCAAGGGATGTGCGCCGGGCGCCGTGGGCGTCTGCATCGGCGGCGACCGGACCTCCGGCTACGTACACGCCAAGGAGCAGCTGTTCCGGACGCTCGACGACATCAATCCGGATCCACGACTCGCCCGCCTCGAGGCGTCGATCATGGGCGAGGTGAACAGGCTCGGGATCGGCACGATGGGGTTCGGCGGACGAACGTCGCTCATCGGGTGCAAGGTCGGCGCGCTCAATCGGCTCCCGGCCAGCTTCTTCGTCTCGGTCGCGTACGACTGCTGGGCGTTCCGCCGCCTCGGCGTGGTGCTCGACGGTCGCACCGGCGAGATCGCCCGATGGCTCTACCGCGACCCGGCGACGCCCGTCGCCGCCATGGCGGATCAGGCGGGCTTCCCCCGGACGGGGCGGGAGGTGCGCCTCCTGACGCCGCTCACCGAGGAGCAGGTGCGCGCGCTCACGGTGGGCGACGTGGTGCTCGTCTCGGGCCGCGTCAACACCGGTCGCGATGCGGTGCATGCGCACCTGATGAAGCACGAGCCGCCGGTGGATCTCAACGGTTCCGTCCTGTACCACTGCGGGCCCGTGGTGGTGAAGGAAGGCGGCGGGTGGAAGGTCACCGCCGCCGGGCCGACGACGAGCATCCGCGAGGAGCCGTATCAGGCTGACATCATCCGGCGCTACGGCGTGCGCGCCGTCATCGGCAAGGGCGGCATGGGCGCGAAGACGCTCGCCGCGTTGAAGGAGGCCGGCGCCGTCTACCTCAACGCCATCGGCGGCGCAGCGCAGTTCTACGCGCGCACCATCGATCGCGTGGAAGGCGTGTCGCTGATCGAGTTCGGCACGCCGGAAGCGATGTGGCACCTGCGGGTGACCGATTTCCCGGCCATCGTCACCATGGACGCCCACGGCAACAGCCTGCACAAGGACGTCGAGCAGGCGTCGCTCGGGGAGCTGGCGGCGGTGGGCGCGGGGGCATCGGCCCCGGAAGGGCGATAACCCATGTCTGTAGACCGGGTTACAGGCGGCGGCCGGGCTTGTTCGGCCCGGATGCCGGAGCTTATAATTGGGATCCGCGGTTTCGAGGAGAATTCACACAATGATCAACGTGTCCCCGACGGCTGCGTCGAAGATCAACGAACTGCTTGCCGAGGAAGGCAAGACGGGCAGCGGCCTGCGCGTGTTCGTGCAGGGCGGCGGCTGCTCCGGATTTCAGTACGGGCTGATGATCGAGGAGAACGGCGGCGCTGGCGATCAGGTGTTCGAGTCCAACGGCGTGAGGCTCTTCGTCGACCCGATCAGCATCAGCTATCTGAAGGGTGCCGAAGTCGATTTCGTCGATACCGTGACGGGCGGGGGCTTTACGATCAAGAACCCGAACGCGGTGTCGACCTGCGGGTGCGGCCAGTCCTTCACCGTGTAGGCCCGCGTAGGACGGTCGGTGACCGCCACCCTTCCTGACCTGACCCGTCTGAAGCCGACCGGCGGCAAACGGTCGAGCAAACGGGAGCAGATCGTCAACGTCTTCCTGCGGCAGGAGGGGCACCTCAGCGCCGACGATCTCGTCGACCTCATTCGCCGCGAAGACCACCGGATCAGCCGAGCCACCGTCTACCGCACGCTGCAGTGGATGGTCGACGCCGGCATCGCGCGGAAGGTCGATTTCGGCGAGGGGCGCTTCCGCTTCGAACACTCGTACCGGCAGCCGCGCCACTTTCATCTCATCTGCAAGAGCTGTAACCGCTCGTCCGAGTTTCTCAGCTCCGACATCGAGGCGCTCATCGAGGAGGTGGCGGCGGCGCGCAGCTTTGCGGCCACACAGAGCGTGGTCCAGATCTACGGCACGTGCGAGGAGTGCCGGACCGGCCGGCATTCCACGGCGGACGAGGGTCACAAGGCGCTGCTGTTCGCTCGCGACGCGCTGCGCATCGCAATTGCGACCGAGCGCAGCGGCCTCGAGTTCTACACCCGCGCGGCGCGGCTGACGCGCGACGCGCGCGGACACAGGGTCTTCGAGGACCTCGCGGCGTCGGAGAAGGAGCATCTCGGCAAGCTCGAGGCGCGTTACAACGAGCTGCTCCAGCGCGACCCGCAGCTCGAGTCACGGCCGACGTTCCTCTTCTTCAAGGGTGCCGCAAACGGCCTCTTCGCCGAAGGGGCCGAACGCCTGCGCACGGGGGTCAACGACCAGCAGGCCCTCATGATCGGCATCCGCTGCGAGCGCGGGTCGCACCGCTTTTTCAAGAAATATGGGGAGCGGTTCGAGGACTCCGAAGGCAAGCAGATCTTCCTGGAGTTCGCCGACGAGGAGCGCCAGCACCTGGAGCTGCTGATTCGCGAGTACCGCGCGCTGGTCAAGCGCCAGGGACGCACGCGACGGCCCGCGCGGCAAGGGTCACCGGCAGCGCGCGCTGCGCGGTGATCGATCTCCACCTCCACACCACCGCCTCCGACGGTCGGTGCACGCCACTGGAGGTCGTCGAACGGTCGTCACGCGCCGGCCTGACGGTCATCGCAGTCACGGATCACGACACGACGGCCGCGTCCGACGACGTCCGCCGGCTCGCGGCGGAGTACGGGATCGAGGCGGTCAGCGGCATTGAAATCACCGCGATCGCGGATGGGCGCGACGTTCACATGCTCGGCTATTTCCTGGACCCGCGGCATGCAGGGCTTGGCCGCTTTCTTGCGGCGCAGCGCGAGGTGAGGCTGGCGCGTCTCGAAGCGATCGGCGAGCGGCTGGCCGCGCTCGGCATGCCGGTGGACCTCGAGCCGGTGTTCGCGCGCGCCGCGGCCGATCGCCGCCGTTCCGTCGGCCGCCCGCTGATCGCCCGCGCCATGGTCGAGGCGGGCTACGTCGCCGACACGCAGGAGGCATTCGACCGCTGGCTCGGTGCCGGCTGCCCCGTGTTCGTGCCCCGCAGCGGGGCGTCGCCGGAGGGCGTCATCGAGATCATCCACGAGGCCGGCGGCCTCGCCTCGCTCGCGCATCCCGGCAAGCTGCGCGTCGAGCCGCGGATCGCCCCGCTCACGGAGGCCGGGCTCGACGCGATCGAGGCGTTCCATCCCGACCACGACGCGCTCCTCGTCGAGAAGTACATTCTGGCGGCGCGGGAGCTCGGGTTGCTGGTGACGGGCGGCTCCGACTTCCACGGCGATCCGGCGCATGGACTCGAGCCGGGGTCGGTGACGCTGCCGGCCGCCGAGTTCGATCGTCTCCGCGCGCGCGTCCATGGACGATCGTGAGCTCCTGGTGGCGCTGCGCGGCATCCGCAAGGACTACCACGGCCTGCGGCCGCTCCGGGTCGAGCGCTTCGAGCTTCGTGCCGCCAACACGGTGGCGCTTCTCGGCGTCGATCGCGCCGCCGCCGAGGTGCTCGTCAACCTGATGACCGGCGCCACGCTGCCCGATGCGGGCGATGTCGAGGTGTTCGGCGCCCCGACCCGGGAGATCGCCGACGTGCAGGCGTGGTTCCGTCTGCTCGATCGCATCGGCATTCTCAGCGAACGAGTCGTGCTGCTGGACGAGCTGACGGTGGAGCAGAACCTCGCGTTGCCGCTCTCGCTCGACGTCGCGGCGATGGCGCAAGACGTGCGCGCGCACGTCTTGCGCCTGGGTGCCGAGGTCGGTCTGGGTGGCGACGCCATGCGCCAGCGGCTGACCGACGCCGGTCCCGACGTCCGCGCGCGCGTGCGCCTGGGCAAGGCCCTGGCGCTCGATCCCCGCGTGCTCCTGGCCGAGCATCCGAACGCGGCGCTTCCGCCGCCGGAGGTGCCTCGTTTTGCTGCCGATCTGTCCGGTATCGCTGCGCGGCGCGGGCTGGCGATGCTCGTGCTGACGGCGGACGCGGCGTTCGCGGCGGCCGCCTGTCGTCAAGTGCTGAGCTTGCGCCCCGCCACCGGGGCGCTGGAAGCGGCCTCCGGATGGTGGAGCTGGCTCACAAGACGCGTCCGGTGAGGGTGGGCGCCCGCCAGGTGCGGGGCTACCCGTGGCGGCCGACCCGCTGGAACAGAACTTGGATTCCGCCCCGCAAGGGGCATCAGGAGATGGCCTGCGGAGGTTAGTCGACGTGGCGAACGGGATGATTAAGCGGCTGGTGCGAGACCGCGGCTTCGGGTTCATTCGCGATGACGGTGGCCAGGAGTGGTTCTTCCATCGGAGCGCCGTCAGGACAGGGACGTTCGAGCAGTTGAACGAAGGCCAGCGGGTCAGCTTCGACGAAGAGCCGTCGGCCAAAGGGCCGCGGGCCGGGAACATCCGATCCGAGGGCTCGACGGCCGCATAGCGGGGTCCCCAACGCGGGTAGCGTCGCGCGGATTGTGCGCGTTGGGGTGCCATAGGCGACCACCCACACGTTTTCTTAGCGTTCGTGCGGCGAACCGTTGACTGAGGGACTGCTACGCCCCGAGGCCGAGCACGTAGGCGATGAGCTTCGGCACCTCCGGAAAGACGTCGCGGAGATCGCTCCGGCGCTGCCACCACCGCTCCGGGTCTGCCGTATCGTAGCGGCTCCCGCGCATCACCACCCCGACCCCGGTGCCGCGCAACTCGCGCCGGAACGCAAATCCCGCGCGCCGCAGGTGGTATTTCGACGAGACCACGATCACCCGGCGCCACCCCCGGGCGGCGCTCAGCTCACGCAGCGTGATCGCTTCTGCCGCCGTGCTGTTGTGAATGCGGTCTGGAATGATGATCGACTCGTTTGGGATTCCGAGCTCCAGAAACACAGCGCGCACGCGCTCCACGGTGGGCGTGAAGTGAATGCCGCGCCTTTCCAGCGCGAGCTCCCCGCCGTCGGATGGTTCCCGCGACAGCACGATGTGCCGGGTGTATCCGGCCAGATAGAGATCGGCGGCTTCGAGCTGGCGGGTCATCGTGGTGCCCGCCAGCGCCAGAATCGCGTCGCCCTTCTGGAGCGGATCCTCGGCGGCCAGGAACGCGCCGAGCTCGACGAACCCGTACCCGCCGAGCACGAGTACGACCACGAACGCGGCGATCAGAACGCGACGGAGCGAGCCGCGGGAGGTGGGTGCGCGTGGCGGCATCAGGGTGCCGGTGTGGTCCCGGCCCCGGCCGGGGCCGGGCGAGACGGGTCTAGCTTTCGATCAGGCGAACGTCGCCCGCCCGAGGTCCCTTCGTCGATTCCTCCGGTGTGAACTCCACGCGCTGGCCTTCGCGCAGCAGCTCGAAAACCGCGCCACGGACGGCACTGCGGTGGAAGAAATGCTCGATGCCGCCTTCATCGCGAATGAATCCGAATCCCTTGTCGATGAGAAGGCGTGCGATAGTCCCCGTTGGCATGGACGTATCCTCCGATGCGCGTCAAGCCTGGGTGAAAATCCCAGACGCTCCACGGACCGCTGGTGAGCGAACTATGAAGCCACGGTGGAACGTAGCGGTCCAGCGCACCGGCGCCTAAAAGCTGGGCCAGTGTAGGGAGTCCCGTCGGGGAAGTCAAGGAGCGCCCGAACTCCTTTGCACCGTGCAAATTGCACGTGTGCGACCGTCCCGGTACGATGTGCCGGATGGTTGTCGCCATTATCCTGGCGGCCGGCGAGTCGACGCGCATGGGGCGCCCCAAGGCGCTGCTGCCGGACCCGGACGGCCGGCCGTTCGTGGCGCGCCTGGCGCGGACGTTCGCCGAGGCGGGCGTCCGCGACCTCGTCGTCGTGACCGGGCGCGACCATGCCCCCGTTGCCGACGCGCTCGCCTCCGATCGCCTTCCGGTCCGGCCTGTGGTGGTCAATAATCCAGACCCGTCGCGCGGGCAGCTTTCGTCGCTCTGGGCGGGTCTCGACGCGGCGAGCGCGCCGACGGTCGACGCGGTCCTGGTCGCGCTCGTCGACGTGCCGATGGTCAGTCCGTCGACGATTCGGGCGATCATCGACGCATGGGAGCGAAGCCGCGCGCCGATCGTACGGCCCGCAATCGGCGACCGGCACGGACACCCGGTGCTGTTCGATCGCGCGGTGTTCGACGAGCTGCGGCGGGCGCCGTTTGCAGAGGGCGCGAAGGCCGTCGTCCGCGCGCATGCCGACCGGGTCGTCAATGTGCCGGTCGATGACGAAGGATGCCTCGTCGACGTGGATACGCCCGCCGACTACGAGGCGATGAGGAGAGGAAGGTTGAGATGACGAGGACCGCCATTGGCGTGGCTGCGCTGCTGCTCGCGACGCTGGCCGTGGAAGCGCAGTTGACCGATCCGATTCCCGCGCCGGTGACAACGCGCGGGCTGCGCCTCGAGATCAGGGACGTGGCGCGCCTGCCGGACACGCGCTCGCTGAGGCCGGCGAGCGAAGACATCGCGCCGGTCGCGTGGGCGCGCGTCAGCTTCGTCCGCGAGCTGCCGGACGGCCGGCGGTTCGCCAACGACTCGCGCGGCCGGCTGTACCTGCTCGAAGGCGGCACCCAGCCGCGGCTGTACCTCGACCTGGCCGCTGCATTCCCGCTCGGCTTCTACCGCAGCCTGCAGAGCGGCTTCATCGGCTTCACGTTCCACCCCGAGTTTGATCGGAACGGCCTCCTCTACACCGTGCACGGCGAAAAGGCCGAGGGGAATCCAGGCGTGCCGCATTTCATACCGCCGGGATTCACGCCGGCGGACCTCACGTATCACACGGTGATCACGGAGTGGCGCGCCTCGAATCCTCGGGCCGCTGCGTTCGCGGGACCGCGCCGCGAGCTGCTGCGTGTGGCGCACGTCGTCAACAACTACTTCCACCCGCTCGGCTCGCTCGAGTTCAACCCGACCGCGAAGCCCGGCGCGCCCGATTATGGGCTGCTGTACATCGGCGGCACCGACTTCGGGTTCAGCAACGGTGGCGGCTCGCGGGCCAACAATCCCGCCCAGACGCAACGGCTCGACACGCTCGTGAGCACCATGCTGCGGATCGATCCGCGCAGCCCGAGCGTGTCGAAAGGCGTGAAGGGGGTCGGCGACTATACGATTCCGTCCATCAATACATTCGCCGCCGACGGCGATCCGAAGACGATGGGCGAGATCTACGCCTACGGCTTCCGCAACGCGCACCGCATGTCGTGGGACCTCTCGGACGGCACGATGTTCGCCGTCGACATCGGCAACAGCCAGATCGAGGAGATCAACATCATCCGCGAGGGGAACAACTACGGCTGGATGCGCCGGGAGGGAACCTTTGAGAACGGCGTCCACGTGCCGGGCGGAAACATGGCGGTGGTATTTCCGCTGCCGGCTGACATCCTCGACGGCACCACGAAGGACGGCTTCACCTACCCGGTGGCGATGTACGACCACGGTGAGGGCGTGTCGATCACGGGCGGATTCGTCTACACGGGCCGCATTCCCGCGCTGCGCGGCAAGTTTGTCTTCGGCGACATCAACCGCGGGCGCGTGTTCGCCGCCGACGTGGCCGCGCTGAAGGCGGCCGACGACGGCATCCCGCGGACGGTGGCGCCGATCGAGGAGATTCAGCTGTTCGTGCGCGAAGCGAACGGCACGGCGCGCGACCTCACGTTCAAGGAGCTGGTGGAGCGCACGATGGGCGGGGCGCCGCTCGTGCGCGCCGATCTCCACATGGGCGTGGCGCGTAACGGCGAGTTCTTCCTCACCTCGCGGCAGGACGGCATGATTCGCACGCTCGCCGCCGCCGACGGGCCGGCGCGGACGGCGCAGCGGTAGCTGCGTGGATGTACGTAGCGTCCGGCTTCAGCCGGACCTGAAAAAAGGGCACGGGGAGGTGTTTCCCCGTGCCCGCGTGCAAGAACGTCGGCGTCTATCTCGCCGCAGTGCTCCGGCCGGTCCGGACCTCGACGAGCGCGACACGGTTGATGCCGCTGTTGGCGAGCACCAGACTCCCTTCGCGGGTCGCCATCATATTCCTGACGACGTGGCCGCCCGAGGGGATCGTCCACGTCTGGAACCGCTCGGTCCTGGTATCGAAGCGCACCAACGTGTTCGGCTTCACGCCCGACTCGCTGTACCAGATCACGTCGCCGACCGCCGCGATGCCGTACGGGCGCGAGTCCTTCCCGCCCGGCGACGGCCACTCCTTGACCTGTCCGTTCCTCGGATCGAAGCGGCCGAGATAGCCGCGGGCGTAGTCGGCATACCAGACCACGTCGTCCGGGGTGAGCGCGATGCGCCGCGGGCGCGCATCCGGACTCGGCAGCGTATATTCCTTGATTTCCATCGTCACCGGGTCGACGCTTCCGACGCGGTTGCCGCGGAAGTCGACGTACCAGGGAATGCCCTTCGAGTTGATCTGGATGCCGTAGGGATAGGTGCCGTCGGTCGGGGTCTTGGCGATGCGGAACTCACCGGTGCGCGTGTTCAGGCGGCCGACGTGACCCGACTGCGTCGTGAAGAACAGCATCCCCGTCGCGTCGTTGATGATCGGCGTGTGCGGATTGCGCGCCGGTTCCGGGACCTTGTATTCGGTCACCGCGCCGGTCTTCGGATCCACCTTGCCGATCTCGTGCACGTTGATTCCGGTGTACCAGACGTTCCCGTCGGCATCCTCGTCCAGACCGTGCGGGCCGGAGTTCGGCGTATCGAGCGGGAACTCCTTCATCGCGCCGGTGCGCGGGTCGAGGCGTCCGAGCCGGCTGGCGTACTGGCCCGTCCACCAGATCGAGCCGTCGCGCGCCGCGAGCGGGTCGTGCGGCCGCTGGCCGAGCGTCGGCGCCAGCCACTCCTTGATGTTGACGCTGACCGGCCCCGGGACGATCACGGCCTTCGAGATGTTCGGCTTCTCGGGGAAATGCTTCGCCAGGTAATCGGCGATGGCGTCCGACTCGGTCTTCGGCGGCACCACCATGGAGCTGAACAGGGTGACCCATTCGTCGCGCGAAAAGCCGAACGAGTTGGTGATGAAGTTCAACCCGTGGCACTTGGTGCACGTCGCCTGGACCATGTCCTTGCCGGGCCCGTCCGGCAATTGCACCTGCTGGCCGCCCCGCTGCCCCTGCGTGGTAGCAGGGAAAATCAGCGCGACAAACGCCACGGCCACCAATGCTAGGAATGCTCGCTGTCGCATGATTCTCACCTCGAAAGGAAGAAACGGACGCTTTCGCGTGCTGCAGCCGCGTACTCTATCACAGGGAGATGGTGGACCTGACCGGGATCGAACCGGTGACCTCCTGAATGCCATTCAGGCGCGCTCCCAACTGCGCTACAGGCCCATTTCTCTGGCGGGGTCCCCAACGCGCGGACTTTGCGCGGACTTTGCGCGTTGCGGTGCTCCAGCGGACCGCCGAACACTCAATGCTAACACGGCGAGTGGGGCGGGTCGGGCCAGTCGCCCTACTGTGACCCGGGCTGTCACCTCTCCCGGCTAAAGTGCCTTCGAGGTCGTCTCTTTACTAGGTGGACTGTGTCGACGATGAGCGAGCGTGAGCCACGCGGTCAGCTGGCGGGCGGCCTCGTCGGGAGTGGAGCCGTAGAACGGCATCATGGCGCTGGGGACACCGGGTGCGCGCAGCAGTTGCGCGCGCCAGCGGTCGCTCACCGGGCGTACCTCGATCAGGTACGCGCGCCCGCCGATGGTTTCTTCGAAGCGATGAACGTCCACGTCTGCAATGCTGGGAGTGAGAGGCCTGCACCGCCGCGACGCGATCGCGCGGCGGCGGCAGCGGTGTCCGATCTTACGAATCGCGCGGCGCGAATCAAGCGAAGCGTGACGCGAAGGCGGCGTCCACACGTCCGTATCCGTCCTGTGTCGAACCGTTGCGGCGAAAAAAAATTTGCGCGCGCAGGTTCTCAACAGGATTTGCACCGGCCGTCCACAGTTTTTCCACATGCGCGGCGCGAAAAGGTGTTTCGCTGCGGCGGTGCGAGGGTACAATGAGTCGCACCCGACGTCTGTGATCGCCAGACTGAGTCTGCTCGCCGTGTTCTGCCTCGCTGCGCCGGCTGTCGCCGCGGGTGCCACGGACGCGATGCTCTTCCGGCTCTATCTGGCGGACGGCACGAGCATCGTCAGCTTCGGCGAGTTCGCCCGCGCCGAGGATCGCGTCGTCTTCTCGATGGTGCTCGGCGGCGGCGACGAGCCGCGCCTCCACGCCGCGACCCTGCCGGCGCGCCTCATCGATTGGACGCGCACCGATGCCCACGCCGGTTCCACACGCTACCAGTGGTACGCCCGGACCCGCGGCGAGGAGGACTTCCGGCGGCTGAGCGACGAGGTGGCGTCGGTGCTCAACACGATCCTGCAGACGAAGGATCGCGCACAGGCGCTCGCCATCGCCGAGCAGGCGCGCGCCACGCTGGCGCACTGGCCGCGGCAGCACTACGGCTACCGGCAGCGCGACGTTCGCGAGATTCTGGCCGTTCTCGACGAGGCCATTGCGAGCCTGCGCGCGGCGGCGGGTGTCAGCTCGTTCGAGCTGGCCCTGGTGGCGCCCGCGCCGGACGTGGCGCTGGAGCCGCTTGCCGCGATGCCGTCCGCGCGGGAGCAGATCGACCAGGCGCTCCGCGTCGCCGAGCGGACGGATCGCCCCGTCGAACGCGTGGCGCTGCTCCAGGCGGCGCTCGTGGCGCTCGGCGAGGCGTCGCGGGTCATCCCCGTCCGCGAGGCGAGCGTCCTGCGCCGCGGCATCGAGACCCGGCTCCGCGAAGAGCAGACGATCGACGCGCGGTACGCCGAGTTGGCACGGCGTGTGATGGCCCAGGCGACCCGCCACGCGGCGCGCGCGCGGATCGCCGACGTCCAGCGGGTGCTCGATCGGATCCCGCGCGAGGACGCCCGCCTGGGCCGCAGGCGCCCGGACGTCGTGTACGCGCTGCGGTCTTCGGTGCAGGCGCAGCTGGACGCGGCGCGCCATCTGCGCCTGCTGCGCGACCGCTGGATGATCCGGCGCTCGCTCTACAACGACTACCAGCGCGCCGTCGGCACGCAGCTCCTCCAGCTCGTGAAAGCGCAGCCGGCGCTCGAGGCGATTCGCCGGCTGGACGGACCGCCGCCGGGGCTGCTGGTGTCGCTGCAGGCCCGGCTGCAGGGGGGCGCCGACCGGCTCGATCGCGTGCGACCCCCGGTCGACCTGCGCGGCGTGCACGATCTGCTCCTCGGCGCGTGGCGCTTCGCGGAGAATGCCGTCTCCGGCCGCTATCAGGCGGCCCGGGCCGGCAACGTCGGCGCCGCCTGGGAAGCCTCGTCCGCCGCCGCTGGCGCGCTGCTGCTGCTGTCGCGGGCCCAGCAGGAGCTGCGCACGCTGCTCGAACCGCCTCGCCTGCCGTAATTCGTGATTGGCCATGAGCGATTGGTGATTTCGACATCACAAATCACGAATCACGAATCCCGACTCCCCGTTACCGCGCGCACGACCCGGCTCGTGCGAGTGCCGGACCTCCAGGCGTTTCGCCGGGCCGTCGCCGAGCTGGCCTGCGGCGGGACCCCCGTCGACGTCCGTGATCGTCTGGTGGTGGTGCCGACCCGCGCCGCCGCAGCCTATCTGACCATGTCCATCGAGCGGCGCCTCGGGGGCGATGCCGCCGTCGTGCTACCCGACTTCGTCACCCGCGGCGATTTGTGCGAACGATTCGGCGAGCGGCTGCCTCGCCACCCGCCGCTGCTCCGAGGGGTGGAGCGGGAAGCGCTGATGGGCCTCGCCTGCCGCACGGCCACGGGCAGCGGCATCGAGCCGCCGTTTCGGCTGCGCCCAGGCCTGATCGCCGAGATCGTGCGCTTCTACGACACGCTTCAGCTCAACCTGAAGCAGGTCGACACATTCGAGCGTCTTGCGCTCGGAGTGCTGGAGCCCGGTGCCGCCGACGACCGCGGCGCGGAGCGGCTGGCGCAGCAGACGCGCTTTCTGGCCGCCGCGTTCCGGGAGTTCGAACGCCTCACGCAGGAATCGCCGGGAATCGACGAGCACCGGCTGCGCCGGCAGCTGATGGCCGAGCCGGCGCCGCGGCCGTGGCGCCACGTCGTGGTGGCGGTCGGCGACCGCGCATGGGACCTGTACGGCCTGTATCCGGCTGACTGGGACCTGCTGGCCCGTATTCCCGGTCTCGAGCGGCTCGACATCGTGGCCACCGACGCGACCGTGGCCGGAGCCGTGCATGAGCGCATCCATCAGCTGCTGCCAGGCGTCGAGGAAATCCGTCATGGTCCGGCGGAGGCGTCCGCGAGACCGCTGTTGCTCGCGCCGCCCGGCGGCGGTCCCGCGCACGTGGCGCGCGATCGCGAGGAAGAGGTCGCGCTCTTTGCGCGACTCGTGCGGCGCGATCGGACGGCGCTCGATCGGACGGCGCTGGTCGTGTGCCGCCCGCTGCCGTACGTGTACGTCGCGCGGGAGGTGCTGCGGTCCGCCGGCATCCCGTCGCAGATGTTCGACGCGCTGCCGCTCGCGGCGGAGCCGTTCGCGGCGGTGCTCGACCTCGTGATCGCTGCCGTGGCGGGCAACTTCGCGCGCGGGCCGGCGCTGGCGCTGCTGCGCTCACCGCATCTCGAATGCGGCGAGCGGCCGCCGGCGCCGCGCGATCTGGCCGCGCTCGATCGTGCGCTCAGCGAGGCCGGGTACCTCGGTGGAATCGAGGCGCTGGACCGGCTCATCGCCGCGTGGGATGAGGGGTCCGGGCCGCCGGCCGGGGCAGGTCGTGCCGTGCGCGTGCTTCGCGGCCTGGCGGGCGAGCTGCAGCCGCTTTGCCGTGCGGCGCCGGCCGCGGAGCATCTCGACCTGCTCCTGACGTTTCTGACGCACCACGAACGGCTGCCCGGCAACGACGATCCGCTGCGGGCGCGGCTGCTGCGGGGCCGCGCGGCGGTCCTGGATATCCTCACGACGCTTCGCGACGCGCACGCGCGGTTCGATTCGACGCCGGTCGACTTCGAAACGGTCGCGGCGGCCGTGAGGCGCTGGATCGACGCGCATACCTTCACGCCATACGCCGGTGACACGGGCGTCCACGTGGTCGATCCCGAAAGCGCCAGGTTCGGCGAGTTCGACGCCGTGCAGCTCGCCGGGCTGGTCGAGGGCGAGTGGCCGGAGTCGCCGCAGCGCAACATCTTTTACCCGCACGTGCTGCTGCGTGAGCTGGGATGGCGGTCGGAAGCCGAGCGGCTCGACGGTGTCCGGGCCGCCTTCCGCGACCTGCTCCGCCTCCCCTCCTGTCTGCTCGTGGTGTCGACCTTTACGCTCGAGGACGACGCGCTCGTGGCTGCGTCGCCGCTGCTGGAGGACGTCGCCGCGGCCGGTCTGGAAACGGTGGAACGAGCCGCGCCGGGGGCTCGCATCTTCGAGTACGAGGCGCTCGCGTTCGAGCCCGGAGAAGCGCGGCATCTGGGCGCCGCCGCCCGTGCGGCGGCGGCCCGCCGGCGTGACGCGGCGGCGCGCCCGCGCGGGCGGAGCGGCACCACGACCGGCCACGTCCAGCCGGCGTACTCGCTCAGCGCGCTCGAGCGCTACCAGGACTGTCCGTTCCGGTTTTTCGCCGCCGACGTGCTGCGGCTCGAGGAACCGCCGGAAGACGAGGCGGCGCGGTCGCCGCGCGCGCGGGGGCGGTTCGTGCACGAGGTGTTCCAGCGCTTCTTCGAGGCGTGGGACGCCCGCGGCGGCGGCACGATCACCGTAGATTGTCTCGACGAGGCGCGCGCGCTGTTCGAGCACGTGGCCTCCCCGATGCTGGCGCGCCTGCCGGAGGGCGACGCGGCGCTCGAGCGCGCGCGGCTCTTCGGGTCCGCTGTCTCCACCGGCATCGTGGATGTCGCGCTCGAGCTCGAAGCCTCGCAGCCGACGGAGGTGCGCGAGCGCTGGATCGAGTACCGGCTGGAAGGAGCGTTCTCGCTCGGCGCGCCCGGCGGGCGGCCCGTGTCCCTCAAAGGCGTGGCGGACCGGATCGACCTGCTGGCGGGCAACCGGCTGCGGGTGATCGACTACAAGTCCGGGTACCCGCCGGACCCGAAGCGCGCGCTGCAGGTGCCCGTCTATGCGCTGTGCGCGCAGGAGCGGCTGACGGGGCGCGACGGCGCGCCGTGGGCCGTCGACGAGGCCGCCTACGTCGCGTTTTCGGGAAAGCGCGCGCTCGTGCCGGTCGTCCGGCAGGGCGCGGAGGCCGACCGGGTGCTGGCGCGCGCGCGCACGCGGCTGCTCGAGGTCGTCGACGGCATCGAGCGCGGAGACTTTCCGCCGCGGCCGCACGAGCCGCGGATCTGCCGGAGCTGCGCGTTCCCCTCCGTCTGCCGCAAGGACTACGTCGGTGACGGCGAGTAACGCGACGCTCCCGTTCGGCGACGGCTCGGGGACGATGGACGCCCGGATCGTCGCGCGCGACCACGCCGCGCGGGCACGGGCCGTCGATCCGCGCTACAACGTGGCGCTCGAGGCGTCGGCCGGCACCGGCAAGACGCGCGTGCTGGTCGACCGCTATCTCAATTTGCTTCGCGCCGGGGTCGATCCGGCCAACATTCTCGCGATCACCTTCACGCGGAAGGCAGCGGCCGAGATGCGCGACCGGATCATGGCAACGCTCCGGGCGGCCGCCGCACGCGGCGAAATCCCGCCGGCCCGCTGGCGCGAGCTGCGCGATCGGACGGCGGACATCGTCATCAGCACGATCGATGCCTTCTGCCTGTCGCTCCTCCGCGAGTTTCCACTCGAGGCCGACGTCGATCCCGGCTTTGCGGTCGCGGACGACACTGAACTGCCGCGGCTCATCGACGAGGCGCTCGATCGCGCGCTGCGGATCTGCCGCGCGGCTGCGCACCAGACCGGTGCCGGCGGCGAGGACGTCGCGCTCGTCTTCGCGCACGTCGGCGAGCGGCGCGCTCGCGCCGGACTGGCAACGCTGCTCCAGCGGCGCACATCGGCCCACCGCGCGCTCGAGGCGTGGCTCGACGGCGGCCCGGCGGGTCTCGATGCCGCGTCCGCGAGCCGCCGCGCAGCCGCCGCGCTGATTGGTGTCTTCGAGTCGATGCGCGGCGGCTTCGAGCGCTTCCGGCTCACCGGACCGCTCGAGCCGACGTTCCTGCTGCTCATGCGCAGCGTCGGGGCGGTGCGGGAGGCGCTGCAGCGCGGGGCGGACGTCCATCCCGCCGCCGTACACACTGCGCTCGCACGGACGCGCGAGTACTTCCTGACGCGAGACGGCCGGCCGCGTAGCCGGTCGCGCTGCCCGCGCGCCGCGTTTGCGTCCGAGGTCGACTGGCGCGTGCACACCGATCTCGTCGCCGCACACGCTGCGGACGTCTCCGGCGTGCTTGCCGCGTACCGCCGCGACGTGAACGTGCTGCTCTCGCGTGGGATCCGGCGCATGTTCGCGTCCGCCGAGGCCGAGTACCGCCGCACGCTCGATGCGCACGCGGTGCTCGATTTCTCCGACCTGCTGCTGCGCGCGCTCGACCTGCTGCGGCGCATGGAGGAGTTCTCGCGCAGCCGCTACCGGCTCGAATCGCGCTACCACCACGTGCTGGTGGACGAGTTCCAGGACACCAGCCGCGCCCAGTGGGAGCTCGTGGCGCTCCTGGTGAAGTCGTGGGGCGAGGGCGCCGGCCTCGCCGCCGCCGGCCCGCTGCAGCCGTCGATCTTCATCGTCGGCGACCGGAAGCAGTCGATTTACGGCTTTCGCGACGCCGACGTCTCGGTGCTGCGCGAGGCGGCGCGGCATCTCGAGCTGCTCCGCCCTGACGGCGGCGTCCGGCGCTCGATTTCACGCAGCTTCCGGGCGGTGCCGGCGCTCCTCGCGTTCGTCAACGACGTCTGCCACGACATGGACAAGGTGCCGGGCGACGAGGCGTTCGAGTACGAGGAGGCGGACCGTTTTCCGATTGAGCCTGCGCTATCGGACGGCGGCACTCGAGGCGACACGCTCGGCCTCGTGGTCGCGCCGACTGCCGAAGAGTGCGCCGAGATCACCGCCGCGGAAATCGCCCGGCTGATCGCGCGCGGCACGCCGGTGCGCGATCGCGACACCGGCGCCTCCCGGCCGGTGCGTGCGGACGACATCGCCATCCTCTTTCGATCCCGCGAGAGCCACCGCGAGTACGACGAAGCGCTCGTCCGCCGCGGCGTTCGGGCCTACGTCTACAAGGGGCTGGGCTTCTTCGACGCGGACGAGATCAAGGACGTGCTCGCGCTCGTTCGCTACCTCGCCGACCCTGACTCGAACCTGCAGGCGGCCGCGCTGCTGCGGTCGCGCTTCTTTGGCGTTTCGGACGAAGGGCTCAGGCGGCTGGCGCCGTGCCTCGCCGAGGTGCTCGGCGCGCCGGCTCCAGAGGCGGTCGCCTCCCTCGCCGAAGACGACGCGCGCGCGCTCGTCGAGGCGCGCGCGGCGGTAAGCCGGTGGCGCACCCTCGTCGATCGCGTGCCGCCGGCGGAACTGGTGGACCTCGCGCTCGCCGAGTCGGCGTACGCGTTCGAGCTTCGCGGTCCTCGCTTTCCGCAGGCATGGGAAAACCTGAAGAAGGTCCGCGCGCTGCTGCGCCGCCTCCAGAATCGCGGCTACGCGACGATGGCGCGCACAGCCGCGCACCTCGACCGGCTCACGGTCGGCGACGAAGGCAACGCGGTGGTCGACGCCGCCGACGCGGTGCATCTGATGACCGTTCACGCCGCCAAGGGGCTCGAGTTTCCCGTCGTGTTCCTCGTCAACCTCGGTCGGGGAACGGCCAACCGGCGGGACGTCGTCGGGGACGTGGAGGATGACGCCGGCGAGGCGCGCGCGGCGCGCGAGCGGGAGGAGACGAAGCGCCTCGTCTACGTGGCCCTGACGCGCGCGCGCGATCGGCTGTACCTCGCGGCGGTGCTCAAGGACGGGCGCCTCGTGCCGGGACGCGGCAGCCTTGCCGGGGTGCTGCCCTCGTCGCTGCTGCCGACGTTCACGGCCGTCGGGCGCACGCGCACGGAGTGGCGCGCCTCGTCTGGAACCGTCCATCCGTTCCAGGTGTGCTCGGCGGGACCAAGCGAGGACAGCCGCCCTGTCGCGGGGCCCGCCGCGTCCGTGGCGGGGCGTTGTTCAGCGGACGCCGATTTCGAGCCGCTGGCGGATGCTACGCTGCCGGCCCATCGCACCGCGGCGGCGACGGTCGAGGCGCCCGCCGCTGACGCAGACCGCCTCATCGGACGGCTGGTCCATCGAATGCTTCAGCGATTTGGCTTCGACGCGGGCGAGCAGGCCACAGTCGAGGCGGTACTTCGCATGATTCGGCCGGACGAGACGGCGGCAGTGCCGCCGCACCGTGGTGCCGCGGATCTGGCCCGGCGCGCGGCCGACGCGTATCGTGCGATCTGCGGCCGGCCGGACCTTCGCGCGATATACGAGGCAGGAGAGCGCCTTCACGAGGTGCCGTTCACGATGCGCGTGGACGGCGCGTTCGTCCGCGGCACCATCGACTGTCTCGTCCGCTCCGAGGCGGACCGCATGACCGTGCTCGAGTTCAAGACGGGGCGGCCGCGCGACGAGCATCGCCTCCAGCTCGACATCTATCGACGCGCCGCGGAACGGCTGTTTCCGGGCTGCGCGGTCGACGCGCGGCTCGTCTACGCATGATTTTCACGATCGGGCACTCCACGCGAACCGCCGAAACGTTCCTCGAGCTGCTGCAGGCGCACGGTGTGACGGGGGTGGCCGACGTGCGCACCGTACCGCGATCGCGGCGGCGTCCGCACTTCACGCGTGAGTCGCTGTCCATCTTCCTGCCCGCGCACGGCATCGAGTACGTCCATCTGCCGGGGCTCGGGGGTCTGCGGAAGCCGCGGCGCGGCTCGCCGAACGGCGGGTGGCGGCACGAGGCGTTCCGCGGCTACGCGGATCACATGGACACGCAGGAGTTCCGCGAGGCGCTCGACGCGCTCGTCGCGTTCGCGCGCGACCGCCGCGTCGCCGTCATGTGCGCCGAGGCCAGGTGGTGGCAGTGTCATCGGCAGCTCATCGCCGACGCGCTGGTGGCGCGCGGGATCGAGGTCCGTCACGTCATGTCGGCCCGCGAGGCGCCCCGGCACGAGATCACCCCGTTTGCGCGGGTCACCGGCTCGACAGTGCGGTATCCGGCCCTCGTCTGACCCAAAAACCCCGGCTTTTTCGGCGGCCCAGCTTTCCGGGCGAGTTTTGCGACTTTCTGCATTGCGCTGGGTGATCCCATCCCCTACAATCGAACGTTGGAGGACGCGCCCGAGGCGTTCGGGAGGAGTTGCCGTTGACGACAAAAGAGGAGACGCGCGTGGCGCTCACCTGTCCCAATTGTGGGAACGACCAGAATTTCCTTGTGAAAACGCTCCAGATGCACGTCGTGCACCTGGACGACTCGCGCGTCGAGGTTTCCGAGGAAGGCCGGCCGCAGGTGCTCGAGGTGCTCTGCGACGAGTGTGAGACGGCGCTGAAGCTCGAGGACATGGACGAAGGGCTCCGCAAGGAGCTGCTGCTGACGCTCGGCGCGCGGTAGGGAGGGCGATCCCCCGCACCCTAGCACGTCACGCAGCCCAGGCACCTCAGGCACCCCAGTCACCCGAGGCACGTCATACACCCCAGGCACGTCAAGTCCTTCCAGTCACCTTCGTCAGGTTGACTTCTCGTTCGGCCGCCCATAAGGTACGAGCAGGTCAATGGGGGGCAACACGCACTCGTTTGGCAGGGATCGGTTCGTCGTGCTCGGCACCGCCGAGTGCGCGGCCGAGGCCGACTGCTTTGCCGATGAGGTCGTCATCGACTTCCCGTCCGTCGCGCCCGCGGTGGACCGCATTCGCCGGTCGTTTCTCGCCGACGAGCGCGGCGCGGCGTTGAGCGCGACGATTCAGCTCTCGGTGCGCGAGGCGCGCGAAGGCGCCACGGTCCCGCTCGTCGTCCCGATTCCGTGCACCTGCGGTGCGTGCGGCGGGCGCGGCGAGTCGTGGACCGAGCCGTGCAGCCGATGTCAGGGCAGCGGTGCCGAGCTGCGCCGCCACCAGCTGCGGGTCGCCGTCCCCGCCGGCGTGCTCGACGGCACGCGCCTGAAATTCACGCTCGCTCCCCGCCACGACCGGCCGACCCGCGTCGAGCTCCGCGTTCTCGTCGCCTAGTGGAACGTCACGTCCGGCTTCTCGCCATCCTCGCGAGCCTGTGGGGTGCGCTGGCGACGCTCGTGGGCGTCTCGCTCCTGCTCCTCGCCGGCGGCGCCCTCGCGATTCTGCTCGGCCCCGAAGGGGACGCGGTCGCGCTGGCCGCGGGGCTGACCGCCACGGTGTTCGCCGCGATCGGCGGTTTCACGCTCGCGTGGGGCCTGGTCCACATCTGGGTGGCCGCGCGCCTGCGCCGCCGCCACCCGCTCGGGCGCGTCGTCATGCTCGGGCTGGCGGTCGTCAACCTGCTCGTGTTTCCCTTCGGTACGGCCCTCGGTGCCTACGCGCTCTGGATTCTGCTCGCCAACGAGGGACGCCGCTTGTTCGAAACCGCGGCGCCCGAGGCGATAAGATAAGCAGGATGTCCTCAGTGGTCGATCGCGACGGCGTGCTGGCGGCCCTCAAAGCGGTCGTCGATCCCGACCTGCGGCGCGACATCGTCTCGCTCGGGTTCGTCAAGAACCTGGCGATCGACGGTGGGCGCGTGACGTTCACCATCGAGCTGACCACCCCGGCCTGCCCCGTGAAGGATCAGATGCGCGATCAGGCGATCGCCGCGGTGCGCGCGCTTCCCGGCGTCAGGGACGTGGACGTCCGGATGACCGCGACCGTGCGCTCGGTCTCCGCGCCCGAAACCGGCCGGACCCCGCTGCCCGGGGTGAAGAACGTGATCGCGGTGGGCGCCGGCAAAGGGGGCGTCGGCAAGACGACGGTCGCGGTCAATCTGGCGCTGGCGCTTGCCAGGTGCGGCGGCCGGGTCGGCATCCTCGACGGCGACATCTACGGGCCGAACGTGCCGATCATGCTGGGGCTGCAGCAGACGCAGTTGACCACCGACGGCAGGCAGATCCTGCCCGCGGAGCGCTACGGCCTGCAGGTCGTCTCGATCGGGTTCCTGACGGGCGACGACGCGCCGGTGATCTGGCGCGGCCCGATGCTGCACGGCGCCATCCAGCAGTTCTTCCGCGACGTGGCGTGGAAGGACCTCGACTACCTGATTGTCGACATGCCACCGGGCACCGGCGACGTGGCGCTCAGTCTCAGCCAGACGGTCCCGGTCGCCGGTGCGATCCTCGTGACGACCCCGCAGCAGGTGTCGCTGGCGGATACGCGGCGCGCCGTCCGCATGTATCAGAAGCTCAACATCAAGCCGATCGGCGTCATCGAGAACATGAGCTATTACGCCTGCCCGAACTGCCACCACGAGGCCGACATCTTCGGCTACGGCGGCGGAGAGGAGCTCGCCACGTCCATGGAGGTACCGTTCCTCGGCCGCCTTCCGGTCTACCAGCCGATTCGGGTCGGGAGCGACACCGGGGTGCCGCTCGTCGTCAGCGAGCCCGAATCGCCGGCGGGGCGGGCGTTCAGGGCGGTGGCCGAGCGGACCGCGGCGCAGATCTCGATCGAGGCGCACAAGGTCGCCGAGGCGAACAGGGGCAAGATTCCACTGATTCCGGTGCGATAACTGTCGAGTGCGCCATCCCAGGGCGATTCCACCGGCGAGCCGTGCCAGCTCCTTCATCGAAGTGTCAGTGGTGGCGGACCGTCTCGACGGCGGCGCGCACGCCGAGCCGGACGTACGCGTCGCCGAGCAGCTCCACCAGCTGCGCGAACTCGCGCAGGGTCAGCGTGACGGTGACGTTCTGGAGCCGCACGTGGATGCACCCGTTGGTGCACTGGTACACGGCCCACCGTGACTTCCTCGACAACGTTTCCTCCGACCGTTGAGATGTACCGTCCATGGAGCAGCCCCTTTCTGTGGCATCAGCGGGCGCCCGCCCTCGCAAGCACCCAGGTCACCAGGCGGTCGTCGGGCAAGAGCGCGGCGTCCGTGATCGCGTACGTCAAGCCCTCGAGGCGCTCGCGGAGCCCTCGCTCGATTCCGCCGAACGACACGAGCAGCGGCACGATGAGCACCCGTCGGCCTTCTTGCGAGCGTTTCAGTACCAGGTCGCGCAGTGCGGCGGCTGCCTGGTCCCGGATCGGCCGCGGGGCGTCGTCGCGAAGCGTGAGGTAGTCAATCGACGCGTACTGCTCGCTACTCCGGAGGCGACCGGTCAATGACGCCATGTCGGCGAGCCAGCGGCGATTGTCGTCCTCGTCATTCGGTCCGTGCGCCACGATGACGAGCGCTTCGTTGGTCGCGCTGCGGCTGATCGCGCGGGCGCGGCTCGCCAGAATGTCGGCGACGATCGGATGGTCGTTGAGCGCCGGGGTCATGCGAATCGGCACGCGCGAGACGACCGGAAGCATGCCGTCGGTCTCCGCGTGGGCGTCGTGAGCGGCGGCGGGGCCTGATCCCGGTTGCGGGTGACTCATCTTCGCGTAGCGGGCCAGGGCCGGTGGCGCGTCGGTGCGCAGCCCCAGCAGGTATTGGTCCAGGTTGAGGACGCCGCCGCGCTTGATGCCGCGGGCGCCAACCACAGGCTGGCCATCGACGAGCACTAGGACCTGTCGCGAATCGATGCCCTGAATCTGCTCGCCGGCGGCGCCCGAGGTTTCCGAGCCGCGGCGGGTCACGACGCCCGGCAGCTCGCGCAGAATCTCGCCGACGGTTTCGTGGCCGCCGGTCTCCTCGATGCGGCTGCGGGTGATCACGTCGACCCGCGAGTTGAGGGTCTCCCGAAGCTCCTGCTGGCGTGACGCAGAGACAACGGTGACCTGCTCGACAATCGGCGCGGGCGACAGTGTGAAGGTCAGCGCTGGCGCCCAGGGTAGCGTGGCGACGCTCGTCGCCGGCGCGAACCCCGGAGCCGACACCGTGATCGTGTACTCGCCCGCCGGGAGTCGCGGCGCGGCAAAGGTGCCGTCCGCACCGCCGGCCATCACGCGTTCGAGGCCGGAGGGCTCCTGACGAATGACTACCGTCGCACGCGGGATCACGGTGCCGGACCCGTCACGCACGACGCCGGATAGGGTCTGGCTGGCGGGTTCCGAGCCGACGGGCGACCGTACGTCCGCCTGGGCTGCAAACGCCGGACTGGAGATAATGGCGAAAAGAAGAGCTGTAACGCCCCAGATGTGCAGAATTGGCTTCATGACGCACCTTCCTTGCACGCCATGAAGCGAGGCCGTAGACTAGCATCGTCGGGCGCTCCTCATGCGCGCAGCGCGTGAATGGTTCCACCTAGAACCTGCGTTCGACACGCCCGCCGGGTGTGTCAGCACCCGGCGGGCCCTTTCTCTCCCTAGCCCTCTACATCAAGAACTTTCACCTTCACTGCACCGCTCCGAACCGCTCTCGAAAGGCACGTGAGACCGCGAGGCGCACGGTTCCGCCCTCTGGAATCAGATAGATGGCAGCGAACCCGTGCGACTCGGCCCACGGCAGCCCTTCCTCCGGTCCCATCACGAACAAGGCGGTCGACAGCGCATCGGCGGCAAGCCCGCGGCGATGCCACACGGTCACGGATCCGTCGAACGACGCCGGCCAGCCCGTGCGCGGGTCGAAGATGTGCGCGATGCGGACACCGTCGACCGTGATGTCGCGCTCGGATCCGCCGCTCGTCGCGAGCGACCCGTCGCGGAGCTGTACGTGCAGGTACGGTTGATCGCGTCGGCGCGGGTGGGCGATGGCCACGGTCCACCCTTCTGCAGGCCCGGCGCCGCCGACCGAGATCTGACCACCCAGGTCCACCATCCACGACACGTTGCCGAGCGCCGCCTCGACGCGGTCGAGGGCCTCGCCCTTGCCAAACGCCCCCACATCAACGGCGACGTCGCCGCGCCTCGTCAGGGTGCAGGCGGTACGGTCGAAGGCGAGCAGCGCCAGGCCCGATGCCGCCGACGCCCGGACCCGCACGTCCGGTGCGGGAATCGCCCCGTCGCCGTGCACATCCCACGCCGCCAGCAGCCGTCCGATGGCGGGATCGAACGCGCCTCCGGTGGCCGCATGCCAGCGCCATACTTCGTCAAAGGTGCGGCAGAGCGTCGGACCGGCATGCCAGGGCACGCCGACGGGATGACGGTTCAGGCCGGAGATCGCGCTCGACTCGCGCCACGTACTGAGGTCCTGCTCGGCGCGCTCCAGCACGTCGAGCGCGGTGGCGAGCGTCGCGAGCCCCTGGTCGCGCGTCGGGGCGGCCGTCGCCAGCCGCGCGCGCGTCCCCATCAGGTATACGTCCCGCGTGACGAGCGTAGATGCTGCGCCGGACGCGGCGGCGGCCGCGCAGCTCGTCAGGAGCAGCACCGCGACCGCCTTCATGCCAGCTCGCCTATCGGGGAGCCGGCACGCGCCTCCTGGCGGGTCCGCGCCAAAGACAGGCTGATCACGAGGTGCGCGGCGTAGACCAGGGTGAACAAGGCACCGCCAGCGATGTGCACGACGACGAGCGCCTGCAGCCACCAGTCGCTCGTCGTGACCTGGAGCAGATAGCCGGACAACACCATCACGGCGAAGCTGCCGAGCGACACGTACCCCGACAGCCGGTTCGGCAGCCGTGGCGCCCCGAGCTTCCTCATGACGTGGGAGTTGAACGCGATCCCGAAGACCAGGATGAAGAGCGGCGAGGCAATCACGTGCAGGTTCAGCATCGCCGTTTGCCACGGATGGTTCACCACGGCAAACGGGTCCGGCGGCTCCATGAGGTACTTCATCCACAGGTAGACGAAGCCGGTCACCGCCAGGATGAGCGACAGACTATTCAAGCTCCAGCGTTCCCACCGTTTCACTGGTCTTCTCCTGTGAGGACATGATCGATGGCGAGCACGCGGCGCACCGCGGCGTTGGTGGCGCGGGCGGTCAGCGTCGCGCCGGCAATCGGCCGGATGGCGCGGTTGATTCCGAGGTCGTCGGCCAGTTCCCGCCCGCGGTACTGGCGCAGCCACGGCTCGGACGCGCGGTACTCGGGCGGCTCGAGGAAGGCGGTGACGTCGATGCGCAGCAGACGGCCGTCCGCGTCGAGCGAAATCAGCAGGCTCTCCTTCTTCGTCCGCACGATGTGCGTGTCGACGTAGGCGCGGCCGACCGGCGTGCCGCCGCGCGCGGCGAGATACCGGGCTACGAGCGGCGACGGGACATCCGTTCCGGCGGCGGCCGCCGCCTGTTTCATCTGCGCGGCCGTCAGGAACACCTGCTCGGATCGGATCTGCGCGCCCGAGTAGACGTCCGCGAGCGCCTCCTCGCGGCTGATTCCCTGCGCCTGCAGGGCCGCAGCCGCGGCCCAGAGTCCGATGCCGATCGCGCAGAGCCGGAGCCGCATGTCAGAAGGCGTATCCGAGGTTGATGTTGAACTGGTTGCGTCCGGTGTCGGCCGCGTTGCGGACCCACTGGTAGTCGGTCTTGATGACCACGTTCGGGATCGGCTTCACCTCGACGCCCAGCGTCGTAAACCTGCCGTCGCGGGCGAGATCGCGCGTGAACCCGGCCGGGATGCGATGCTGCGTGTTCAGGCGCTCGTACCGCACGTACGGCACGACCGCCATCTCCGTGGCGACCTGCGACAGGACGTTGTAGCCCGCCTGCAGGTATCCGCCGCGCATCGTCTCGGCAATCGGCGCCGTCGCCGGCAGCCGTAGCGCGAGGCTGGCCGCGCCTGCCTCATCGATCGACGCTTCCGCGAAGAGCGCACGCAGATCCCACCCGCGCAGTTGCGCCTGGCCGTGTACTTCCACGATCGTGGTGCCGACGTCGAGACGTGCGCCGTCGAGCACCACCTGCTCTTGGCCCGAGCCGCCGTTGTAGAGGCCGATGCCGCCGTACACGCCGGGAATCGGTGTCACGTCGACGCGCCCGGAAAAGGCCAGGTTCGCCGCCAGCGCGTTGCCGCCCTTCTGCCGGCCGCCGCGAAGGCCCGCCGACGTGAACGCCGCGCCCCGGAACCCGTTCGTGACATACGCGCGGAAGTTCAGCATCCCGGCCGAGCCGAGAATGCCGGCGCCGTTCTCGCGCCAGGTGCTCGGAATGATCCGCTGCTCTGTTTCGGGGCGCTTGGCACCAATGAAGACCGTCGGCTCGTGGAACTCGTTCGTGAGGCCGAGCGGCAGCAGGATCATGCCGCCGCGGAGCGTGAGATTGTCGTTGGCCAGGTAGTCGACGTACGCGAACTCAACCGAGATCTCGTTGGAGTGCTCGATCTCAATCTCGGAGTTGAAGAGGAACTTGTCGCTGAAGCGGTAACCCGCGTAAAGGATGGCCCGCAGGAAGTCGAGGCGCGTGGTCGGCGCGCCGCCCCGGCCCGCCTCGTTCTCGCTCGCGAAGTTCTCGAGCAGCGTCTCGCCGTAGCCGGCAATCGACACTCCTTCGGTCGCCCGGCGGTAGGTCGCCGCGGCAGAGGGCGCGAGCCCGAGCGCGCGGCGCCGCTCCTCGGTCAGCTCCACCTGGGGCGTCTCGCCGCTCCGCAGCTTTTCCACTTCCGCCGCGAGGACCTCGATGCGGCGCTGCAGCTCGTCAATCTGCGCCTGCCCCTGGGCGGGGGCTTCGGCGGCTTCCGATCCGGTCTCCGTGGGCGTCGGAGCGGCGGGTGACGGATCGGCGGCTACGACGGTGGCAGGCCCCCCGCGGTCAGCGGAAGCGTCGGCCTGCTGAGCGACGGCTGGAGGGCTGGACAAGGCCAGCAGGAACACGACGGCCGGAATGACTGGAATGGGGAGGCGGTGCGGCACGGGATGACTCCAAATCCGAAGAATGAGTTAAAATGAGACGAAACTGAGACTGAGTCTCACTTTCAGATTCGAGTCTATTACCGACTTCTGAGGCGAGTCAAGCAGAAAAACCGCGCTACGACCGCGATACGATCACGACGCTGCCGCGCGCGACACGAAAGGGAGCAACGACTATGACTCATCTAACCGGAAGAAAGCGGCATCGTGGCGCGATCGCGGCGGTGCTGGGGGCGGTTCTGGCCGCCGGATGCGGCGGAACCGAGCCTGCCGCGCCCACGCGGCTGGTGATCGCGGTGCAGCCGACGGCCACGGCCGAACAGCTGGCGGCCGAATCGAAGGAGCTGGAGCAGTTCCTCGAGGCCAGACTGCCGAACGTCGACGTGGAGCTGCGCGTCCCGACGCTTTTTGCGGGGGTAATCGAGGCGCTGCGCTTCGGTCATGCCGACGCGGCGTTCATGAGCGCGTGGCCGGCGGCCCTCGCTCAGAAGCACGCCGGTGCCGAGGTGGCGCTCGCCGAGGTGCGGCAGGTGCTCATCGATCGCGAAACCGTCGAACGGCCTTTTTACTACTCCTACTGGGTCGTAATGCCCGGCAGTCCGTACAAGTCGCTCTCCGATCTCAAGGGACGGCGCGTCGCGTTTCCAAGCCCGCTGTCGACATCCGGCTACGTGATGCCGATGGCCAAGCTCGTCGAGCTCGGCCACCTGACGCCCGGGGAAGGCGAAGCCGACCCGGAGCAGTTCTTCGGGCAGGTTTTGTTTGCCGGCGGCTACGCGCAGGCCTGGCAGGCGCTGAAAGCGGGGCAGGTCGATGCGACGATCATCGCCGGCGACGTTCCGGCGGCGTTGTACAACGAGGTGCTCGCCGCCACTCGCGTCGTCGAGTCGCAGGGGCCGATCCCGTCGCATGCGGTCGTGTTCGCGAAGACGCTGCAGGAGCCGATGCGCTCGCAGCTGCGCGACGCGCTCATGGCGCTTGGCGACGAGCAGCACCGGGATCTGATGCGCCGCTTCATTTCGGGCATCTTCGTCCGGTTCCAGCCGGCGACCACGGAGGAGCACCTGGCGTCCCTCCAGCAGTCGCTCGAGGCGACCAACCTCCGGTTCACCGAGCGGCTGCGGTGATTCGCGCCGCCGTTCCGCTGTCGCCGGCGCCGGAGGCCGGGGCCGCCGCCATCGAGGCGGTCCGCCTCTCGTGCGCGTACGTGCCCGGCCGGCCCGTGCTGCAGGAGATCGATCTCGTCGTCGCGGCGGGATCGATCTCGATGATTCTCGGGCCGAGCGGCAGCGGCAAGAGCACGCTGTTGAAGGCCGTCAAGGGGCTGGTGCGGCCCCAGTCGGGGACGCTCTCGCTCTTCGGCGAACCGGCTGGCGCCCCGGACCGGCGCGCGGATCGTGCGCTGCGATCGGTGGCGTGGATTCCGCAGAACCTCGGACTGGTCCGTAATCTGACCGTCCTCGACAACGTGCTGACCGGCGCGCTCGGCCGCGTCGGGAGCCTGCGGTCGCTGATTGGCGCGTTTCCGGCCGCGCTGCGGGACGAAGCGCTGGCGACGCTCGAATCGCTCGGCATCCACCAGAAGGCCGCAGAGAAGGTCTACAGCCTGAGCGGCGGCGAGCGCCAGCGGGTCGCCATAGCGCGGGCGCTGATGCAGCGCCCGAGACTCGTGTTGGCCGACGAGTTCGTCTCGCAGCTCGATCCCGTCACCACGCGCGAGAGCCTCGACGTCGTCCGGCGCATCGCGGCCACGGGGGTGACGTTCCTCATCACGTCGCACGAGGTGGAGCTGGTGGCCGAGTACGCCGACCGGGTCGTCGTGCTGCGCGGCGGCCGCAAGATTCACGACGGGGCGGCGGGCTCGTTCACCTGGACGTCCGTGATGGGGCTGCTCGGCCGATGAGCGCGCGCCGTCCCTCCGGGCTGTCCGTGACGGCGGCGCTTGCCGCCGCCGTGGCGCTCGTCATGATGGCGGACCTCGGGCTGCTCGATCGCCGGCAGCTCAGCCTGGCATGGAGCAACACGGTCGTGTTCGTGGGCGAGCTGTTTCCGCCGAGCGCGCAGCCGATGCCAACGCTGCTCGACGCGACCGTCGAGACGCTGCAGATTGCCTACGTGGGCACGGTGCTCGGCTTCATCGCGGCGCTTCCGCTGGCGATCCTGGCGACGCGCACGATTTTCGGCCCGTATGTGGCCGGGCCGGTGCGGCTGCTTCTCGCCGCCGTGCGCACCGTGCCTGCGCTGCTCTGGGCGGTTGTCTTCGTCGTGGCATTCGGTCTCGGGCCGGCCGCGGGCGCGCTCGGCATCGCCGCCTATACGCTCGGCTACCTCGGGAAGCTCCTGTACGAGGCGTTCGAGGGGGTCGACCACGAAGTCGTCGACGCCGTGTGGAGCGTCGGCTGCAACCGCGTGCAGCTGACCCGGTTCGCCGTGCTGCCCGAGGCCGCCAACCAGATCCTGAGCCAGCTCCTCTTCGTCTTCGAGTACAACGTTCGCGCCTCGTCGATCATGGGCTTTGTCGGGGCCGGCGGTATCGGCTTCCACCTGCTCGGCTACCTGCAGCTGCTGCAGTACCGGAATCTGCTCACTGCGCTGCTGCTGACGCTGGGCCTGGTGCTGCTCATCGATTACGCGAGCAGCCGGGTCCGGCGCCTCGTGCTGCCGCCGCTGGCGCACGGCGCGTGATGGACTCGGTCTCGCTCCCCTTTGCCAGGCAGACGCTCGCCAACGGTCTCGACGTCATCGTCCACGAGGACCATCACGTGCCGATCGTCGCCGTCAACGTCTGGTATCACGTCGGTTCCAAGAACGAGCGCCCCGGCCGCACCGGCTTTGCCCATCTGTTCGAGCACCTGATGTTCGAGGGCTCTGCGCACCACAACGCCGGGTACTTTCCGCCGCTCCAGCGGGCGGGAGCAATGCTGAACGGCTCCACCAATACCGACCGGACCAACTACTGGGAGGTCGTGCCGACCAGCGCCGTCGATCTCGCCCTCTGGCTGGAATCCGATCGCATGGGGTACCTGCTGCCCGCGCTGACAGAACAGCGCTTCGAGACGCAGCGCGACGTCGTGCTGAACGAGCGGCGCCAGAACTACGAGAACCGGCCGTACGGGTTCGCGGTGATGGCGATAGCGGCGGCGCTCTATCCCGACGACCACCCGTACCACTGGCTCACGATCGGCACGGCTGACGACCTGCGCGCGATGCGGCTGGAAGAGGTCCAGGAGTTCTTCCGCACCTACTACCACCCGGCCAACGCGTCGCTGACGCTTGCGGGCGACATCGACCCGGGTCGCGCCTTCGAGCTGGCGGACCGTTACTTCGGCGAACTGCCGGCCGGCGCGCGTCCCGAGCCGGTCCGGCCGGCTTCCGCGGCGGCGCCCGGCCGGGAAGTGCGCCTCCTGCTGGAGGACCGCGTCGAGCTGCCGCGCCTCTACATGGCCTGGCATTCGCCGGCCATGTTCCACGATGGAGACGCGGAGCTCGACCTGCTGGCCGACCTGCTCGCCAACGGTAAGGCCTCGCGGCTGTACCGCACGCTGGTCTACGAGCGGCGCATTGCGCTCGATGTCTCGGCGCACCAGAATTCACGCGAGCTGTCGAGCTTCTTCCTGCTCGTCGCCACCGCAGCGCCCGGCCAGTCGCTCACCGACATCGCGGCCTTCATCGACCTCGAGCTGCAGCGGACGGCAGACGAGGGTCCGTCGGAGGCGGAAATGGAACGCGCCCGCGCGCAGATCGAAGCCCAGTTCATGTACCGGCTCCAAACGGTCGGCGGGTTCGGAGGGAAATCGGACCAGCTGAACGCGTACAACATTTACCGCGGGGACCCCGGATTTTTTGCCGCCGACCTCGCGCGCTATCGCACCGCGACGCGAGAGTCGGTGCGCGAAGCAACTCACCGGTATCTCGGCGTCGACCGTCGGGTCGTGCTGAGCGTGGTGCCGCGCGGCCAGCCTTCGCTGGCCCTGGCCGGCTCCGAGCCGGTGTCGGTTGCCTGATGCCGGCGGATCGCTCCCGGCTGCCCGAGGTTGGTCCGGATCCACCCTTCAGGTTCCCGGCCATCGTCCGGCACCGGCTCGCCAACGGTCTCGACGTCCGCACCATCGAGCACCACACGGTGCCGGTGGTGTCGTGCGTCCTCCAGATTCAGGGCGGCGCGGGCGGCGACCCGCCAGGCGAGGAGGGCCTTGCGGCCATCACCGCCGACATGGTCGACGAGGGCACCGGCCACCTGAGCGCCATCGACGTCTCGGAAGGTTTTGCCCGCCTGGGCGCCGAATATGACGTCGAAGTCGGTCCCGACGCCACGCTCTTCAGCCTCACCGTCCTGTCGCGCTTTGCCGAACGCGGTCTGTCGCTGCTCGCCGACATCCTGGCCCGGCCCAGCCTGCGGGGGCACGATTTCGAACGCGTGCGGAAGCTCCGCCTCGATCGCCTGCGCCAATTGAAGGATCTGCCGCCGGCGGTGGCCGAACGCGCGTTCCTGCGTCTGGTATATGGCGACCATCCGTACGGACACCTCCCAATCGGCACCGAGGCGGCGCTGCGGGCCTGTCGCGTGGAGCGCGTCGCGGAGTTTCATGCGGCGGCTTTCAGTCCGGCGCGCGCGACGCTCGTGCTGGCGGGGCCGCTCGCGCACGAGACCCTGCGTGCCCTGGTAGCCGCCGCGTTTTCCCGTTGGGCGGACGACGGTCCGGACGGAGCCGCCGCGACCGCAGCCGCCATCGATCCGCCGACGCTCCCGCGCCGGCTGGCCATCGTCCCGCGCGCCGGCGCCGCGCAGTCCGAGCTGCGCATCGGTCATCTGTCGGCGCGGCGCAACACGCCCGACTATGCGGCGCTGCTCCTCATGAATGCCGTGCTGGGCGGCCAGTTCGTCAGCCGGATCAACCTGCGCCTGCGCGAGGAGAAGGGCTATACCTACGGCGCGCGGACCGGCTTCGACTGGCGCCGCGGCCCGGCTCCGTTCGCGCTCCAGGCGAGCGTGCACACCGCCGCCACCGCGGACGCCATCCGCGATACGCTCGCCGAGTTCGATGCCATCCGAGGCGCGCGGCCGCCGTCGGACGAGGAGATGGCGCTGGCGAGGGCATCGCTCACGCGCGGCTACCCGCGCAACTTCGAGACGGCCGAGCAGGTGGCCCGATCGGTCGCGCAGCTTGCGCTCTACGACCTGCCCGATTCCTACTTCCAAGAGTTCGTTCCGCGCGTCAACGCTGTCGAACGCAGCGACGTCGTCCGCGCCGCCGAGCGGTATGTGGATGCGGCGCGCGCGACGACGCTCATCGTCGGTGATTATCAGGCGATCGGCGAATCGCTCCCGCCGCTCGGCTACGGCGAGCCCCAGATCCTGCCGCCGGACGAGTGACACATCGGTCCAGCTGAAGCCCGACACCACGCGCGCAGAGGAATGGACGGTCCGGCTGAAGCCGGACGCCACGTACGCAGGTGGGCAGTCGTACGTAGCGTCCGCCTTCAGGCGGACCGTCAGAGGTTCTTCATCAGGAACCGCGTCAGCACCCAGCCGTCGACGAACTTGAATGGCGCGGTGCCGGTGCTGTAATGGCCGCACGGCAGCACGGTCACCTCGTACGGCAGCTCGCGCCGGCGGAACTCCTCGACCAGCCTGCGCGACAGGTCGGCGGGGAACGACAGGTCGTAGCGCGCGTACACGAGCAGCGTCCGCACGCTTCTCACGCGGTCGAGATAGGAGAACGGGCTGATCGGGCGCCACACATCGCGAAGCTGATTCAGATCGATATGGCCGTCGAGCCCGGCGCGTACGTGCTGCGTCGAGAGGCCGCGCCAGACCACGTCGGCGAACCACGGCGACACGTGATTGAGCGCCTGAGTCCGGATCCGCGGTTCGTGCGCTGCCGTGAGCATCGCGAGACAGGATCCGAGGCTCGTTCCCAGAATGCCAATCCGCTCGTACCCCTGCAGCGCCAGCCACGCGATGGCGCGCCTGGCGTCGACCACGGCCTGGCGGCACACCTGGACCGTCCGCGCCACGTTCGAGCTGACGATGTAGTCGGCGCGCGTGAGCTCGGGCGGCATGCGGGCGTCGTGGTAGGGGAGGCTCATCCGCAAGGCACCGATGCCGACACGTGCCAGCACCCGCGCGAGCGCGACGTGCCCTTCCGCATCGGCATTCCATTGCGGCAGGACGAGGAGGGCTCTGCCGGTCTCGGGGCTTGTCCGCCGTAGCCTTGGCGAAGGCGGAAACCAGCGCGCGCGGACCGTGTTGTTCTCGGCGTGGGGGGTCGTCAGCGCGCTCGGGAAGCGCAGCGTGCCGGCTTCGCCGTGCCGGCGGCGTTCCCGCGAAGCCGGCTCGAAGACGTAGTCGCGCGTGGGCGGCGCGTCGAAGAAAGCGCTCGTGTCGCGCATCACCTCGTCGACCCATTCCCGCACGTGCTCGAGCGGCTCGCTCGTGTGCCCGTTGGTCGTGATCCAGTCGAGTCCCCATTCGAACGGCCGGACGACCCGGTTGGTCGGGACAGAGGCCAGACGACGTTCCCAGGCGTGAAACAACGACGCAATCATTCAGGCTCGATCATTACAGAACGACGGCTCGTGCAGGAGCAGCCGAGAAAACCGGACGTGCCGCGGCCGCCCGGCGTACCGGACGTCATCGACCTGCCGCCGCCCGATGTGTCAGCCCGGCGCCGCCCCCCGACATCCCGCCGCAGCCGCTCCCGGAGCGCCCCGAGCCTCAACGCGACACCCCCGGCCCGAGGTGAGGCTCCAGCGCCCGCGCGGCCGCGAGCAGCTCCGCGTCCGCACCCCGGCGCCCGACGATTTGCGCGCCGACAGGGAGCCGGTCCGCCGTGGCTCCGCACGGAACGGTGATGGCGGGATGCCCGGTGATGTTGAAGAGCTGCGTCAGCCGCAGCATGACGTTGCGGACCGGTTCGTCCGCTCCACCGACGCGCACGGTCTCCGCGCCGATTGTCGGCGCCGGAATCGCCAGGGCGGGCAGCAGCAGGCCGTCGCAGCCGTCGAGCGCCGCGTCGACTTCGGCTGTGAGGACCTCGCGCCCGCGCAGCGCCCGCACGTAGTCCTCTGCAAGGATGTAGCGCCCCATCTCGAGCCGCAGCCGGACGTTCGGCGTGTAGTCGTCCGCGCGGTGCTCGAGTGTGACGGCGTGGTAGGCCGCCGCCTCCGACAGCACGATGTGGAGGTAGATGGACGCGATGTCGCCGGCGTGCGGAATCGAGACGTCGACGATATTGGCGCCCGCCTCGCGCAGCCGGGCGCAGGCGGCATCGAACGCGGCGGCAACCTCCGGATCGAGCAGCGCCACGAAGTACTCGCGCAGCCGGCCGAGCCGCAGCCCGCGGGCGTCGCGTGCCGGCGGCGGCAACGGCGAGGCGCCACGCAACACGTCGAACACGATTTGCGCGTCTTCGACCGACCGGCACAGCGGTCCGACGTGATCCATCGTCGTGCTGAGGGGCACTACGCCGTCGGTCGGCACCGCGCCAAGCGTCGGCTTGAAGCCGACGAGACCGCACGCCGCCGAAGGAATCCGAATCGAGCCGCCCGTATCGCTGCCAATCGAGCCGTACGCCATCCGCGCAAGCACCGACGCCGCCGATCCGCCGGACGAGCCGCCGGGCGACCGGGTCGGATCGAGCGGGTGGCGCGCGGGCCCGAACGCGGAATCCTCGTTCGTCGTACCGAGCGCGAACTCGTGCAGGTTCGTCTTGCCGACGAGCACCGCCCCGGCCGCGCGCAGGCGCGCGACGACCGTTGCATCTCTGGCGGCCACGTGCCCCTCGCGCACGCGCGAGGCGGCGGTCGTCGGCACCCCGCGCACGTCGATGAGGTCTTTCAGCGAGATCGGCACGCCGTGCAGCGGTCCGCGCGACCGGCCCCGGGCGATCTCCGCGTCGGCCTGGCGGGCCTGTTCGCGCGCCTCGTCGGCGAACACGCGGATGAACGCGTTCAGCGCGCCGTTCTGCGCCGCGATCGCCTGCAGACACCGTTCGGTGACGAGTTCGGCCGTGACCTCGCGTGCGGCAAGCGCCCGCGACAGTCCGGTAATCGTCTGCGGCTCAGCGCGCATGCGCGTCGAACTGGCCGGTGGCGTCTGGATTCCAGTCGGCGTTCCTCAGGGCGGAGGTCGCGCGCGCGAGCGCCTCGAGCAGCGGCCGCAGCGCCGGAAGGCCGCGCCGGTCCGCGTCCTGCAGGGCGTGTTCGAGCCAGAGCTTGATGGTCACGGAGATAGATTACAGGGGGCGAGGGGAGAGGGGTTAGGGGCGAGGGGTGAGGGGGGTAGGGGCGCGATGAGACGCACCACGATCGTCCGCCGGCTTCGACGGTCGTCCTCATGAGCATCACGCCCGACCTGGCGCGCGGGTCCTCCAACCTCCTCAAACTCCAGCGCGTGTGATCAGCGCCAACGCTCTTCGAGGTACTTCTTCAGCCCGTGCAGCGCGGTAATCCAGCCGTTCGCCGTGACGTCGTAGTACCGCGTCCAGCGTTCGTTCGTCTCCTCGTGCCCCGACTGCCGGAGGTGGAGCAGCGTGCCCGCCACTTCCTGGCTGCACCGTGCCTCGAGTGCCATCGGCCCGATCGGGTCGCCGTCCGGCGGCTGCCAGTACAGATCCGCGACGAAGAACTCGCGTCCCGGCGTGAACTCGACGACGGTGCCGTGGAGGACGCCGCCGAGGCGGCCGAGCAGCCCGTCGCGCCATTCGGTCGGCTCCCATTCCACCGCGTAGCTGCCGAACGGCCGCGGCACGCATACGGACCGCGATACCTCCCACCAGGCGGCCAGCGCCTCGGCGTCGAAAAACGCTTCGAGCACCGCCGCCGGCGGCGCCTTGATGAGCAGACTATGAACGAACTCGCGCATGGCTGGGTTGGCGGGTACTGCATTGTGCCTCGATAATCGGGACATGCAGCCGCTGGCGTATCTCGATCGTGAATTTCTCGACAGCGAAGAGGCCCGCCCCCTGCGGATCCTCGCCGAATACCTGGAGCCGCTGCGCCGCTTCCGGGCGCAGAACATCCAGGACACGGTGGTGTTCTTCGGGTCCGCCCGCGTCCACAGCCGCGAGCACGCCGAGCGGGCGTTGCAGCGGATCATGCACCGTCTGGCGGGCAAGGAGGCGTCCGTGCCCGACGAGCACCTGACGCGGGGCCGCAAGGCCGTCGAATGGTCGCGCTACTACGAGGAGGCCCGCGAGCTGGCAAAGCTGCTGACCGCGTGGTCGCTCGGCCTCGGCGATCCCCACCATCGCTTCGTCGTCGCCTCCGGCGGCGGCGCCGGCATCATGGAGGCGGCCAACCGCGGCGCGCAGGAAGCCGGCGGGAAGACGGTCGGTCTCAACATCAGGCTCCCGTTCGAGCAGGAGGCGAACCGGTACATCACGAAGGGGCTCCACTTCGAGTTCCACTACTTCTTCATGCGGAAGTTCTGGTTCGCCTACCTCGCCAAGGCCCTCGTGGTGTTTCCCGGCGGGTTCGGCACGCTCGACGAGATGTTCGAGATCCTCACGCTGATGCAGACCGAGAAGCTCGCCAAGCAGATTCAAATCATCCTGTACGGCACCGACTACTGGAACCGCATCCTCGACCTCGAGCCGATGGTGGAGTGGGGCGCCGTCAGCGCGAGCGATCTGCACCTGCTGCAGCGCGCCGACACGCCGGCTGAGGCGTTCGAGCTGCTGAAGGCGCACCTCACGCACTACCATCTGACGCCAGCCACCCCGCAGGAGGCAAAGGCGCCGGGGATCGCGAAGACGCGGTCGTAGCCAGCGACTCTCACGAAACACAGAGGCACCGAGACGCCGAGGAAAATCAGGAATGGAGCTACTGCGGCGGCTTGTACGCGCCGAACGGTGGCTCTGATGAGGGCGGAACGATACCCATCAGCCGCATGTAGGTGACAAGATTTCCGTAATGCTCGAACGCGTGCGCCGTGTGAAACGCGAGAACGGTTAATCGCGGCATCTGAACCGGCACTCGTGCACCCTCACCACCTGCATCGAATTTCACAATTGGAGTCCCGCCGCTATCCGTCATCGCAGCATACTGCTTATCGCAATATGCGAATGATTCATTGAGTGCCTTCGTCAGGTCCGCCTTGGTGCGCTTTTCTCTTTCGATTCCGGCGTCCATCGGCGGATCCTGACCGGCCAGGACCGAACACAGTCTGTAATTCGAATCTGCGAGATGCCCGATGAGTTGAGCGACCGAACGCACTTCGGGTGTTGGCCGGAATGCGTAGTCTCCGTCGGGGATCTTCAGGGCGGCGCGAGTAACGTAGTTCTTGACGATCGCGTAATGAACTGTCGCGCCAGCCGTGAGGGGGTTTGACGATTGCGCGTGCGCGGCGCCATAAACAGCAAGGAGCGCCTCAATACAGCAAGTACGGCTTGCGCAGGCGCTCGAAGGCCAGCTCGTCTTCGCGCCAGCTCGCGGCAATCTCGGCGGGCGGGGCATCGCGCTCGATCTGCCGGCGGAGCGCGTCCGAGCCGGCCAGGATGTCGATCGGCAGCTTCTCGCGTTCGTACTCGTACGGCGGCTGCCGCCAGGCGAAGCTCGCGGGGGCGAAGCGCCGGAACATCTGGATCAAGGCCACGCCCGTCAGGACCGGACGGAAATCGTGGCGGTTGAGCACGTGAATCTGACAGCCGCCGCAGCTCCGCTGCGCATGCTTCTGGAACGTCGGCTCGAACACCGCCGATCTGAAGTACACCCCCGGCAGATCGAGGGCGTTCATCGCGTCCGCGAACCGCTCGGCGTCGATCCACGGCGCTCCAACCAGCTCGAACGGCCTCGTCGTGCCCCGTCCTTCCGACAGCATCGTTCCTTCGAAGAGCACGGTGCCGGGATAGACGAAGGCCGTGTCGATGGTCGGCATGTTCGGCGACGGCATCACCCACGGCAGGCCCGTGTGATCGCCGTAGACGCCGCGCCGCCACCGCTCCATCCGGGCGATCTCGAGCGGTGCGCCAATCCCGAACTGCTCGTTGAAGAGCGCCGCCAGCTCGCCGATCGTCATCCCGTGCCGCATCGGAATCGGGAACTGGCCGACGAACGACTCGAACCCGGGTACGAGCGACATGCCCTCGACGCGCTGCCCGCCAATCGGGTTCGGCCGATCGCAGACGACGACGGGCACGCCGTGCCGCCGCCCGGCCCGCAGGCAGTTCGCCATCGTGTAGATGTAGGTGTAAATCCGGGCGCCAACGTCCTGCAGGTCGACGACGAGCACGTCGACCTCCCGCAGCATCTCCGCGGTGGGTTCACGCGTCTCGCTGTAGAGCGAATAGACGGGCACGCGCCGCGCCGGGTCCTCCCGGTGCGGCGTTTCCACCATGTTCTCCTGGACGTCGGACGTGAACCCGTGCTGCGGTCCGAAGACCGCCGTCAGCTGCACGCCGTCCCGGGAGGCGAGGCGGTCGACGATGTGACGAAAGGCGTGGTCGATGGACGCGTGGTTGCAGACCACGCCGACGCGGGCGCCGCGGAGGCGCTCGGATGCCAGCAGGACGTCGGACCCGAGACGGACGACACCAGGCAGCGTCGCGCGCATCGCTCTCATTATTGTTGAGCTACGCGCCTGCAGACGCGACGTCGATCGACCACAACCTGCGGACCGAGCGCAGGGCCGCGCGCCGGTAGGCGGGGTCTCCAGCCCGGGTCCCCATCGCGCCTGCGCGATGCGGGGTCCCCACCGCGCACGCTTCCACCCCATGACGCAAGTGTGCGCCGTGGGGACCCCGGCCTTGCGCGGTGGGGTGCAGGTGGGGTGGCGTCGCGCGGAGTGTGCGCGCTGAGGATGCCCGAGAGCACCCCAACGCGCACAAACCGCGCGTTGGGGACCCCGTTAGAATAGGCGCCAGTGTCGATGACCGACGCGCAGCCCGTCGCCACCCTGTGGCAGCTCGCGTGGAACGACGACCGGCTGTTCTGCAGCGTCTATCGCCAAGGCGACGGCTTCGAGCTGCGCCTGGAATCGCCGACGGCCGTCATCCTGAGCGAGCGCTTCGAGCTGCAGCCGCGCATGCTCGCGCGCACCGAGGCGCTGCGCGCCTCGCCCAAGCGACGCGGCTGGCGGGAACCGGCCTCGGATTCGTGATTGGCGATTCGTGATCGATCGCGATCGCCTGCTTGGTCGATCGCGCGCCGTGCTTCCCCTCGCGGACGTGATGCATCTCCTCGCGGACGAATTCGCCGGCCTGCGTCGACGGCGCCTTGCCCTGACGCTTGCCTGGCGGGCGCGCTCCAACGTCTGTTTCTCAGGCATCGTGGTGTACCTCGTGGCCCGCGGTGCACCGATGTGTGCGACTCAACCGTCGGGGGCCAGTGACGCCCATGCGCAAGATCCGCACCGTCGCCTGTCTGCGTCGCGCATCGTGGGCTATGCTCATGCTCAGCCACGACAGCCACAAAGACGGTTGAGCCGCTAGGAGCACCGAGAACACAATGGGACGAGTACCAAAAAACACAAAGGTGGCGGAACGAGCCCTTTGGCGGAACGAGCCCTTGGGGGAAGCTGCGTGAAGATTGCGGTCATGGGATCGGGCGGCCTGGGCGGCCTGTACGGCGGCCGGCTCGCCCATGCGGGGTACGACGTTTCGTTCATTGCGCGCGGCGCGCATCTGGCCGCGATGGAGGAGCGCGGGCTGCTCATTGAGAACGAGCTGCACGGCAGCATTCATATTCCGCGCGTGCAGGCGACCGACGACCCTTCGACGGTCGGGGTGGTCGATCTCGTGCTGATTGCGGTCAAGCTCTGGGATACGGAGCACGCGGTGCGGGCGATCCGGCCGATTGTGGGACCGCAGACGACCGTCATCTCCCTGCAGAACGGCGTCGTCAAAGACGACATCCTGCGGCGGGAGTTCGGCAACGCCGCCGCGATGGGCGGTGTCGCCTACGTGGCCACGCAGATCGCCCGGCCGGGCGTGATCCGCCAGACCGGGACGATGCAGCGGTTCATCGTTGGCGAGTACGACGGCCGGCGCTCGGCGCGCGCCGAGCGGCTGCTCGAGGCGCTGGTCCGGGCGGGCATCCAGGCCGAGATCTCGGACGACATCCGGCGGACGCTCTGGGAGAAGTACGTATTCCTCGTCGGGCTGTCCGGGACGACCGCGGCGATGCGGTCGACCATCGGACCGATCCGGTCAAACCCGCAGACCCGTGCCTTTCTGTTCGAACTGCTCCGGGAAACCGTCGCCGTCGGACGCGCGCACGGCGTCAACCTGCCGGAGGACTACGCCGAGCAGCGGCTGGCGTTTCTCGATACCGTTCCGGCCGACATGACCTCGTCCATGCACCACGACCTCGAGCGCGGCAACCGCCTCGAGGTCGCATGGCTTTCGGGCGCCGTCGTCCAGCTCGGCCAGGCGGTTGGCGTGCCGACTCCCGCAAATCGCACGGTATGGGACATCCTCGCGCTCTACGCCGACGGCCGGCCTCCCGCGGGCCGGGTCTCGGACCGGGCATCGGCCCCGTGACGCTGCCGCGCCTCACCGTCCGCTGGCTTCGCGCGGTGCCGGTGACGGTGCCCATGAAGCACGCGCTCGGCACGAGCGCTGCGACGGTCCGCACGGCGCCGGTCCTGCTCGTCGATCTGGAAACGCACCAGGGGGTCACCGGACGGGCGTACCAGTTCTGCTACCGGCCGGCGGCGGCGCCCGCCATTGTGTGCTTTCTCGACGACATTCTCGAGGCGATTACCGGCGCGCCGCTCGTGCCCGCGGATCTGTGGAGCGTGCTCTCGAAGCGCTACACGCTCATCGGCGTGCAGGGGATTGTTCGTATGGCGATGGCGCTTGTCGACGTTGCGAGTTGGGACGCGCTCGCGCAGGCGGCCGGGCTCCCGCTCGTGCGGCTCGTCGGCGGCATTCCGCGACCGGTTCCCGCGTACAACAGCAACGGCCTGGGGCTGATGCGTGTCGACGCGCTGGCGGACGAGGCGGAGCGGCTGCTCGAGCGGGGCTTCCGCGGCGTGAAGCTGCGGCTCGGCTACCCGACGCTGGAAGAGGATCTGGCGGCCGTCCGCGCGGTCCGCGGGCGCATCTCTGACGACATCGCGCTGATGGTCGACTACAACCAGGCGCTCACGATGGCCGAGGCGATCCGCCGCGCGCGCGCCCTTGACGAGGAAGGGGTTTACTGGATTGAGGAGCCGATCCGGCACGACGATTACGCCGGGTGCGCCCAGATTGCCCACGCGGCGGCGACGCCCGTGCAGATCGGCGAGAACTTCTCTCAGGTGTACGACATGGAAAAGGCGCTGGCGGCCGGCGCCTGCGACTACGTGATGCCCGATCTCGAGCGCATTGGCGGCGTCACCGGCTGGCAGCGGGCGAGCGCGCTCGCCGCCGGGGCGGCCGTCCCCCTGTCGTCGCACCTCTATCCAGAAGTCAGCGCCCAGCTGCTGGCTGCCACACCCACTGCTCACTGGCTGGAGTATGTCGACTGGATGACGCCGCTGCTCGCCGAGCCGCTCCGGATCGTCGACGGCATGGCCGTGATTCCCGACCGTCCGGGCAACGGGCTTCTCTGGAACCCGGGGGCCGTGCGGCGCTACGCCGCCTGAAGCATTCAGTGCATTGCCCGATTTCGCCCGTTGCGGTATAAGGGCCGCCATGCGTATGGCCCGTGTGATGGCCCTGGTGCTGGTCGCCGGCGTCGCGGTGCTCGCCCAGTCCCCCACCGATCCGTTTCCGGCGCCGATCCCGGTCAACGAGGGCGTCATCCGGGTTCGGTTCGTGGAATTTGCGTCCATTCCCGACGTCGGCGGGGAGCCCGCGCGCATGATGCTCCTGGTCGACGAGCCGGGCACGCGCCGCCTGTTCGTCAACGACATGCGCGGGCCGCTGTACGCCGTCAGCTACGACGGCCGGACCGTCGCGCCGTACCTCGACATCAACGCGCCGCAGTGGGGCGTCGCCGTGCAGGCAGCCGGCCGCGAGCGCGGCTTCCAGAGTTTTGCGCTTCACCCGCAGTTCGGCCGCCCGGGAACACCCGGGTTCGGCAAGCTGTATACCTGGACGGATACGAGCAACATGACGCCGCCGCCCGACTTCCGGCCGGGCGGCGGCAACCGCACCCACGCGACGGTGCTGCTCGAATGGACCGCGCGCACGCCCACGTCCGCCACCTACGACGGCGGGCCTCCGCGCGAGTTGCTGCGTCTCGAGCAGCCGTTTGCGAATCACAATGGCGGCCACATGAGCTTCAACCCGCTGGTGGCGCCCGGCAGCGCGGACTTCGGTCTGCTCTACGTCGGCGTCGCCGACGGCGGGAGCGGCGGCGATCCGCTCAACCTCGCGCAAAACCTCGGCTCGCCGTTCGGCAAGGTGCTGCGCATCGACCCGCTCGGCGGTCCGCACGTCGTGCGGACCGCCGCAAGCCAGCACTGGCCGGTCGGGTCGCAAAGCGACCCGACCTTGAACAGCACGAATCGCAAGTACGGCATTCCGGCGAGCAATCCGTTCGCCGGCAAGCCGGGCGTGCTCGGCGAGATCTACGCCTACGGCGTGCGCAACCCGCAACGGTTCGGCTGGGACCAGCGCAACGGGAATCTCTTCCTCGCCGATATCGGCCAGAACATCGTCGAGGAGCTGAGCCTTGTGTCTCGAGGGGCCAACCTCGGATGGAACAAGTGGGAGGGGAGCTTCGGCTACATCAGCCGTGAGGCCGTGGATCTCACGCGCCGCCGCGCGGATCCCACCGCCACCTACCCGGTGGTCGAGTACGGGCAGCTCGATCCGCTGCTCCAGGGGAACTCGGCCATCACCGGCGTCCACGTGTACCGCAGCGGCGCGATCCCACAGCTGATGAACCTGGTGCTGTTCGGCGACTTCCCGAGCGGCGAGATCTTCTACGTCCACGCCGATCGGCTGCCGAACGGCGGCCAGGACGCCATCCGCCGCGTGCTGCTCAACGACGGCGGCGAGTCGAAGACGCTGTTGCAGGTGATTCGGGAAAAGAATGTCAAACGGGGCCGGCCGCCGGCCTCGCGCGCCGACCTGCGGTTCGGCGCGGGGCCCGACGGCCGCGTGTTCCTGCTCAACAAGCACGACGGGACGATTCGCCTGCTGGTGCCCGACGGTCAGGCCACACGGTGACCGGTACAACGCCGGCGCCGACGTACATCACGGAGGAGACGTCACATGCGCTTCATGAACATGCACTCACGTGAAAGGACCTTCGTCGCGGGCCTGCTCGGCGCGGGCCTGCTATTGGGTGCGGCGTGTTCGGCGCCGCAGACCACGGAGACCTCGCAGGCCGGTGCCGGCGTGACCGCCCTCGAGGGTGCGCGCGTCATCGTCGGCGACGGCAGCGCGCCGATCGAGAATGCCACGATCCTCGTGCGCAACTCGCAGATCGAGCAGGTCGGCCCCGCCGGGTCGGTACAAGTGCCCGAGGGCGCGACCCGCGTCGATCTCGCGGGCAAGACGGTGATACCGGGGATCATCGACGCCCACGTGCATCTGCGCTCCCAGTCGCGCGACATGCTCGTCGAGGACCTGCAGCGCCGCGCGTACTACGGCGTCATTGCCGCGGCGAGCATGGGACAGGACCAGGGCGACATTCCGTACCAGGTGCGGACCGAAAGCATGTCGGCGCCGAACATGGCGCGTTTCCTCACGGCGGGGCGCGGCATCACGGCGCCGGAGCCGGGCCGGACCGAGGTCCCGTTCTGGGTATCGACGCCGGACGAAGCCCGCGCGGCGGTGCAGGACAACGCCAAGCGGAAGGTCGACATTATCAAGCTCTGGGTCGACGACCGCGACAACAAGTACAAGAAGCTCACACCTGAGCTGTACGGCGCCGCCATCGAGGAGGCGCACAAGCAGGGGATTCGCGTCACCGCGCACATCTTCGAGCTCGAGGACGCCAAGGGGCTTCTGAAGGCCGGTCTCGATGCGTTCGCCCACGGGGTGCGCGACCGCGACATCGACGAGGAGTTCGTCGCGATGTACAAGCAGCGGCCCGAGGTGATTCTCGTGCCCAACCTGCCCAATCGTGGCGTGAAGATGGATCTGAGTTGGGTGAGCGACACGGTGGCGGCGGGCCAGCTGGAGAAGCTCCAGGCGGCGGCCGCCAAGGACGATCCCGAGGCGCAGAAGCTCTTCGGCATCCAGGCGCGCAACCTCGCGAAACTGAGCGCCGCCGGCATCAAGATCGCCATGGGCACCGACGGCAACACGCCGTACGGGCCGCACCTCGAGATGGCGGACATGGCGGCGGCCGGCATGTCGCCGCACGACGTCCTCGTGGCAGCGACCCGGAACGGGGCCGAGCTCCTGCGCCTGAACGACCTGGGCACGATCCAGGCGGGCAAGAGCGCCGACCTCGTCGTGCTCGACGCGAATCCGCTGGACGACATCACCAACACGCGGCGCATCAGCGCTGTGTACATCCGCGGCACGGCGGTGGACCGCGCGGGCCTGCGCGGCAAGTTCATGGCCAAGCCGACGACGGAGTAACACGACGAATCCGGGATCCGGGATCCGGCTTCCGGATCCCGGATCAGCGCGATGACATCACGGTTCGTTCTCACCGCAACGTTGCTGGTTGCCCTGCCGTCGCTGGCCGCGGCGCAGCTCGTCACCTTTCCCGCGGGTGGCGAGATGCGCCAGGCATTCGTCTTTGCGCCGGCGACCCCGCCTGCCGGCGCCAGACTGCCGGTCGTGTTGGCGTTCCACGGACGCGGCGACAACATCCGCGACTTTCAATACGTGAACCTGCACATCGCCTGGCGTGACGCAATCGTCGTGTACTTCCAGGCGCTCGATCGGGACGGTCTGTCCGGCTGGCAGGTCGAGCGCGCGCAGGACGGCGACCGCGATCTCGAGCTGGTGGACACCGCGCTGGCGTCGCTCCGAAAGAAGCACGCGATCGACAACGATCGGATTTACGCCACCGGCTTCTCGAACGGCGCGGCGTTCACGTACCTGCTGTGGGCGGAGCGGCCGGACGTCTTTGCCGCCTATGCGGTCGTGGCGGGCCGCCTGCGCCCGTCGGTGCAGCCGAAGCAGCCGAGGCCGCTCCTGGCAATAGCGGGAGAGCGCGACCCGCAGATCCTGTTTGCCGATCAGAAAGCCGCTATCAACGCGGCGGCGTCCGTCAACGGTGTGCGCAGCTCGATGACGGGGTGCGGCCAGGGGTGCACGGTGTACGGATCCGGATCGCCCGCGCCGGTCATGGTCTGGGTCCATCCGGGCGGCCACACGTACCCGCGCGGCACGTCCGAGCGAATCGTCTCTTTCTTTCGGGATCATCCGCGCAGGCGGTGAGGGAGGTCACCATGCGCACAAGCGCGAAGCGCGCCAGGAGATACTGCCACCCAGCCACGGGCTCGGCACGATATCCATTGGAGAGCCCGTGGCTGGGTCTCCTGTTTTCGGCGGCGTTGATTGTGTCCCTGACGGGAAGCGCGTCGGGCCAGGGATGGACCGAGTTTGTGAGCCGCGAGGACGGCTTCCGGGTGGTGTTTCCCGGCCCGCCCCGGGTGACCGAGACGACCTACAAGTCGGAGTACGGCGCGGATCTGCCTGCGCGCGTCTACAGCGTCGAGCGCGGCGCCGAGCGCTATTCGCGCACGTTCGCCGCGATACACATGCACGAGCACCGGCTCCACATCCTGGAGGCGACGGTGCCGGAGGGCGCGCCGGAGCCGGGGATCTTCCAGCAGTCGATGGGGTTTGTCGACCGGGACGGCAACGGGATCCGCTATCAATCCGTCTACTCGAACATCTTTCCCGCTCCGCCGCGCACGCGCGGCGGGCAGGGCGGCGCGGGCGCAGCCACCCCCGCGGAGGCGGGCCGATAGGTCTGCAGGGAGGAGAATATGGGACGCCGAGTCGAATCGATTGCCTTCTGTCTCGCGCTGGTGCTCGCCGGGGCCGCCGGCGGGTTCCACCTGCGCGCGCAGGCGCCGGCCGCCGCCCCGCAGGCGCAGGCGCCGATGCCGCCGCCCCCGCCCGACACCGCGGAGCTGCGGGCGCAGTACGAGCGCTGGCGCACGGAGTTCAAGACCTGGGGCAAGTGGGGCAACGATGACAACAAGGGGACGACGAACCTGATCACGCCGCAGAAGGTGCAGAGCGCCGCGCGGCTCGTGCGAAACGGGATCGTCGTCTCGCTGGCGCCTCCGGTGCCGCAGACGGCCGCCGCCGACGTCCAGCCGGCGGGCGTGTTCCGCCGGACCACGAACAACATCACCGAGGGCGGGACGACCGACAACTATCAGGTCAGCTATCACGGACTCACCGTCGCCCACATGGACACGTGGTGCCACTTCTTCGAGAACGGCATGATGTACAACGGCGTGCCCGTGAAGGGGAACCTGTCGCCAGAGACCGGCTGCGCGAAGGGAAGCGTGATGAACTGGAAGGACGGCGTCTTCACGCGCGCGGTCCTGTACGACATCGCGCAGCTCAAAGGGGTCGACTGGGTAGAGCCGGGCACGCCGATTCGCCGCGCCGACCTCGAGGCGTGGGAGAAGAAGATGGGGGTCAAGGCCGGCCCGGGCGACGTGGTGCTCCTCTACATCGGGCGCTGGAAGCGGCGCGCGGCGGTCGGTCCATGGGCGGGACAGGTGGCGGGTTATTACGCGGACACGATCCCCTGGATGCACGAGCGGATGCCGGCGTTCATCGGGCACGACTTCAACATCGACTGGAACCCGAGGCCGGGCTGGGAGGGGATGCGCAACCCGATCCACGTGGCGGTGCTCAACTGGATGGGCATCAACATCGTCGAGTGCCTGGATCTCGAGCAGGCCGTAGACGTGGCGCGCAGGCTGAAGCGCTACGAGTTCCTGATCTCGTTCGCCCCGCTGCCCGTCGAAGGCGGAACCGGATCGCCGCTCAACCCGCTGGCGATCTTCTGATTAGTTGGTCCGACTGAAGCCGGACGCTACGTACGCGACGGGCGGCTCCCAATCGTACGTGGCGTCCGGCTTTAGTCCCACGTGCCAGGTCTAAACCCACCGCCTTTCAGGCGGTAAGCTTTCAGCAGGTCCGATCTGATCGGCTGCATCGAGCTAACGAGCACGTGGGACTAGCGATGCGCGCGCCGTGGCGC
>JACPTI010000016.1 GCA_016192845.1 Acidobacteriota bacterium
CGATCTGCCGGTCGTTTTTCACTTCCGAGTCAGCTTCGGCCCGGACACCGAGGACGGCGACGGCCGGTTCCAGGAGGTCTCCGGCCTCACGGCGGAGGTGTCGGTCGAGGAGTACCGCGAGGGCGGGCTGAACGTGCACGCCCACCGGCTGCCGACCGGCGCGAAGTACGGGAACCTCGTGCTGAAGCGCGGGTACATGAGCGGCACCGCCGTGGAGAAATGGTGCCGTGAGGCGATCGAGCAGTTTGTCTTCGCCCCCAAGGATATCGATGTGGTGCTGCTGAACGAAGAGCACCAGCCGCTCGCCCAGTGGAGCTTCACGCGCGCGTACCCGGTGAAGTGGTCGCTGTCGGACCTCAAGGCGCAGGACAACGCAATCGCCATCGAGTCGATCGAGCTCGCCTACCGGAGCTTCGCGTACCAGAGCCTCGAGAAGAAGAGCCCAGGCTGAGCCAATGCCCGTCGAGATTCGCGAGCTGGTGATCCGGGCGACGGTCGGCGCCCCGCGCGCCGCCGAGGCACCGGGCACCGACGCGCACGAGCAGGAGCTCGAGGAGATCGTGACCATGTGCGTGGAGCAGGTGCTCGAGATCCTGCGCCGCGAGAAGGAGCGCTAGTGAGCGACGGAGACGGCGGGCTGACGCGCCTGAAGATCGACGCGCACCAGAAGGACGACTGCTCGGATGCGCCCGTGGATTCGTTCACGGTGCTGTTCAACCCGAATACGTATTCGCAGAAATACGAAGTCGTGTACCACGCTCGCCAGGGCGCCGGCGACACCGGCAGCCCCCAGGTATACGGCAAGATCAAGCCGCAGGAGTACACCTTCGAGCTGCTGTTCGATGGGACGGGCACCGCCATCGAGCGCAAGGAAGTCCAGGACGAGATCGACAGATTCCTCACCATCGCCGGCCGCCACGACAGCAAGATTCATCGGCCGAGGTACCTCCGGATCTCGTGGGGGCCGCTCGTCTCGAGATGCGTGCTCAAATCGGCCGACATCACCTACACCCTGTTCAAGCCCGATGGACATCCGCTCCGCGCGCGTGTGCGTGCGGTGTTCTCGGAGAATGTCAAAGATACGCTCCGCGTCGCCCAGGAGCGGAAGAGCTCGCCGGACCTGACGCACGTGCACACCGTCAAAGCGGGCGAGCACCTGTCGCTCCTCGCCGACAAGTACTACGGCGACGCGTCGCGGTACGTGCAGATTGCCGCGTTCAACAGGATCACGAACTTCCGCCGTCTCGAGCCGGGCCGGCAGCTCGTCTTTCCGCCCATCCGGGACGCGGCGCCATGAGCGACGACCGGCAGATTCCGACGTCGGCGCCCGCGGATCGCCCGAGCTTCAAGATCCTCTCCAACGGGACGCAGATCAGTGGCGAGTACCAGATCGAGGCGGTCGTCATCGTGCGAAGCGCCAACCGCGTCGCGAGCGCCGACATCATCGTGCTCGACGGCGACCCGGCGGCCGAAACCTTTGCCGTCAGCGACGCGAACGAGTTCGTCCCCGGGGCGGAGATCGAGATCCAGGCCGGCTATCACGGCCAGGATCAATCCCTGTTCAAGGGCATCGTCATCCGTCATGGCGTCAAGGCGTACCGGCGTCGGCCCTCGGTGCTTCACGTGGAATGCCGTGACGCGGCGGTGAAGCTCACCGTCGGCCGGAAGAGCGCGTACGTCTACGACCAGACCGATTCCGACGTCATCGAGCAGATCGCCGGCGCCGCCGGACTCGCCAAGGATGTCGAAGCCACGGCCGTGACGCACAAGCAGCTCGTCCAGTACTACGCGACCGACTGGGACTTCGTCGTGACCCGCGCGGAGGCCAACGGACAGATCGTGGTCACCCGCGACGGCACCCTGGTTGTGAAGAAGCCGGATCCCTCGGCCGCGCCCGCGGTCTCGCTGCGGTTTGGCGGCAACCTGCTCGAGTTCGAGGCGGTCATGGATGCGCGTACGCAGTACGCGGGCGTGAAGGCCAAAGCGTGGAATCCGGCGGACCAGGCGATGGTCGAGGCCGAGGCGGCCGCGCCGGCCGCGGTCGCGCCCGGGAACATCACGTCGGCCGACCTCGCCGCGGTGATCGGTCTGTCGGAGCTCGCGGTCACGCACGCCGGCCAGCTCGACGAGCAGGAGCTCAAGGCGTGGGCCGACGGCGAGCGGACGCGAAGCGCCTTCGCCAAGGTGCGCGGCCGCGCGCGGACGCAGGGGTTTGCCGCAATCTATCCCGGCGACATTCTCGAGCTGGCCGGTGCCGGAAAGCGCTTCAACGGGAAGGCGCTCGTCTCGGGCGTGCGCCACGAGATCAGCGCGCAGAACTGGGAAACCGACCTCGCGTTCGGCCTCTCGACCGAGACGCTTACGGCAGCGCAAGGCGCCGTCGCCGATTCCGGTGCCAATGGCCTGCTGCCGCCGATCGACGGTCTGCAGATCGGCCTTGTGACGGCGCTCGAGGGCGATCCGGATGGCGAGGAGCGCATCCAGGTCCATGTTCCGGCGATCGACCCCGCGGGCCAGGGCACGTGGGCGCGCCTGGCGACGCTCGACGCGGGCGCGAGCCGCGGCACCGTCTTCCGGCCAGAGATCGGCGACGAGGTGGTGCTCGGCTTCCTCAATCGCGATCCCCGCAATCCGGTCGTGGTCGGCCAGCTTCACTCGAGCACGAAGGCGTCTCCTATTCCGCCGTCGGACGACAACCACAAGAAGGGGCTCGTGACGCGCGAGGGGATCGAGCTCACGTTCGACGACGAGAAGAAGGTGGCGGTGCTCAAGACGCCCAACGGCAACACCGTCACGCTGAGCGACGACGCCGGCGGCATCACGATCGAGGACGAGAACACCAACACGATCACGATGAACGCGGACGGCATCACGATCGAGGACGCGAACGGCAACACGCTGACCATGAGCGCCGACGGCGTCGCGATCGAGGATGCGAACGGCAACACGCTCACGATGGAGGCGAGCGCCGTCGCGGTGGAGAGCGCGGCGGACCTCTTGCTCAAGGCGACCGGCAACGCGACCGTCGAGGGGAGCAACGTCGAGGCGACCGCCCAGGCGCAGTTCAAGGCCGAGGGGAGCGCGGGTGCCGAGGTGTCGTCCAGCGCGAGCACGACGATCAAGGGATCGATCGTCCAGATCAACTGAGAGACGGGGAGGCATCATGGCGGCAGCGGCACGAGTCACGGATACGACCACGCACGGCGGGACCATCGTGGGACCCGGCGTGGCCACCGTGCTCATTGGCAGCATGCCGGCGGCGGTGGCAACCGACACGCACGTCTGTGCGCTGCCGCCAGACACGCACCAGCCGACGGTCAGCATTTTTCCGTCGGGCAGCACCACGGTGCTGATTGGCGGCCTGCCCGCGCTGCGCACCAGCGATACCTGCCTCTGCGGCGCCGGCGCGGCCGTGGGGGCGCCGACCGTGCTGATCGGGTGACCGATCGTGGCACTGTCGTTCCTGGGCACCGGGTGGGACTTTCCGCCGACGTTCGAGGGCGGGCCGGATCGCGTGCGCATGATCTCGGACGAGGACGACATCCGCTCGAGCCTGCGCATCCTGCTCTCCACGGCGGTGGGCGAGCGCCGCATGCAGCCGCGCTACGGGTGCAACGTGGATCGCCTGGTCTTCGAGCCCGCCGACGGGACGCTCCAGGCGTACCTCAAGGATCTCGTCACGATCGCGATCCTCTATTTCGAGCCACGCATCATCCTCGATGACCTGACGCTCGAGGCGCAGCCGTTCGAGGGACGGATCCTGCTCACGCTCTCGTACACGATCACGCAGACGAACACCCGCTACAACTTCGTCTATCCCTTCTATCTCACGGACGGGACGGAGATCCGGCCGTGAGCGAGTGCAGCCTGCTGACGCCGCTGCGCCGCGACGGCACGAGCCAGCGGCAGCGCATGCCGGATGCGCTGGATCCCCGCCGGGCGCCGGTCGACGCGCGCAGCACGGCGGACCTGCTGCTCTATGCCGCCGACCTCGCACGGCTGCTCCGGTTCTACACCGAGGAGAACACGAAGAAGGGCGACTGGAGCGCGTTTCTCGAGTACGACGTGAGCACGATCGCGGCGCGCGTCGGCGCCTACGACGTCGAGGGGCTGCAGGAGGACTTCGAGCGGCGGCGCGAGGCGACGAGGACCGCAACCCCGGCGGCGTTTCCGGCCGCGGTCACGGCGCTCGCCGAGCCGGTCTTCACACTGGCGGAGAAGTTCGAGGAGTGGCGCCGCGGATCGCTCGAGGGGCTGCTGCTCCGCACCCGCCTGGATCGGCTGATCGAAGGCGTGCTGGCCGAGCCGCTCCGCGAGACGATTCGCGTGGTCAAGCGCGCGGCTCCCGTCAACGCTGCCCCCAGGCTGCCCACCGCGTCCACGCCCTTCGACGCCGTGTGGGGCGATCTCAACCCCGCGGCATCGCCCGATACGCTCACGAGCGAAACCGACCGCCTCAACGCGGTCCGCGTGGTGGCGCATGCCTTCGAGCGGCTGTACGAGGCCGCCCGCCTCCTGGCCGCGCAGGCGCCGCGGTTTCTCGCCGAGACGCTCGCGCGCTACCCGCAGCACCGCCCCCACGTGGCGCTGTTCCTCGCGTTTCTGCGCCTGTTCAACCACGCGCGCGGCGCGATGAACGCGCTCACCGCCGGTCATCTCGACTTCTACTACCGCAGGGTGCTCCAGCTCGTGCCGCGCGGCCCGGTGGCGGATCGCGTTCATGTGATCTTCGAGCTCGCGAAGAACCTTCCGCCCTTTCCGGTGAAGGCCGACACCGAACTCAGCGCGGGCAAGGACGACAAGGGCGTGCCGCTCCTCTACGCCACCGATTCCGAGATCGTGGTCAACCACGCCAGCCTGCACCCGGAGCACGGGCTGAAGACGGTGTTCGTCGACCTGGAGGCGGGATCCAAGGAGGTGGTGCGAAACATCCATGCGGCGGCGGACGCCGACGCGGCCGCGATCGCTCCGCCCGTCAACGGAGAGCCGCGCTGGCCGACGTTCGGCAACGCGACGCTGCCGTACGCGCGGATCGGGTTCGCGGTGGCGTCGCCGATGCTCTGGCTGGCGGAAGGGACGCGCGTGATCACGGTGGGGTTCGACCTGGCGCCACCCTCGGCCGCCGCCGACGTGCTGGCCGGCCGGCCGCCGTCGGAGCGCACGGCCGTGGAGCTCGAGCTCACGCACAACGTCGTCGTCGAGGCGACGGGCCCGAAAGGGTGGATCGCGGCGACCGCGACGGCCACGATCGCGTCCGACATGCGGCGGGTCACCTACGTGGTGACGATCCCGGCATCGGAGCCCGAGGTGGTGGCGCTCAACCCCGACGTCCATCACGAGACGTTCGACACGACGCTGCCGGTGCTGCGGTTCGTGTTGAGGAGTGACGGCCTGCCCGACACGCTGCTCCTGAACGGCCGGCCCTCGATCCTCGACTACTGGGACGAGACGCCGGCGTACGCGCCAGGGACGCTGGTGCGGTTCGAGGGGCGTGTCTACCAGGCAAGCCAGACCATCAAGGCGGCGGGCGTACGGCCGACCACCGCCGGTTCTCCCTGGGTCCAGGTCAACGCCTCTCCCTACAAGTACTTCAATGGCATGCGCATTCAGCGGGTGGCGCTCGCCGTCGACGTGAAGGACATGCGGCAGGTCATCGTCGAGAGCGATGCCGGTCCGCTCAATCCCGCGAAACCCTTCATGCCGTTCGGGCCACACCCGCGCGAAGGATCGAGCCTGCTCGTCGGGAGCTGGGAGATCTTTCAGAAGGCGCTGACCAACGTGACCCTGAACATCACGTGGGCAGGGCCGCCGGACGTCAACTTCGGCCGCTACTACGAGGGGTGGGACATCACGGACGTCACGGTCACCAATGGATATTTCACGGCCGACGTGGAGATCCTGCAGAACGGCGCGTGGCAGCAGCCGCCCGCGCGGGACAACCTTCCGCTGTTCGTCACCGTGACGGCACCGGCACCGGAACCGGCACCGGACCCGGCGTTGACCGTCTCCGTACGGTTCGTCGGGTTTGCCGCGAAGCCGTCGCTCGAGCCGATCCGCCGGTTCGAGCCAGGCCTGGACCGCGGGTTCCTGCGTCTCCGGTTGAACACCACGTTCTTCCACGAGCGGCTCGCCGCGGCGCTGGCCAACTACGTCGCAAAAAAGACCCCACCCATCACGACGACGCGGACCATCGCCGCCAACGGGACAGAAACGACGACCACGACGCCCGCGACACCGCCGACGCCGTTGATCCCGAATCCTCCCTATACCCCGCTGGTGTCCAGTCTGACGGTCGAGTACACGGCACAGCAGACGCTCGAGTACGCCTCGTGGACGCGCGCGGAGGTGGAAGGCCGCATCGAGCGGCTGTTCCAGATCGGGCCGTTCGGCCACCAGGAATTCGCGCCGGTGCCGCCCGGGGCCGCCATTCCGGGCGTCGAGGCCGCCAGCTCGCCCGTGCCGGTGTTCGCGGTCCGGGACGATGACCGCGGATCGGGTACGGCGGAGGGCTCGCTGTATCTCGGTATCGCCAACCTGACACCGCCGCAGAACGTGTCGTTCCTGTTCCAGATGGCGGAAGGCAGCGAGGACCCCGACGTGCCGGCGCAGGACGTCCGGTGGGCGTATCTCACGGCATCGGGCTGGAAAGACTTCGCGCGCGCAGAGATCCTCGCTGACACCACCGACGAGTTGATCGCCTCCGGCATCGTGCAGTTCGCGGTGCCGAAGGCGGCGACGAGCACGCCGACGATACTCCCGCCGGGGCTGCACTGGCTGCGGGCGACCGTGAGGCGGCATACGAAGGCCATTCCGAAGGCCGTGGCCGTGGTCCCGCAGGCGGTGCAGGCGAGCTTCCGCGACGCGGGCAACGATCCCGGCCGCCTGGAGCGCCCGCTCCCCGGCGGCACCATCGCCAAGCCGGTGCAACGGGAAGCCTCGATCAAGTCGGTCTCGCAGCCGTTCTCGTCCTTCGGCGGACGTCCGCCCGAACGCGATCACGCCTTCCGCATCCGCGTAGCCGAGCGGCTGCGGCACAAGCGGCGCGCCGTCACGATCTTCGACTACGAGCGGCTCGTGCTCGAGCGGTTCCCGGAAGTCTACAAGGTGCGCTGCCTGTCTCATACGGGACGCGATCCTGATACGCGGCGCGATTCGGAATACGCACCCGGCTTCGTGCGGGTCGTCGTCGTGCCGAACCTGCGCAATCGCAATGCGGTGGATCCGCTGCGCCCCCGGCTCGCGCTGGCGCGTCTCGAGGAAATCCGCCGGGATCTCATCGACATGGCGACCGACTTCGCCGAAATCGAGGTGGTGAACCCGGACTACGAAGAGGTGCGCGTCCGCACGGACGTCCGCTTCGGGACCGGCTTCGACAAAGGGTTCTATACGGGGCAGCTGGAGCGGGACATCATCCGGTTCCTCTCGCCGTGGCTGTACGACGAGGGCGTCGACCTCACGTTCGGCGGGCGCGTACATCGCTCCGCCATCCTCAACTTCGTCGAGGAGCGCGAGTACGTCGACTTCGTCGCCCATTTCCACATCGACCACATCGTTCCCGGCCCCAAGGGGGACACGATACGCATCGACGTCGAGGAGGCCCAGCCCACGAAGTCGAGCGCGGTCATCGTGCCAGCGCGCACCCACCACGTCGGCGACGACATCGTCTCCTGCGTCGACGAGCCTCCCGGTGAAGAGCCACCCGCACCACCGCCCGCGCCCGCGCTGGTGCTGCCACCGGGAACCCCGCGGTACCTCGGCAACTCGCACACGCGCGAGCTGCACGACCTGCTGAACATCACGCGGTATTGCCAGATCGACGAGATCGCGATCGATCGGAAGTACCCGATCCGGTCGGTCGACGAGGCGCGGGCGCTCGGCTACGACTTCTGCGCCTACTGCTTCGGGCCGGAGTTCTCGCAGCGATGACGAAGCTCGCCGTGCTCGACGCCGGCTTCATCCCGCGCGCGCCGGCGCTGCCGCGCAGCCAGGACTACGCGTACCTGCGCGCGCGGGGCCTGCGCCACATCGAGCGGCTGGCGCACCGCCACTGGACCGACTACAACGTCCACGACCCGGGGATCACGATTCTCGAGCTGCTCTGTTACGTCCTCACCGATCTCGGTCTGCGCGCCGCGTACCCGATGAACGACCTGTTGGCGCCGGGAGCGCCGCCGAGAGGCGAGTGGGCGGCCAATACCGCCTATGTCCCGGAGGACGTGGTCGCGTACCGCTCCGGCCTCTTCGAATGCATCGAGGCCCACACGTCGTCGCCGGGCGCCGACCCTGTGAGCGCGCCGGCGCTCTGGAAGCCGCTGCGCGATTTCCACCTCGCGCACGAAGTGCTCGTCTGCAAGCCGGTGTCGTTCGACGACCTTCGCCGGCTGCTGATCGACATCCCCGGCATCCGTAACGCATGGGTGGAACGCCACCACGACGTCACGTACGGAATCGACCGCCGTCTCAAGACGCTCACCACCGGTGCGGCGACCGAGTCGATCGAGCTGAACGGCCTGTTCAACGTCTACATCGAGTACGAGGGCACCTACACGGACGCCGGTCTCCTGCGCCCAGGCGGCGGGGAGTACGTCGGCGGGTCCGGCAAAGGACTCGAGTTCGAGGTGCTGGAGGATGTCCGGCTCGAGTCGGTCACGGTTTATGCGGACACGGCCACCACGGGTGACGCCGTCGTGGTTCGCCTGCTGCGCGACGGCGTGGAGGCGGGCCGCAAGGCAATGGCGATCACCGCCGCCCGCACGGCTCTTCAGGTGCCGGTGAACTTTGCGCTGCAGGCGGGGCACGTCTACCGGCTCGACGCCACGGGCAGCACGGCGAAGCTCCACCGGACGAAGCCGGTGAGCTACCCGATGCCGCAGGCCGGCGGTCCGGTCCGGATTCTTCGCGGGTACGCGCCGGGTCCGCCGGAGTCGGGCCGCGACTCGTACTACTTCTTCTACAACTGGCAGGTCGCGCACGATCCGGCCGGGCCGCTGAAGGCCGACGTGCGGGCGGCCGCCATCGGCCGCATCCACAGGAACCGGAACCTGTGCGAGGACGTCGTCAACGTCTGCGACCTGATTGGCGAAGAGGTGGCGATCTGCGCCGACCTCGATCTTCGGCCGGATGCCGACACGGATGCGGTGCACGCCGAGATCCTGTACCGCGTCTACCGCCATGTCTCTCCCGGGGTGCCGTTCCGCTCGCTCGACGAGCTGCTCGCGCGCGGCAAGACCGTCGACGAGATCTTCGACGGCCCACTGCTCGATCACGGCTTCATCGACGACGAGGAGCTGAAGGCGGTCCGGCGGAGGTGCGAGATCCGCGCCTCTGACATCGTGCAGATTCTCATGGACGTCGACGGCGTGATCGCGGTCAAGAGCCTGAAGCTGCTGAAGCTCTCCGATCCCGAGCACCCGGAGGACTGGATCCTGCCGCTCTCGGCGGATCGCTTCCGCATCGCGGTGTTCGCGCCGTGGGGATCCAAGCTGACGTTCTACAAGCGCGGGCTGCCGTACCTCACCAGCCGCAAGGCGGTCGAACCGCTCTTCGCCAAGAAGAAGGCGGCCGACCTGGAGGAAAAGCTGAAGGTCCGCCGCCGCGAGGTGGGCGTGCCGGCAGGCGAATGGCGGAATGCCAGCGCGTACGAGCCGCTGATCAACGAGCTGCCGGCCACCTATCGGGTCGGCCGGATCAACGTGCGGCCGACCGACCCGGTGCGGCAGGCGCAGTCGCGCCAGCTCACGGCGTACCTGATGTTCTTCGAGCAGCTCCTGGCCAACTACCTCGCGCAGCTTTCGCACCTCGGCGACCTGTTCACCTGGCGCGACGTCGACTTCCGCTCGTACTTCACGCAGCAGATCGCGAACATCGCCGGGCTCGGCCCTTCGGACTCCTCGCTGGACTGCTCCCGGCAGCAGGGGCACGCGACGTTCCTTGATGCGCTCGAGGCGATCATCGAGACGCCCGCACTGGCCGAGCGGCGCCGGCTCCTCTTTCTCGAGCACCTGGCGGCCCGGGACGCGGAGGGTTTCGACGAGTACTCGGCGCTGATGCGGCCCAAGATCCGCGCGGCGCTCGAGGAGCTGCCGGCGTGGGCGCCGGGAGTGACGTACGAGATCGGAGCCCGCGTCAGGTACGCGGGCGTCGAATACTTCTGCCTGAGGGCCCATTCCTCGCTGGCGGACGGATCACCACGGTCGCTTCCCGATGTATGGCGCCAGGTCTCCCGGCTGGTGACGCACCTGCGGCGGTTTCTCGAGGACTATCCGGTGCTCAGCGCCGGGCGCGGGACCGGCTTCGACTGGCGATCGCCGGGCGTGCCGACCAATGTCGCCGGGTACCAGCGCCGGGTCTATCGGCTCCTCGACATCGATCCGGTGGTTCGCGGGCGGCTTGCCGGCCATCGCCTCAGGATCTCCAACACCGGCACAACGGAGGATCCGCAGTGGCGGTTCGAGCTGACCAACGAGCAGGACGCGGTCGTGTTCCGCAGCGAGCCGTGCCCGTTCAAAGGGTCAATCGAGGCGCTGCTCGACCTGGCCCTGCGGCTCGGCGCGGATGCGGCGAACTACGAGACCGACGCGGGCATGGAGTGGCTGGTGCAGCGCTGCGCGGTGGACAAACCGCCCGATCGGATCGGCCGGATCGAACTGCCGGGGTCGCGCGCCTTCGTGGTCGCGTACTTCAAGCGCTACGCCGAGTCGGAAGGCTTTCACGTCATCGAGCACATCCTGCTGCGCCCTCGAACGACGGGCGACGAATTTCTGCCCGTGCAGCTCGAGGCGGAAGACGAGTGCTGTCCTCCGGTTCGCGACCCGTATTCCTTCCGCGTGTCGGTCGTGCTGCCGTCGTGGTCGCCCCGGTTCCGCGACATGAAGTTCAGGCACTTCGTCGAGGACACGCTGCGGCGCGAGGCGCCCGCCCACGTGTACCCGCGCATCTGCTGGGTGAACCACGAGCAGATGAAGCAGCTCGAGATCGCGCTGGAGGACTGGCAAGCCCGCCTCGCGTCGCTCGCGCGCGAGCCGGGCTCCTGCTCGAGCGACGACGGAACCTACACCGGCAGGCTGCCGCTGCCGCCCACGGACCTGCCGTATCAGGAAGCGCTCGGAAAGCTGGTCGCACGGCTGCGGCTGCTCACCAATGTCTACCCGCTCGCGCAGATCCACGACTGCAGGGAGGCCGACAGCGCCACGCCGCAGATCACGCTGGGGAACACGAGCCTCGGAACGCTGTAGCCACCGCGGAGCACTCACATGCTGGACATCAACATCGCGTATCCCGAGTTCGTCCCGAACCAGATCCTCACGGACCGGCAGCTCAACCAGCTGCACGCGCACCTCGAACAGGAGGATCGCAGCACGCGCCTCCGTCTGGCGGGCCGCGGCATCATCTGCGGCCTGCACGCGCGGAAGGTCGCCGACACGGTTGAAATCGACGCCGGCTACGGGGTGACGTCCGACGGCGATCTCATCGAGCTGTGCGAGCAGGCCAGGACGACCTACACGCACTTCCGGCCGTACGTGGATCCGGACCTGGATGAAGACAAGAACGTGAAGTATGTGCCGTGGCGGAGCGACAGCGCCCCGACGCAGCAGTTCAACATCGTGGAACTGCTTCCGAAGGAGGCGATGGAGGCTCCCGACGAGACGCAGCGTCCGAAGGGCGCGACGAAGCTGACGGCGGACCACCTCGACCCCGGTCATGCCGACTCGAAGGTCGCCGGACGCGTGCTGGTGCTGTACCTCGAACATCAACCGGTGGAGTTGAAGTCGTGCCTCGTGACCTCCTGCGACAACAAGGGCCGGAACATCAACGTCCACGTCCGCGCGCTGCTGGTGAAGCGGAGCGATCTGCCGGCGGCGACGCTGGTGAAGGATTGTCGGCCCGTCAGCACATTTCCGCGGCACCTGATGCTCGGGGTGCTCGACGGGTCGTCTGCGGCGGGCCGGCGCCATGAGTTCTCGCCGTCGCCGCTGCGGGAGGTGCTGCAGGCCGACCTGCGCACGGACGTGGAGCAGGAGGACCGGAGTACGCGGCTCCGGCTGGCGGGCGTGGGGATTGCCTGCGGCCTGCACGCCCGGAAGGTCTCGACGCCGGCGCCCGCCATTGAAATCGACGCGGGCTACGGGGTGACGTCCGACG
>JACPTI010000037.1 GCA_016192845.1 Acidobacteriota bacterium
AATCGAGTTTATGTTCCGGGAAGTCTGTGCCGCGCTGTTACCTGCCGTCGGGCTGTCACAGGTACTGCACGACTGGCCCAGCGTGGCGAAGGCCCTCGCGGAGACGCCTCGACAGAAACGTGGTCGGTACATATTTTGTTCAGTTAACGCTTATGGGGCGAAGCCCTTGGCTGGTTTCGTAGGCTTTGTGAACTTTGTGTCCTTTGTGGCCTCTTCGTCTTCGTGTCCTTGACAGATGAGCCAGCGAGGGCGCAGGAGCTGCCCGAGCTGACCGCACCGGTAAACGACTTCGCCAACGTAGTCGATCCGTCGAGCGAGGCGGCGATGGACGCCTTGATCCGATCGCTCCAGCGCGCGAGCGGCGACGTCGTTGTCGTCGCAGCCATCGAGACCATCGCCCCCTATGCCGACATCCGCGAGTACGCGGTCGAGCTGTTCGAGAACCGCGGCCGCGGCATCGGGCAGCGCGGCCGCGACAACGGGCTCCTCGTGGTGCTGGCCGTCAGGGATCGCCAGGTCTGGATCGAGGTGGGATACGACCTCGAGGAGTTCATCACCGACGGGTTTGCGGGCGAAACGAGCCGGCAGTACATGGCTCCCGAGTTCCGCCGCGGCAACTATGGCGCGGGCCTCCTCGCAGGCGTAACGCGCATCGTCACCCGCATCGCCGAGCGGCGGAACGTGACGCTCCAGGACGTGCCGCGCGACGCCCTGCCGCGCGCGCCCGGGGTCGGGTCCGCCGAAGCGCTGGTTGTGGCGCTGTTCGTGCTCTTTCTCGTCCTGAGCGCGCTGGCGGCCCGTGTGCACGGGCGCCGGCGCTTCCGGCGGCGCTGGGGCGGCCCGACGGGCGGATGGCACAGCGGCGTGGGGCCGTTCGGCGGCGGGTTTGGCGGCTTCGGCGGCGGCTTCGGCGGCTTTGGCGGCGGCCGGAGCGGAGGCGGGGGCGGCGGAGCGCGCTGGTAATGCACAATAGAAAGCATTCGAGGTGACGCGTGACTCGACAGCTTCGACGCGTGGGGGCGCTGGTGGCGCTGGTTCTGGTCGCGGCCACCGCGCCCGGCTGTTCCTACAATCAGTTCGTGGCGCAGGAAGAGGCGATCCGGACGCAGTGGGCGCAGGTCGAAAACCAGCTCCAGCGCCGCAACGATCTCATTCCCAATCTCGTCGAGACCACCAAGGGCGTGGCCCAGCAGGAGCGCGACGTGTTCGGCCAGATTGCCGAGTCGCGGGCCAAGCTATCGGGCGCGCAGACGCCCCAGCAGGTGATGCAGGCGGCCAACGAGCAGAGCGCGGCGCTGGCGCGTCTGCTCGTCATCGTCGAGAACTACCCGCAGCTGCGATCGAGCGAGACGTTCAACCGGCTGATGGACGAGCTGGCGGGTTCCGAGAACCGGCTCGCCGTCGAGCGGATGCGCTACAACGAACGCGTGCAGGAGTACAACACGCTGCGCCGTCAGTTTCCATCGAACCTCACGGCCGGCATCTTCGGGTTCCGCGAGTATCCGGTGTTCAACGCGCCGCCGGAGGCCGAGCGCGTCCCGCGCGTCGACTTCAGTCGCCCCTCGTCGTAATGGAGCGCGCACGCTTCAGCGTGCGCAGGAGTTGCACCATGGCGCTCGTCGATGCCTTGCTGCCGGAGTTCGACCACGAGATGGCGACCACCCGCACGGTGCTCGAGCGGGTGCCGGACGAGAAGTTCGACTGGAAGCCGCACGCCCGATCGTTCTCGCTCGGCGTGCTTGCGACGCATGTGGCCATCCTGCCGATGTGGGGCACGGAAACGCTCTCGCGCAGTGAGATCGACATCGGCGCCAATCAGCAGCCTCCGACCGCGCTGCCCTCGCGGAAGGAGGTGCTGGCGACCTTCGACAGGCATGTCGCCGACGCACGCGCCGCGCTCGCCGGCAAGACCGACGCGGAGCTGATGGCGATGTGGTCGCTCAAGCGCAACGGCCGCACGGTCTTTTCGATGCCGAAGACGACCGTGTTGCGATCGTTCGTGCTGAACCATCTGGTCCACCACCGCGGCCAGCTGACCGTGTACCTCCGCCTGCTCGACGTGCCGGTTCCGTCGATCTACGGCCCGAGCGCCGACGAACCGGCCTTCTGACCGGCCGCGCATTGCCTCAGGCTGCTGCCGCCCGCATTCTCTCCTTCACGATGGGTGGAGCTCTCTTCGTGGTGCTGGCCACCGCGAACGGCGCGGGGTACCGGTACGGCGTCTCCGATCAGGCTTTCTACATTCCCGTGGTCAGCCGGGCGCTCGATGCCGGGCTGTTTCCGCGAGACGGCGTCCTGATCGACGCCGAAGGACGGCTGATGGTGATGGACGAGATCCTCGCCGCGCTCGTCCGCACCACCGGCGTCTCGCTCGAGGTGCTGTTCTTGACGGGCTATCTGATCTCACTCGGCCTGGTCTGGGCGGGGCTGGTGCTCATCGGGACGCGCGTCTCCCGCAGTCCGCGGGTGGTGGCGGCCATCGCCGCCGCCTTCACCATGCGGCACCGCATTCCCCGGACGAGCGCCAACTCCTTCGAGCCGTACTTCCACCCGCGCGTGCTCGCGTTCGGCTTGGGCACCCTGGCCGTCGCAGCGCTCCTGCGGCGCCATCCGCGCACCGCGATTGCGCTCGTCGGCGTGTGCGCGCTCGTTCACGTCAGCACCGCGCTCTGGTTTGCCGTGCTCATCGGCGCGGCGCTGGCCGTGCGCGATCGCCGCTGGCGGCGGCCGATTGGCGTCGGCGCAGTCGCTGCGTTGCTTGTGCTAGCCGGGGCGGTCGCCGCCGGGCCGCTTCAGGGTAGCCTCGCCGCCATGGACGACGTGTGGCTGCAGGCGGTGGCGAGCAAAGACTCGCTCTTTGCAACGGCGTGGCCCGTGTGGGCCTGGCTCGCCAACCTGGGGCTGCTCGGAGCCGTCTGGCTGGCCCACCGCGTGCGGGTGCGGCGCGGCACGGCAACCGCCGAGGATGCCGCCCTCGTCTGGGGCGCCTCGGCGCTCGTGGCGCTCTTCCTCGCCACGCTGCCGCTCGTTGCCGCAGGCGTCTCGCTCGCGGTGCAGTTCCAGTTCCCGCGAGTGTTCTGGCTCGTTGATCTCGTAGCGATCGTCTATGTGCTCGCCACGCTCGTCGAGGCGCGCCCGCCGAAGGCCGCCCTCGTCGCGGTGGTGGTCCTGCTGGGGATCTCGGCGGGGCGAGGCGCGTACATCATGCTGATCGAGCAGCCCGAGCGGGCGCTCTTCGACCTCCGCATACCGGACTCGCCGTGGCAGGACGCGATGCGCTGGATGGCCGCCAGGCCCCGCCACGTGCACGTGCTGGCGGATCCCGGCCACGCCTGGAAATACGGCACGAGCGTGCGGGTCGCCGCCGGGCGCGACGTGCTGATCGAGGAAGTGAAGGATTCGGCGCTGGCGATCTACTCGCGCCAGGTAGCGGTCAGGTTCGTGGATCGCGTCGACGCCGTCGGCGACTTTGCGGCGCTGACGGCCGACCGAGCGCGCGACCTCGCCCGGCGGTACGGGCTCGACTACCTCGTCACGGAAGCCGACCTGCCGCTGCCGGCCGTGTACCGGAACGATCGGTTCCGGATCTACGCGTTGCATTAGCTACCGGCTACCGGCCGGCCTGCTTCATCCAGAGGTCGTCGAGCGCACCAGGGTGGAGCATTTTCGTGATCCAGACAATCTGCCCCATGTGCGCCGCGTTGTGGTGCGTCACATGGAGCAGGATCTGGGCGTAGGTGGTGACCTTTCCGGTGCGATCCGTCGTTTGAGCGAGCTGCGACGGCTGGATGGTCTCGAGCACCCCTTCGGCAGCGCGCCGCGCGTGCTCCCAGAGCTCCACGAGCTGCGCCTTCGAGCAGCCGCCGCGCGCGGTGAACTCCGCGGCGCGGTCGCGGCCGACATCACGTCCGCCGACGACCTGTTCGAGGTAAAAGCGATTCGATCCGGCCAGGTGCAGCACGAGGTTGGCCACCGCGTTCGCCTGCTCGTTGGGCCGCCACCAGATCTCCTCGTCCGAAAGGACGTCGAGACAGGTGGCGATCTGGGCCGGGTAGTCCTGCAGCAGCCGCATGCGCGTGACGTGCAGCAGCGTCGAGAGAAGATCGCGCTCCATGGCCGCGATGGTAAGCTGAACACGCACACAATGTCATTTACACCGTCCGCGTACCGCCCGCTGTTCACGGGCGGCCACCGGCAGACTCTGTACGCCTGGGCGCGCCGGCGCCGGTTCCCTCGCCTGCCCGACCGGGTCGCGCGCTACTTCGACGTCGCCGCCGAGGCGCGCGTGCTGGCGCACTGTCACTGGCATCCGAATCCGGCCGATCGACCGACGATCGTGCTGCTCCACGGGCTCGAGGGCTCCAGCCTCGCCCACTACATGTGCGGCATCTCCGAGAAGGCCTGGGTGCTCGGCTGGAACGTCGTCCGGCTGAACCAGCGGAACTGCGGCAACACCGAGCACCTCTCGCGCGGCCTCTACCACTCGGGCCTGACGCACGATCCACTGTTCGTCGTTCAAGAGCTTATCGAGCGCGACGGCATGCAGGCGATTGCCGTGGCGGGCTACTCACTGGGCGGCAACCTGGCGCTGAAGCTGGCGGGCGAGCTGCGCAACGGCGCGCCCGCGGCGCTCCGAGCGATTTGCGCCGTCTCGCCGACGATGGATCTGGCGCGGTGCGTCGACGCGCTCGAGCGCCGGTCCAACTTCATCTACCAGTGGCACTTCATGCGCAACCTGAAGGCGCGCATCCGGCGGAAGGCGGCGGTGTTTCCGGGAGCGTTTCCGCTCGAGCCGCTCGGCCGCATCCGGACCGTCCGCCGCTTCGACGACGTCTACACGGCGCCGCATCACGGGTTCCGCGACTCGGCCGACTACTACTATCGCGCCAGCGCGCTGCGCGTCATCGATCGGATCCGCGTGCCGACACTCATCGTCACCGCTGAGGACGACCCGTTCGTGCTGCCGGCGCCCTTCCGACACCCGTCGGTAAGGGCCAACCCTCACATCACGGTGGCGATGACGCCGCACGGCGGGCACTGCGCGTTTCTGGAGCGGGCGATCGACGGCTACGACGGCTACTGGGCCGAGCGCGAGATCATGCGCTTTGCCGCGGCGCACCTCGAGGCTCGAGGTATTCCATCAGCAGGCGACCGAACTCAGGCCCCTTCCCTGACTCTTCGTGCTTGAAGTAGACGAAGACGTCGCCAGAGTGCGCCGTCTCGCGACGGATGACTTGCGCCCAGCGCTCGATGTCGGACGGCGTGTATCCCTCGTCTCGGAGCCGAAAGTACGCGTAATCGGCGGTGATCGTGACCGGCGTCGACAGCCGCTCGCTGTCGGCGACGCAGAGCGCCAGGTTGCGCGCCCGCAGGCAGGCGTAGATCTCCTCGTCGAACCACGACGGGTGGCGGAACTCGACGGCGGCGCACACCCGCGGCGGAAACGCCTCGAGGAAGGCGTCGAAGAGCGCCACATCCTTCTTGAGGTTCGGCGGCAGCTGGAACAGCAGCGCGCCGAGCTTGGGGCCGAGGGTCGCCGCCGTCTCGAGGAACTGCCGCACGCGATCCGCGCAGTCGCGGAGCCTGGCGTCGTGCGTGATCCGCTTCGGCGCCTTCAGCGTCAGCCGGAACCGATCCGGCGTCGCCCTGCTCCACCCGTCGAGGATCGTCTCGGTCGGGGCGCGGTAGAACGTGTAGTTGATCTCGACGGTCGGAAAGCGTTCCGCGTAGTACGCGAGCATCTTCGCCGCGGGGAGCGCCGCCGGATAGAAGCTCCCCTTCCATTCCGGATAGTTGTAGCCGGAGGTGCCGATCCAGATCATCTGCTAGAGTTAAACATATGTGGCGGTTCGGCGCCCTGGTCGTTGCCGTCGGTCTCGCCGCCGCGTGCGGCCGCGCGCCCGAGGCGCGGCAGTACGAAGTACGGGGCCAGATTCTCGGCATCGATCGCGGCCGCAGCGAGGTGCTCGTCGACCACGAGGACATCAAGGGCTTCATGCCGGCGATGACGATGCCGTACAAAGTGAACGATCCGGCGCTGCTCGAAGGGAAGAAGCCGGGCGACCTGTTCACCGCGACGCTCGTCGTCGAGGACGTCAACGCGTACCTCTCGACGCTCACCACCACCGGCCACGCGCCGTTGAAGGCCCCGGCAGCCGGTCCTCTCATTACCGCGTCCGACCTGCTGCAGGACGGCGACGTCGTGCCGGATCACGCGCTCGTCGATCAGCACGGCGCGGCGCGCCCGATCGGCGCGCTGCGCGGACACCGTGTGGCGCTCACGTTCATGTACACCCGCTGTCCGCTGCCGGACTTCTGTCCGCTCATGGACAGGCAGTTCGCCGCGGTGCAGGAGGAGATCCGGCGCTCACCCGATCTGCGCGACGTGCGGCTCGTGTCGGTCACGCTCGACCCCGACTACGACGTGCCGGCGATCCTCGAGCGCCACGCCAAGACGCTCGGCGCGGAGGCGGGGCGGTGGTACTTCCTCACGGGCACGCCGGACGAGGTGCTGGCGTTTGCGAAGCGCTTCGGCGTCACGGCCCAGCGGGGCGATCCGAACATCGGGCTGGTCCACAATCTGCGCACCGCCGTCATCGACGCGCAGGGGCGCCTGGTGACCGCCTACTCCGGCAACATGTGGACGCCGGCCGAACTCGTTGCCGACCTCAGAAAGGCTTCCGCTCCCGCGCACTGATCCGGGACGGTCCGCGAAGCGGACCGTCCAGCCAGCACTGGCCGTCGGGTCGCTGCGCGACCCGACCCCGCCGGCGCTGCCGTTCACACGCGCCGAGCGGCGGCTCGTCGCGCGTCTCCGGACGCCCGACGCGGTGCAGCGCTGGCTGAACGCCCTGCCCTACAACATGGAGCGCGGCGGCGCAACGCTGCGCAGCTTTCGCGGCGTCGTGCGCGCCGGCACGGTACACTGCTTCGAGGCGGCGATGGCCGCGGCGGTGATCCTCGAGCAGCACCGCTACCCGCCGCTCGTCCTCAGCTTCGAGTCGATTGATCAGCTCGATCACGTGATTTTCGTCTACTGCGGGGCGCGAGGATGGGGATCCGTGGCGCGCTCGCGCGATCCGGGGCTGCACGGGCGAAAGCCGGTGTTTGCGACGCCGCGCGCGCTGGCGCTCAGCTACTTCGACGGGTACGTCGACTTCACCGGCCGCATCAAGGCGTACGCCGTGGTCGATCTCCGGGTGCTCGGCAGGTACGACTGGCGGCTCGCGGACACGAACATCTGGAAGGCGGAGCGGTTCCTGCTGGAATGGCCGCACCGGCCGATCGTCTCGTCCGACCGGCGGGTCGAGCGCCTGCGGCGGCGCTATCGCGCCTTCCACGAGGCGCATGGATACAAACCGTGGAAGTACTACCGCGGCCGCGAGCGCTGGACCGGCCTGCCGGCGGAGTTCAGATCTCGAGGCTAGGCAGTCGGGTTCCGCAACCCGCGAGCGCCGTGGTGCAACGGAGCCGGCGACCTCAGTCCAGATCGAAGTCGCGCGTCGGCTTCGTGATCGGCTCCTTGCTCGCCTGGCGCAGCGCTTCCTCGAACCGGCGCGTCAGGGCATCGTCGCGCGTCTTCTCAGCCTCGATCGACTGCTGGAAGAGCGCCTCCCGGCGCGCGGCCTCCTCCGCCAGAATTCTCGAGGCCTCGTCGAGCTCCGGCTTGTCCAGACGCTCCGGCTCGCGGTGCGACACGACACGACGCAGGTTCGTGTCGATCACGAGCGTCGACCGACAGCACGGACAGGTGACTTCGAGCTCACTCTTCAGCTTCGCCACAAAGACTATTCTAGTTGGTGGTTGGTGGTTTGTGGTTGGTGGTTTTTTCGGCCCCTGGGGCGACCAGCCCCCACGAGCCACCAACCACCAGCTACCAACCACTAACCACCAACCCCCAACCGATGACCACTCTGCGCGTCGCCACCTACAACGTGCACAGGTGCCGGGGCCTCGACGGCCGCACCAGCCTGGCGCGGATCGCAGAGGTCATCCACCGCATCCATCCGGACATCATCGCGCTGCAGGAGGTGATTGGCGCCGGGCCGCACTCGGCGGGGCACGCCGAGGAGCTCGGCGCGCAGCTCGGCATGGGCTGGGTCATGGCGCCGACCCGCCATTTGCGCCGGGCGCTGTTCGGCAACGTGGTGCTCAGTCAGCTGCCGATCCTGCACCACGCGCAGTACGACCTGTCGTGGAAGACCTGCGAACCGCGGTGCTGCCAGCGCGTCGACATCGCGGTCGGCCACCACACGCTGCACCTGTACAACGTCCACCTGGGCACCGCCTACCTCGAGCGGCGGTATCAGGCCGAGCGGCTGAGCGCGATCGTCCACGACCGCCGGGTCGGGCAGCCGAAGATCGTGCTCGGGGACTTCAACGAGTGGATGCGGGGGCTGGCGACCGCGATGCTGAGCGAGCGGCTCAACAGCGTCGACCTGCGCGCACACCTCCGCCGCCGCCGGACGTACCCGGGCGTCTTTCCCGTGCTGCACCTGGATCACATTTATTACGAGGGGCGGGTCGAGGTGACGAAGGTGGACCTGCCGCGAACGCGCCTCTCGCTGATGGCCTCGGACCATCTGCCGCTCGTGGCGGAGCTCAGGGTCCAGTTTTCGTCGTAGCGCGCAGGCTTCAGCCTCCGCGGCCGTCAGCCTTCTTCGTATTCTTCTTCTTCGATCGGGAGGAACCGCGTCGGAGGCCGGAGCGCTTCGCGGAAATCGTAGACCGGGAGGTCCCGTACGTGAAGCGGCATCACGCAGTGCGCGCCCTTCACCTCGATGACCACCGTCACCGGGCTCCCCTCGACGCCTTCCCGGAAGCCAAGGCGGCACCCGCAGGCGAGCCGGGCGTGCGTGAACCCCTTCAACATACCCAGATCATACTACGTATACGCTGTCTACCGGAACGCCTTGGCGGCGTTCCTTTAGAGCAATAACTTGATCTCGTGCTCGAACTGCTCCTTCGACGCGATGCCCGAGTGCTTCTTGTGGATCAATCCATCGCGTCCGACGAACACCGTCACCGGAATGCCGTAGAACGGACCGAACGCATCCTGAAAATCCTGGCGGCCGTTGCCGACGAGCAGGGGGTAGTTGATCTGCATCTCCTGCGCGTACGGCTTCAGCTTCTCCGCCGTGTCGTCCACCGACACGCCGAGCACGACGAGGTCGTCGGCGTACTGCTTCTGCAGCTCGATCAGATACGGAATCTCCACGCGGCACGGCGCGCACCAGGTCGCCCAGAAATTGAGCAGGATCACCTTGCCCTTGAACGACTGGAGGTTCACGTCGACGCCGTTCATGTCCTGGAGCGTGAAGGTCAGCTTGGCCGGCGTGCCGGCCGCAGCACCCCCCTCGCTGCCGGCTGCGGCGCTGCCGTCGGCAGCCGGCGGCGGCGCATCCGGGTCGAACCCGCCGGGCTGCGACAGCAGCGTGAGGAGCGTGAGCGCGACGACCACCGCGCCCATCCCGAGCCAGGCGCGGGCGCGACGGCTCAAGCGGGGCCGAGCGGGCTCAGGTGCCAGATCGGAAGGTGCGTCCATCGCCTCATTATGACTCAGGTGGCGCCGGACGGCTGTAGGATGGAAAGAGGACGTTTCGCGCGACGACCGGCGAATCCGGCGCCCTTTTCCGCAGACCTCGTCGGTACGTCCTTTGCTGCGCGCCGCGGTCATAATAAAAGGCCTAGGCCCTACGCCCAACGCCGCAGGGCCGTCGAAGGCCTCAGTCACTGTGGCCCGAGACAGCCCTGAGGCCTGGGGCCCGAGGCCTCGGTGGTCGCAGTAGTAAGATGACTCGCGCGGCACTGGAGACCGACGGCCTAGCTAGACCTGCGAGGAGAATTTCCATGAGCCGGACCCTTCCGAGCGTCGCTGCGATCGCGGTGGTCGCGGCGGTCGCGCTGGCGCCTTCCGTGGCGGCGGCACAGACGCCGTTCATCCCGTACTACGGCAAGAATCAGATCCGCTACGACACCTTCCGGTGGCGGATCTACACGACCGACCACTTCGAGATCTATTACTACCCGGAGATCGAGCAGCACCTGGAGCGCGTCGCCGCCTACGCTGAAAGCGCCTACCAGCACATCAGCTCGGAGCTGAAGTACGACCTCGCCTTCAAGATTCCGCTGATCCTGTTCAAGACGAGCAGCGAATTCCAGCAGCAGAACGTCATTCCGGGTGCCGCCCAGGAGGGCGTCGGCGCCTTTGCCGAGCCGACGCGGTACCGGATCGTCATGCCGCTCGACGAGCCGCCGGATCTCCTCTATCGCCTGATCGTCCACGAGCTGACGCACCAGTTCGAGTTCGACATCATCCCGACCTCGCTCATCCGCCGCAGCGTGCCGCTGTGGGTGAACGAAGGGCTGTCGGACTACATGACCGGCATCTGGCGCCCGATCGACCTGATGACGGTGCGCGACGCCGCGGTGGCCGACATCATCCCGAAGATGACGAACCTCGAAGGGTACACGGCCACCGGCAGCATCCGGATGATCTACAACCTCGGGCACGCGGTGTTCGAGTTCATCGAGTCGCGCTGGGGCAAGGAAGGGATCCGGCAGTACCTCTTTTCGCTGCGCAAGTCGGTCATCGGCGGCGGCGAGGATGCGTACCAGGAGGCGTTCCGGCTGACGCCGGAGGAGTTCGATCAGGAGTTCGACAAGTACCTGAAAGACCGCTTCAAGCCGTTCCGCGACAAGGAGCGTCCGGCGGACTACGGTCGCAACCTCGCGCCCGATCCGGAGGAGACGCCGTTTATCGGCGCGGTGTCGATCGAGCCGTCGCCCTCGGGCGATCTCATCGCGATGGTGACCGGCAACCGCCGCGACCGCGAGATGGACATCGTGCTCGTCTCCGCGCGCGACGGATCGATCATCCGGAACCTGACCAACAACTTCGACCAGGACCGCGGCTTCGAGTTCATCATCCAGCCGGGGATGCGGTTCAACACGGTGCCGTGGCTCTCGTGGAGCCCCTCCGGCGACCGGATCGCGTACTTCGTGCGCCGCGAGAAGTGGCGCACGCTCATCCTCCAGAACGTGCTGACGCGCGACGTCGAGGAGCGGATCGAGCTGCGCACGGTCGACGATCCGGAGTCGCCGGACATCTCGCCCGACGGCACCCGGGTGGCGTTCGCCGCGCTGCAGGGCGGCGTCGGCGACATCTTCCTCGTCGATCTCCGCTCGCGCGAGGTGACCAACCTGACCAAGGACGCGTTCGCCGACTCGGGGCCGACGTGGTCGCCCGACGGCCGCTCGATCGTCTACGTGGCGCGCATCAGCGGCAACGAGAAGCTGTTCCGGCTGGACGTGGCGACGGGGCAGAAGACGCAGCTCACCTTCGGCACGCACGACGATTCGGCGGCGCAGTTCCTCGACAACGACACGCTCGTGTTCTCGTCGACCGCGACCGATCCGAACCAGCCGATCGAGCCGGAGGTGGCCCGCAACGGCAACATCTACAACGTCTGGACGCTCAGCCTGAAGACCGGCGAACTGCGGCAGTATACCGACGCGCTCGGCGGCAACACGTCGGCCGTCGTGCTGCGGGGCGACCCGAAGCAGGAGCCGCGGATTGCCTTCGTCAGCTACTACAAGGGCGAGTACGAGCTCCACGTGCTCGACCGGCGGGAGCCGATTGTCACGGCGGCGAGCTCGGACTTCGGCGCGCCCGGCCCGATCATCGACTTCCAGGCGCCGCTCTCCCACACGCTCATCGCGGACAACAAGCGCCGCAAGGGCACCTTCGAGAAGATGTTCATCGACGGGCGTCCGCCGGTGAACGTCGGCGTCACCAGCGGCGGCGACGTATTCGGCGGCTCGGCCGTCACCTTCAGCGACGTGCTCGGCGACAAGCAGTTCACGCTGTACGCCGCATCGATCTCGCAGTACCGCACGCTGGCGTTCTCCTTCTTCAACGCGGCGCGGCGGTTCAACTTCTCGCTGCAGGGGTTCTCGCAGACGTCGTTCTTCTACGGAGCGCTCGAAGGCGTCTTCTACGATCCCATCTTCTCGCCGCTCTTCCTCGATCGCGATCTTGCGGTGGCGACGCGAACGGTGCGGGGCGGCACCGCGTTCGGCATCTGGCCCATCGATCGGTACCGGCGCGTCGAGCTGTTTGGCGGCGTCCTGCAGTACCGCGAGGAGTTCAACGACCCCAGCTTGGAGGCGTACTCGCAAGAATTCCAGCAGCAGCAGTTCGGCCGCCAGCTCTTCCGGAGCGGCACTTACTTGCCGCTCGGCGTCAACTTCGTGCAGGAGACGACGGTGTTCCGGGAGTTCGGCCCGCTCGCCGGCAACACGATGCGGCTGTCGTACGAGGTGGCCCCTGGCATCGGCGACGCGCTGGGCCGTCAGACGGCTGACGTCGACGCCCGCTACTACCTGCGGCTCGGCGGCACGGGGCTGCTGGCGCTCAGAGCGAAGGGCTTCAAGAGCTGGGGCGACGCCCCGGACTTCACGTACTTCGGCGGCAACTCGGAGATGCGCGGCTACGAGTACCTGGAGTTCATCGGCTCAGAGGCGACGTTCCTCAACGCCGAGCTGCGCTTCCCCTTCATCGAGGCGATGCTCACGCCGATCGGCATCCTCGGCGGGATCCGCGGCGTCTTCTTCGCCAACATGGGCGGCGCGCGGTTCGAAGGGCAGCCGTTCAAGTGGCTCTCGACCAAGTCGGAGCTGTACACGCCGGTGGTCGGGTTCAACCAGTCGTTCCTCGGACAGCTGACCCCGGTCTTCGGGCCGCCGACGCGCGTCGACGGCCTGCGGCTCGTCGACGCCCGCGCCTCCTACGGCATCGGGTTGGAGACGTTCGCCCTCGGCTTCCCCATCCATTTCGACTGGGCGTGGCGCACGCTCTTCAACAGGGACTGGGAGGATCTCCGGTTCGCGGCCGTGGGCGGCAGCTCCGCCTTCCGCAAGGCCCGGTTCGCGATGTGGATCGGGTATGACTTCTAGCCGGTAGCCGGTAGCCGGTAGCCGGTAGCCGGTAGCTCGTAGCCGGTAGCTCGTAGCCGGTAGCTCGTAGCCGGTAGCTCGTAGCCGGTAGCTCGTAGCCGGTAGCTCGTAGCCGGTAGCTCGTAGCCGGTAGCTCGTAGCCGGTAGCGCTACTGGCTACCGGCTACTGGCCACCGGCTACCGGCTGGGTTCCGCCGAACCGCTCCAGCCGGAGCTCGCCGCGCGCCATGTCCATGGAGAAGCGGTACTCGCTCAGGAACCGGTGGCCGACGATGCCGCCGACCTGGAAGCCGAGCAGCACGCTCGGCGCGCGGAGGTTCAGGACCGCGAGCCCCACGTTGCGGTACTCGATGTCCTCGAAATCGACGTCGACGCCGGGCAGCAGGTAGGCGTTCTCGTCGAGCCCCGACATGCCGTAGACCCGCAGCGGAATCCGGCGCGGCGGGTTCATCGACAGCGCGTCGGCCGTTTCGGCGCTGATCGAGATCAGCTCGCCGCCCGTATCCACCACGAAGTACGCCGGGTGGGTCGAGTTGAGCAGCCCGCGCACCATCGGCAGCCGGTTCATCCGCATCGGGAGCACGAAGTCGGCGTCGCTCTCGGGGAGCTTCCTCCCGAACGTCACCTCGCGCCGCTGGTAATCGACCACGACGGAGAGGCCGAGTGAAAGCGGAGAGAGGCTTTCGTTCTGCCAGCGCGGCAGCGCGTTGCGGATGACGCGACGAATCGCTACCGGCACGTTCCGCATCCGCAGCGTGCCGATTTCCACCTCGTCCGCGCGCCCCATATCGAGCCGCCGCAGCATCGCGATGCCGACGCCCGCGGTCAGCGTCGACGTGATCGTGCCGATCCCCGCCCGGCGCGCCGTCGTGTCCGAGACGCCCGTCCGTTCCGAGCCGGTGTCGAGGACCCACTCTACCGGCAGCCGGTTGACGCGGCCGCGCATGACGATCTTCTTGTTGACCAGCCGGAACGGCACCCGGTGGAGGCGCTCGGCGTCGCCGGGATCCATCTGCAGCGGCACGCGCCCGCGGAAGCTCCGCAGCAGGCGCACCTTGCTCTGGAACACCGCCCCCATGCTGAGTTGCCGTTCCTCGCGAGTTTTCGGTTCGGGGAGCAGCGCGAGGTAGCGTTCGAACGCCTCGGCGGACTCGTCGAACCGGTTCAGTCGCTCGTAGATAATGCCGACGAGCGCGTGGACCTCCGCATCGCGCGGCGACGCCGCTGCGGTGGTGAGCGCCTCGCTGAGCGCCTCGTCGAGCCGGTTCCGGGTTGCGAGCGATCGCGCGAGACCGAACCGGGCGCGCGAGTTCCTCGGGGCGTCCTCCAGCGCCTGCAGATACTCGGCGTCCGACTCATCGAAACGCCCCATGGCCCACAGCGCGTCGCCCAGCAGCGTCTGCGCCTCGGCATCGGCCGCCGGACCGTCGTTGAGCTGCTCGGCCTCGCGCCATGCCAGATCGAACTCGGCAATCCGGAGCGCGGCACGAATCCGTCCCTTGCGGGCGCGGGCGACGAACTCTGGATCGTCGGTCCGGATCGCGAGGTCGTACGCGGCAAGCGCCTCGCGGTAGCGCGCCGTGTCGTACAGCTCCGTCGCCAGCTGATACTGAGCCGCCGGATCGGCCGCCGCGGCCGGATCCTGCGCAGCCTGGCCGTGGGCGCGCAGGCCGACCGTCAGGACCGCGGCGGCTACTGCGCATGGACGCACGAGAGCACGGACAGCGGGCACTGTTCGACCCTCCATTGGGCTGGTGCGGCGAGTGAGGCGAGTGGAACAACGCCCTACTCGCCCTACGCACCCTACTCGTCCTACCCGCCCAGACTCAAGCTACTTCTTTCTGATAGTACTGCGCGTTGACCGCAATGAAGCTCTTCCACTTCTCCGGGGTCTCGTCCAACGCACAGATCGCCTCGACCGGGCAGGCCGGCACGCACGCGCCGCAGTCGATGCACTCGTCCGGATGAATATAAAGCATTTCCGTCGACGCAAAGGCCGGCTCGTCCTTGCGGGGGTGGATGCAATCCACGGGACAGACATCGACGCAGGCCGCGTCCTTGGTGCCGATACACGGTTCGCAGATGATATACGCCACGCACCTCTCCTGACAGATGGGGAAGTATAACCCGGAGGGTCGAGTGCGCTGGACACCGGTCGTGCTGCTCGTCGCGGTGGCCGCGCCGTCCGCCCAGCCTGCGGGGGCGTGGCGCGAGGCGCCCGAATTTTTGCCGCTTTTCGCCCCGGCGGGCGCCCGCGGCGCCGCGTACCGAGCGTACGTGTCGCCGGCCGATCTCGACGCCGTCCTGCGCGGGCTCGCCGCCGACCCGGCGCTGCTCCGGGTTCCGGGCGCGTGGCGGCCGCTGCCGCTGCTGCCGGCGGACGCCTTCGGCCAGACCGGTCGCTATGACCGCGGACGGCTGCTGCGCCTCTACGGGGCCACGCGCGCCCGCGTGGCCCGCGGTGCATGCCTCCAGAACGGCCGCGTGAGAGAGGCGTGGACGCTCATCTCGCCGCATCCGGACCCGGAGCTGCGGCGGCTGGAGCGCGGCACGCTCCTGCTCGTCCTGCGGTACGATGGCCCCAAGGACGGATGCGACTTGCTTCATCGCTGACCAATCGCGTCTTTCTCGCCTGCACGCTGCTGGCGACGGTCTCGCTCGGGTTCGCGTTCTACTTCGTCGACGAGCGGGCGTCGGCGGCGGCCGAGGCGGAGCTGCGGCGCGGGCTCGTCGAAGCCGGGACGCTCGTCGACAAGCACGCCGCTACGCGCACCGACCAGTTCACCCGTCTGGCGCGGGTGGTTGCCGATCTGCCGAAGCTGAAGGCGGCGGTCGAAACAGGCGACCCGCCCACCGTGCAGCCGCTCGCCGACGAGTACCGCGCCGAGATCAACGCCGACCTGCTCGTTCTCACCGGCGAAGGAGGCCGCGTGCTCGGCGTGGCAGGGCTCGAGGCGGCCGACATCCTGCCGGCCCTGCCCGACGTCCAGCTGACCGAGGAGATCTTTGCGTTCCAGCCGCACGGCCGGGGCGTCCTGGAGCTGGTCAGCGTCCCGATCTTCCTCGAAGGCGCGGTGCCGGACATGCTCGGCCGCCTCACGGTCGGCTTCTTCCTCGACGACCGGCTGGCCGCCGAGTTCAGGGATCTCACCGGCAGCGAGATCGCGTTCGGTGCGGATGGGCGCATTCTCGCCTCGACGCTGCCCGCCCAGTGGCGCTCCACGCTCGCGGTGGCGATGCGCGCCTCGTCGGTCGCTTCGGTCACGCTCGGCAGCGAGGAGTACCTCGTGCTGGCGCGTCCGCTGGCGGGCGGCGGCCCGGCGGCAGCGGACGGGCCCGTCGCGTTGATCCTGCGATCGCGCACCGAGCGACTGCAGTTCCTCAACACGATCCGCACCGGCCTGGTCGGCGTGCTCATGGTCACGCTGCTGCTGGCGACGCTCTTCAGCTACGGGGTCGCGCGAACGATGACGCGGCCGCTGGCGGCGATCACGACGGCGATGCGCGACGTCGCGGCGACCGGCGACCTGAGCCGGAAGGTGACGCTGAAGAGCCACGCCTGGGACGACGAGGACGCGCGCACGCTGGCGGCGGCGTTCAACACGCTGACCGAGTCGATCGCACGCTTCCAGCGCGAAGCGACGCAGAAGGAGCGCCTCTCGTCGCTCGGCCGGCTGTCCACGGTGATCGCGCACGAGATCCGCAATCCGCTCATGATCATCCGCGCGTCGCTCGCGACGCTGCGGCGCGACCGCGTCTCGCCGTCCGAGCTGCGCGAGGCGGTGGCGGACATCGACGAGGAAACCACACGGCTCAACCGGATCGTCTCCGAGGTGCTCGACTTCGCGCGGCCGATCCGGTTCGAGCTGGCCGAGGCCGACGTCAACGAGATCTGCCGCGCGTCCGTGGAAGCCGCGTGGGCCGGCGATCGCTCCGCGGCTGTGGCGCTCGACCTCGATCCGGCCATGCCGCCGATCGTGACCGACGCCGAGCGGCTCCGCACCGCGCTCGTGAACATGCTGACGAACGCGCGCCACGCCGTCAGCACCGTCGTGCGCGCGGATACCGGCGCCGGCGGCCGGGACGTGCTCGCGGTGCTGGACGAACCGTTCGTGCGGCTTCGGACGCGCGCGCTCAACGGCCGCGTGATCATTGCCATCCAGGACCGCGGCATCGGCATCGCGCCCGAGCACATGCCGCACATCTTCGACCCGTACTTCACGACGCGGCGGGCCGGCACCGGCCTCGGGCTGCCGATTGCCAAGAACATCGTCGAAGGGCTTGGCGGCACGCTCCAGGTGTCGAGCCGGCCGGGCGAGGGCACCGAAGTCCGCATCGATCTGCCGCACCTCCACCCCATCGCGCCGAGCGCGACGGGGTCCCCAACGTGTCGGGCCGGACACTGAAATGCCGTATGAACAGCGGCCGACACGTTGGGGGCCCCGCGATGGGGACCCCGGGGTCGGCGGCACCGGCCCCGGCATGACATCCCCGCACGGCACCATCCTCCTTGCCGACGACGAGGAGAAGATTCTCAAGCGTCTGGGGCGCGCGCTCCGCGACGAAGGGCACGAAGTCGTGGAGGCGATGACGATCCGCGAGGCCCAGCGCCACCTCGCGGAGCGGACGTTCGATCTGCTCGTGGTCGACAACGTGATGCCCGGCATGACGGGCCTCGAATTCATCCGCGAGGTGGCGCAGGCGATGGCGCCCGGCGAGCGGCCGCAGATCGTGATGATGACCGCGCACGGCACGACTCAGCTCGTGCGCGAGGCGTTCAAGCTCGGCGTCGAGGATTTCCTCGAGAAGCCCTTCGAAGTCGACGAACTGCTCGCGCTGGCCCGTCGCGCCGTCAGGAGCCTGCGCCTGCAGACGGAACGGCAGTACCTGATCAGCGAGCGCGACGCCGAGTTCAACCACTACGGGATCGTCGGGCGCAGCCGCGCGATGCAGGAGGTCATCCAGCGGGCGGCGCTCGTGGCCGAGGCCAAGAGCACGGTGCTCATCACCGGCGAAACCGGCACCGGCAAGGAGATGGTGGCGCGGCTGATTCATCACCGCAGCGCCCAGCGCGAAATGCCGCTCATCAAGGTGAACTGCGCGGCGATTCCCGAGACGCTCCTCGAATCGGAGCTGTTCGGGCACGTCCGCGGCGCCTTTACCGGCGCCACGATGACCAAACGTGGCAAGTTCGCGCTGGCCGACGGCGGCTCGATCTTCCTCGACGAGATCGGCACGCTCAGCACCGCGATCCAGTCCAAGCTGCTGCGCGTGCTGCAGGAACGGGAGTTCGAGCCGCTCGGCGCCGAGCGCACGCAGCGCGTCGACGTCCGCGTCATCGCCGCGAGCAACCGCGACCTCAAGCAGATGGTCACCGAAGGCCGATTCCAGGAAGACCTGTACTACCGCCTGAACGTCATTCCGATTGCGATTCCGCCGCTGCGGGACCGCCGCGAGGACATCCCGGTGCTCGTCGAGTACTTCGTCGAGAAGCACCGCCAGCGCACCGGCAAGCGAATCGACCGCGTCGACGACGATGTCCTCCAGGCCCTGCAGCGCTACGACTGGCCCGGCAATGTCCGCGAGCTGGAAAACGCGATCGAACGGGCTGTCGTTCTCGCGACCGGCCCCGTCATCACCGCCGCATCGATCTCGCTGCTGGGCGCCACGTCGGCGCCTGCGCCCGGACTTCCGTCATTGCGTCTCCACCAGAACCTGGAGTGGGTGGAGCGTGAAACGATCCGCCGGGCGCTGGAGCAGGCCGCCGGCGTCAAGAAGGACGCCGCCGAGCTGATGGGCATCAGCCAGCGCGCGTTGAGCTACTATCTCGCGAAGTACCGGATCGATTGATCCCGCCCTCTTTCGCGTCGCGTTCGCGCTTACCAAGCCAGTAACCAGCTTGCTCGTTGGCCATTGCGGCTGGCGTGATTTTCCGGCGGTTTCGACGGCACCCTCCTTGCTGGGCTGGCGTCTGGATGAGTGCGCCTGTCACCCGCGGGAGACGCCGCGCCGCTTGGATCGTCTTCGGTGCGTGCGTGCTGGCCATCGGTGCGTCTTCCGCCCTTCAGTCGCCGGAACCACGCGAAATCGAGGTTGTCGCGAGGCGATATGCGTTCGAGCCGCCCGAGATCGAGGTCACCCTCGGCGAGCGGGTGCGGCTCCTGGTCCGGTCCGGCGACGGCCTGCACGGCCTCGAGATCGAGCGGTTCCGCGTGTCGAAGGAGATTCCGCGCGGAGGTGAGCCGGTGGTCATCGAGTTCACCGCGGACGAAGCGGGACGCTTTCCGATTCTGTGCTCGGTGTACTGCGGCGACGGCCACGACGAGATGAAGGGGGCGCTGGTGGTCAGCGCGCGCGCGTCCGCGCAGCCATAGGAGAGGGCCATCATGTCAACACGCATCG
>JACPTI010000038.1 GCA_016192845.1 Acidobacteriota bacterium
CGGCGTGTAGAGATCGATCGGGATGCCGAGCGTGTAGTATGTCGACGCCGAGTAGAAGTCGACGTTCGGGTTCAGCTTCTTCTCGCCCTTGACGATCGCCTCGATGCGCTCCGACATCTCGGACCAGGCGGTCGTCCCCGCGCGGGCGCCGAGCTCGCGCGACATGCGGCGCAGATGCGTGGCGCGCGGATCCTCGGTCCGGTACACCCGGTGCCCGAAGCCGGGGATCTTCTCCTTGCGCGCGAGCTTCGCGCGGATCGCCTGCTCGACGCGATCGGCGCTCGCGTCGGCGCCGAGCGCCAGCAGCATCCGCATGACGTCCGCGTTGGCGCCGCCGTGCAGCGGCCCCTTGAGCGTGCCGATGGCCGCGACGACCGCCGAGTAGATGTCGGTCAGCGTGGCCGCCGCCACCCGCCCGGCGAAGGTGGACGCGTTCAGCTCGTGGTCGGCGTGGAGCGTCAGCGCGATGTCGAACGCCCGGACGGAGGTCGCGTCGGGCCGCTCCCCTTTCAGCATGTAGAGGAAGTTGGCGGCGTGCCCCATCGCCGGGTCCGGCGCAATGGAGCCGCCCCCCGCCTGGAGCCGCCCCCAGGTCGCGACCACCGACCCGATCTGGGCCGTCAGCCGCACCGCCTTGCGGTACTGCGCCGCCTGGGAGGTCTCGGCCGCCTCGTGATCGTAGTGCGCGAGCGCGGAGGCCACCGTCCGCAGCGCGTCCATCCCGTCGGCCGGCGGCAGCGACCGCATAAGCCGAACGATCGGCTCCGGCAGCGGCCGCGCCGCCGCCAGCTGCGACTGCAGATCGCCCAGCTCGGCCCGCGTCGGCAGCCGCCGGTGCCACAGCAGATAGCAGACCTCCTCGAACGTGGCCGATCGGGCCAGATCGTGGATGTCGTACCCGCAGTAGGCCAGCACGCCGCGCTCGCCGTCCAGGTAGCAGATCGCCGACGAGGTCGCGACGACGTCTTCGAGGCCGGCCTTCGGCTTGTCGGTCGTCGTCATGCGGGCACGCCGACCGGCCTGTAGATCGCCCCGACGATGGCGCCGTAGATCGCCAGCTCGACGATCGTGTCGATCACGATTGCCGCGCCGAACGCGGGGCTGATGGGAAAGACGACGAACTGCCAGACTACACCGAAGCCGATGACGATGAAGGCGACAATCACGCCGAACCGGATTCCTTCCATCACGCCGTTGCCGCCTTCATACCCCTTTGCGTAGGCGTACGCGAACGCGAAGAAGCCGAGCAGCAGGAACGCGAATCCGATCGGCAGGTTCGCCAGCACCTCCGCGTCGGGCCTGAGCGCGGCCGCGTTGGCGAGCGCCAGGTCCCTTAGGATCACGCCGTTGACCAGGAACCCAATCCCGATGGAGACGATCCACGCGACGACAGCGGCAGCGGCAAGGCGCGCGAAGTTCATCGGAACCTCCTTGGAAGAGACGGACGGGATTGTAGCGCTATTCCTCCACCGGCTTCAGCACGGCGTCGCTCGGCGCGTACTGCTGCACGATGGAGAGGAGGCCGGTGTACAGGAACCCGATCTGGAACAGCACCAGGAACGGCACCGTGCCGTAGATGCCGTTGGCGAGCGCGTAGAAGACCGTGGCGGTGAAGTAGAGGCCGAGCGCCAGCTCGATCATCGGCTGGACGACGACGCTCTGGCGGTACTTCTTGCCGATCCACTCGTCGGCCTGCCCTTCGATGCGGTACTTCGGCGTACGCGCGAACTCCGTCTCCTTGCGGAACAGCGCCTCGAGCACCGCGCGCGTGTTGTTCACAGTCAGTCCGATCCCGATCGACATCAGAAACGGCAGGTACTTCAGCCGCGTCGTCCAGTCCCTGTGCAGCTCGCGCTGGCACACCATGTAGAAGTTGGCCACCGACGCCGTCGCCGCGAAGAAGAGCGGCACGTCGATGAGCAGCATCTCGTACCAGCCCATGTTGTAGCGGATGACCATCGACGGCGCCATCAGCACCGACAGCACGCACATGAGCAGGTAGTTGAAGTTCGCCGTGAGGTGGAAGCACGCCTCCGCCTTGACGCCGAGCGGCAGGTTCGACCGCAGGATCTGCGGCAGCACCTTGCGGCACGTCTGGATCGACCCCTTCGCCCAGCGGTGCTGCTGCGATTTGAAGGCGTTCATCTCGACCGGCACCTCGGCCGGCGCGACCAGATCCGGGAGGAACACGAACTTCCAGCCGCGCAGCTGCGCGCGGTAGCTCAGATCGAGATCCTCGGTGAGCGTGTCGTGCTGCCAGCCGCCCGCGTCGGGGATCGCCGCCCGCCGCCAGATGCCGGCGGTGCCGTTGAAATTGAAGAAGAAGCCCGCCCGGTTGCGCGACCCGTGCTCGAGCACGAAGTGGCCGTCGAGGAGAATCGCCTGGATCTTCGTGAGCAGCGAGTAGTCCTCGTTGATGTGGCCCCAGCGCGCCTGCACCATCGCGACCTTCGAATCGGTGAAGTAGTGAATGGTGCGGCGCAGAAAATCAGGCGGCGGGATGAAATCGGCGTCGAAGATCGCGATGTACTCGCCGGTGGCCGCCCGGAGGCCCGCCTCGAGCGCGCCGGCCTTGAAGCCGCGGCGGTCGCTGCGGTGCGTGTAGGTGATGTCGATGCCGGCCGCCGCGTGCCGCCGGACCGCGCGCTGCGCAATGGCGGCCGTCTCGTCGGCGGAGTCGTCCAGGACCTGGACTTGGAGCAGCTCACGAGGATAGTCGAGCCGGCACACCGCATCGATGAGCCGGTCGGCGACGTACATCTCGTTGTAAATCGGAAGCTGGACGGTGACCAAGGGCAGCGCGTCGAACGATCCGGCCGGAACCGGCTGCCGATCCTTGGTCTTCATGTACAAGTAGACCAGGTAGTAGCGGTGCCACCCATACACGGCGAGAATGACCAGGACGAAGAAATACGTCGCGAGCGTGAGCGTTTCGAGGGGCGTCATACGGTGGGACAACCCACAGCCGGCACGATGCCATGATTATACTGCCACGCTAAACGCTGGCTTTGGGCTTCCGGCGTCGGGCTTTCGGCTATGAACGATTCTGAGCTGCGGGACCTGCTCCAGCGCGTGCGCGAGGGCGGCCTGGATCCGTCGGCGGCGGCCGCGCGGATCCTGACCGCGATGCGCGCCGCGCCGTTCATCGACATCGGCTTCGCGCGCGTCGATCTCCACCGCGAGGTGCGGCAGGGGTTTCCGGAGGTCGTGCTGGGACTCGGCAAGACACCCGCCCAGATTGCGGCGATTGCGGAAAAAATCGCGGCGCGCGGCCAGACGCTGCTCGTCACGCGCGCGCAGCCTGAGGCGTACGACGCCGTGCGCGCGCTCGTCCCGGGCGCGGTGTATCACCCCGACGCGCGCGCGATCACGTTCGCCCAGGGCCGGGTCGAAGCGGGGCGCGGCACGATCGCGATCGTCTGCGCGGGCACGTCCGACCTGCCGGTGGCGGAGGAAGCGGCGGTGACCGCCGCCGTGATGGGCAACCGCATCGACCGCCTGTACGACGTCGGCGTCGCGGGGCTGCACCGGCTGCTCGCGGAGCACGAACGGATTCAGAACGCGCGCGTCGTGGTGGTGGTCGCCGGCATGGAGGGCGCGCTGCCGAGCGTCGTCGCCGGGCTCGTGCAGGTGCCCGTCATCGCGGTGCCCACGAGCGTCGGCTACGGCGCGAGCTTCGCCGGCATCGCCCCCCTGCTCGCGATGCTCAACAGCTGCGCGAACGGCATCGCGGTCGTGAACATCGACAACGGCTTCGGCGCCGCCTGCATGGCGAGCTTGATCAATCACCTGTAGGACGCCCAAGGCGCCTCGGGGTGCCCGTGGCGCCTGCGGCGCTGTGACCGCCGAGTGCCCGCAACACCTTTGCGCGCACCACGACGGAGCGGTATGATGCCCGCCCGAGCGCGGCGGCTCACCAAGAGAGGACAACATGGAGCGTCGATGCGATTGGCGGGGCCTGTCTGTCGGCCTCACAGACCACGACGCCCCGGTCGAGCCGCACGGCGCCGCCTGTCACGCGCCTGAGTTCCCGTTCGATCGTCCGTCTGGGGTTTCTGAGCAGTCGGCGTCTGAAGCGATCGTCCTCCCAGGCGCGCCTCACCACGAGCGACTCGAGTTCTCTTCTGCTCATGCCTGCCATCCTCACACTGCAGGCGCCCCCAGGCACTTCAGGCATCCTACGGCGTCGTGACCGCCGCGTACCCGGGGTTCTGCGGCTTGCCGAGCCCCGTGTAGCGCAGCCGGTAATACCGCTGCCCCTCGTTGACCTCACCCACGTACAGGTTGCCCTTCGAGTCGGGCTGCGACGCGAGGCTGTGCAGGTGGAAGAACTGCCGGGCGTTGTGGCCGCCCTGGCCGCCAAAGGACGACAGCGGCGTCATCGACGCGCGGTCGAGCGTCAGCAACACCTTGTTCGATCCATCCGCCACGAACAAGTAGCGCTGCTGCGGATCCCGCGAAAGGGCGAAGTTGTGGACGGTGCCCTCGTTCTGCAGCGTGTCGCGGTTGATGAACACCTCCCGGACGAACGATCCATCGAGCTTGAACACCTGGATCCGGTTGTTCGATCGATCGCCAACGTACACGAGGCCGTCGTTCGAGACCACCACCGAGTGCACCGGGTTGTGGAAAGACGGTTGCGGCGGCCCGACGATGAGCTCCGGCCGCTGGGGGAATTTGTAGGTATCGTCGGGCGGCTTGCCGTACGCACCCCAGTGCCGCTTGTACGCACCGGTGTCGGCGTCGAAGACGATGACGCGGCGGTTCGTGTAGCCGTCGGCGACGAACAGCTCGTTGGTCTTGGGAAAGACCACCATGGCGGCGGCGCCGTAGACGTTGGCCGTATCGTTGCTCCCCTTGCTCTGATTGCGCCTGCCGATCTGCAGGAGGAACTTCCCCGTGTTCGTGAACTTCAGGATGTGGTTGTCGCCCTTGCCGTTGCCGGCCACCCAGATGTTCCCCTTGTAGTCGGCGTACACGCCGTGCTCGGTCGTCGGCCACTCATAGGCATCGCTCGGGCCGCCGAACGCCCGGACGAAGCGGCCGTTCTGATCGAACTCGAGGATGGGCGGCGCCGGCGTGCAGCAGCGCGCCGCCGGCGGGGTGAGCGCGGCCGAGCGCTCGCCGGGTGAGACGCTCGCCGGGCGGTGCGCGATCCACGTGTGGTCGCGGTCGTCCACGCTGATGCCGCCGACCTGTCCGGTCGTCCAGCGGTTCGGCAGGTCCTGGAAGAACAGCGGGTCCCAGTCGAAGTTCGGCACGCCGCCGTCGGTCTGCGCCGCGGGATGCTGGGACGCCAGCGAACCGACGCCGATCGCGAGGGCAAGAAGACAGGATGCGGACAGGAGATGTTTCATGGACGGCTCCGGGCGGATTTCGCCGACGTGGCGCTTGGCGAGATGTGGCGGAACCTTAAGTCCGCAAGGGATGAATGTCAATGGGCCGCACCGCCGCGGATTGGAGCGCGAGCCGCCGGATCGCCACGGCTTTCTGCCGCGACCGATTTACCCGGTGGAACGCTCTTGAATTGGCGTAGAATCCGCTCGCGAGGTGCGCCCATGAAGCACGCTGCTGGAACGAGCCGCCGGCACATCCTGCGAGTTGGCGCGGCGGCCATCGGGGGAGGGCTGCTGGCCGAGCAGAAGACCCGGGCGCTTGAAACCCCGGGCAGGCTGGGGGCCCCGCTCGGCCCTTATGGAGACCGGTCGCCGTTCGAGAAGGCGGTCCGCTGGCGGCGGGAGACGAGGACGCCGGAGACGGGTTCCAGCTTCACGCCGTTGCAGGACTCGGTCGGCACGCTGACGCCGTCCTCCCTGCACTACGAGCGACATCACGCCGGGATTCCCACCATCGATCCGGCCCGGCATCGGTTGGTGATTCACGGCCTCGTGGATCGGCCGCTCTCCTTGTCGGTGGCGGAGATCCGGCGCCTCCCCTCGGTGACGCGCATCATGGTTCTCGAATGCGGCGGCAACAGCTCATCGGAGTGGGCCGCGAGCACGGCGCCGGACGTGCAGCGCAGCTTCGGCCTCGTCAGCTGCAGCGAGTGGACCGGCGTCCCGCTGTCGCTGCTCCTCGCCGAAGTTGGCGTCCGGCCGGGGGCGAGCTGGGTCATCGCGGAAGGGGCGGACGCGTGCCGCATGGAGCGCAGCATTCCGCTTGCGAAGGCGCTGGGCGACTCCCTCGTTGCCTATGGACAGAACGGCGAAGCCCTTCGGCCCGCGCAAGGATACCCGCTGCGCCTGCTGAATCCGGGGTGGGAGGGCAACACGAGCGTGAAGTGGCTTCACAGCCTGAAGCTGACCGATCAGCCGTACATGGCGAGAGACGAGACTTCCAAGTACTCGGACCTGATGCCGGACGGCAAGGCGCGGATCTTCACGTATCAAATGGAGGCCAAGTCTGTCATCACTTTTCCTTCGGGAGGGCAGACCCTGCCGGGTCCGGGTCCGTACGAGCTGACCGGCCTCGCCTGGTCCGGGCGCGGGCGAATCGAGCGCGTCGAGATCACGACCGACGGCGGGAAGAGCTGGGTGCACGCGAAGCTGCAGGAGCCGCGGCTTCCCCTGGCATTCACGCGCTTCCGCCTGCCCTGGCGTTTCGATGGGCACGAAGCCGTGATTGCCTCGAGGGCGATCGACGAGAGCGGCTACATCCAGCCCTCGCCCGAAGCGCTGATTGCCGTGCGAGGAACCAATTCGGTCTATCACTTCAACGGAATGAAGTTCTGGCGAGTGCGCGCCGACGGAACGGTGACCAATGTGGAAGGGTAGCGCGCTCGTCCTGGTGTGGGCGCTTGCGGTCCCGCTGGCGGCGCAGTCGCCGGCCTTTGGCGTGGGGCGGCCTGCCACGCCGGAGGAGATCCGCGACCTGGGAGCCGCGATTGGGCCCAACGGGGACGGGTTGCCCGAAGGCTCGGGGACGGTCGCGGCGGGACGAGCGGTGTTCGCCGCACAGTGTTCCCGGTGCCACGGGCCCAAGGGTGAAGGCGATGTGGGGCCGCCGCTGGTGGGCGGGCAAGGTACCCTTCGAACCGCGAAACCGCTCAAGACGGTGGGAAGCTTCTGGCCCTATGCGACGACCCTGTGGGACTACGTCAATCGCGCGATGCCCTTCGATCAGCCTGGTCTGTTGAAGCCGCGGGAGGTCTACGCGGTGGTCGCCTATATTCTGAACCTCAACGGCATCATCGGGGACGCGGCGGTCATGGATGCGAAGAGCCTGCCGCAGGTGAGGATGCCGAACCGCGACGGCTTCGTCGCCGACCCGCGCCCCGACGTGGGCGACACGGCCAGGAAGCCGAACTAGACCCGAACTATGGTTTGGCCGGCAGGTACCCTCCCGCAATGCCAATCTGATTGTTCTCGGCGCAGATGTACTCCATCAGGTCGAGGTCCGGTCGCATGAGCCTTGCCCTGAACTTCAATTGCACCGGCCTCGACAGCGCTCCGGGGTCGTCGAGCGTGAAATCGAGCGCGAGCGTGCCATAGTTCACACGCGTCCACCGCTCGACGGTGTGCAACTGCTCGGTGTGCGGCGTGCCGCGTGCATCGAGCCAGAACTTGTCGTTGTAGCCGATGGTGTCAATAACAAGCGCGTCCCCTTCCCACCACCCGATCGAGTGCCCAAACCACGTCGGGAGTGGATCGACCGGGTGCTTGCGGCCATCCATGTAGACCACCCGATGCGCGCCGGCGTCGCCGGTCTCGTGCAGGACATAGATGTGCGTCAGGCCTTTCGCCGTGTAGGACATCGCGAATTTCCACGGATACGGGTTGACGCGCGGCACCCCCATCGGGAGGCAGTAGATGTAGGGTTCTTCGTAAGTAGTCTTCTCCCGCTTCGCCCTGAGCTCCCGTGCCCACGGCAACAGCGGGAGCTCGCCGGGCTTCAACCCTCCTTCCCGCTCGATGTCATTGTCCGATCCCCCACCGACCCATGGCCCAGTCAAATCCGGTTTGCCATCTGGAAGCCTCGGCACCGCCCCGTTGACGAGGGCATCGGCGACTACGGGCGTTCCACCCGCCGGCACCGAGCGCGCCTGCTGCTGCGCGTGCAGCAACACCAGGAGCGACGAGAGCACGGCCAGGGCTGTTGCAGAGACGAGAAGACGTAATCTCACAGGCCCCTCCTCGCGCCTCGCCATTCTACGCTGCCAAGGGCGCGTCGGAGCAAGCGTTCCACCGCTGGAAGAAGAGCCCCCTCGGAGTACACTGACGCGATGGAGGCCGGCCCGGGCTCTCTTCGACCGCGGTGGACGATTTGCGCGAGCGCTCGAGGGCGAGGTCGGGTGACTGGTTCCGGAGCCTGGCCCGATTGAACCTTCTGAACCGATTGAGCCAAGGGAATCCATGAATCCGGGCGCGCTGCGGGCCCTCGAGTTCGATCGCATCGTGTCGGTGCTGAGCGGCCTGGCCGTGACGCCGACCGGGCGCGACTGGCTGGCGGCGCTCCGTCCGTCGACCGACGAGGCGGAGGTGGCGGCGGCGCAGCGCGCGACCACGGAAGGCGTCCGATTCCTCGCCGATCATCCCGGCTTCCCGCTTCGCGCGCCGGCGGATCTCGACCTCATCATCGACACGCTGTCGGTGGAAGGGCGGAAGCTCGAACCGCTCCATCTGGTCGCCCTGGCGGATTACCTCGATTCGATCGACCAGTCGCGCGCGGCCGTCATGAAGCTCGACGCCTCCTTCCCTCTGCTCCGGGGGGTTGTCGATGCGGTGGCATCGTTCAGGAGCGAGGCGGCGGACGTGCGGCGGAAGATCACGGCATCGGGCGACGTGGCAGACGAGGCGAGCCCGGCGCTGGCATCCATCCGGGAACGCCTGCGCCGGCAGCGCGCCCGGCTGCGGAGCACGCTCGAGTCGTTTCTACGCGGCCGCGACACGGCCAAATATCTGCAGGAGCAGGTCGTGACCGACCGCAACGGCCGGTACGTCCTCGTGGTGCGCGCGGAGCACCGGTCGGCGATTCCCGGGATCGTGCACGGCGCCTCGGCGAGCGGCGCGAGCCTGTACCTCGAGCCCATTGCCACCGTCGAGATCAATAACGACATCGTCGCGCTCGAGGAGCAGGAGGCCGAGGAGGTCCGCCGCATCCTTCTGGCGCTGACCGACGCGTTCCGCGATCGCGCGGCGGATTTCGACCGAACCCTGGATGTTGCGACGACACTCGACACCATTCAGGCGCGCGCTCGGCTCTCGCTGCTGGTCGACGGGATCGAGCCGGCGATCGCGGCCGACGGCGCGGTGGAGCTACTGGGCGCCCGTCATCCGTTGCTCATCCCCAAGGTGATCGCGCGGCTCGAGGACGGCGGCACGCGCGTGACCGAGCCGGTGCCCGTCGACATCCGCGTTCAGCCGCCTATGCGGGTCCTCGTCATCGCGGGGCCGAACACCGGCGGGAAAACCGTGGCGCTCAAGACGACGGGGCTGCTGGCGGCCATGGTGCAGGCGGGCCTGCACATCCCGGTCGAGAAAGGATCGCGGCTGCCGGTCTTCCGCTCCGTGTTCGCGGACATCGGCGACGAGCAGTCGATTGCCGCGAACCTGAGCACGTTTTCGGCGCACGTCGCGAACATCGTGTCGATGGACCGAGACCTCGATCTGCCGGCGCTCGTGCTGCTCGACGAGGTGGGCGCCGGCACGGACCCCGTCGAGGGAGGCGCGCTCGGCATCGCCGTCCTCGACCACTTCCGCCGCCGGGGCGCGCACGTGATCGCCACCACCCATTACGACGCGCTCAAGTCGTACGCGTCGACGACCGACGGCGTCGCGGGCGCCGCGTTCGGGTTCGACCCGGAGACGTTTGCCCCCACCTATCGCCTGATCTACGGCTCGCCCGGCCGGAGCCTCGCGATCGAGATTGCCGCGCGCCTCGGCCTGCCGCCGCCGGTCATTGCGGCGGCGCGGCAGAACCTGACGGAGCCGGAGAAGCAGCTGGCCGAGCACCTGGCGCGGGTGGACGAGGACCTGCGGCAGTTGGAGCAGGAGCGCTGCCAGATCGCGCGCGAGCGCGCGCTCGTGGCCGAGAGCGAGAAGCAGGTGCGGGCGCGTGAAGCGTCGGTCGGCGCGCGCGAAGAGAGGGTCCGGCGGCGCCTCGATGCGAAGCTGGACGAGCAGCTGCGCGAGGCGCGGCGGCAGATCGACGCGGTCATCGAGGGGCTGAAGGCCCGCGCGGCCGAGATGTCGGAACGCGCGGCGGTGCGGCTGAAGGCCGGCGACACGCTGCGCGCCGCGGGCCTGAGCACCGGCGAGGTGGGCGAGGCACGCGCGGAGGCCCGCGCGGCGCTGGAGGCCATTGCGGACAAGGCGCGCGACACTTCCCTACCCGCGCCACCCACCTTACCCGCCCCACCCGCCCCACTGGCCCCCGGCAGCCGGGTAACCGTCGGCGCGCTCGGCCTCGAGGGGGTGATCATCGACGTGCACGGCAAGCACGCCGAGGTGGACGTCCGCGGCAAGCGCCTCCGCGCGGCGCTGCGCGATCTCCGCGTGATTGGCGGAGCACCGGCAACGTCGTCCGTCAAGGTTCGCGTCGACCTCCAGCCACGCGAAGGCTCACTGTCCGAACTGAAGGTGATCGGCGTTACCGTGGACGAAGCGCTCGACCGGCTCGAGAAGTTCCTCGACCAGGCGATGGTGAGCGACGTCTGCGAGCTGCGGATCGTGCACGGCCACGGCACGGGGCAGCTCCGGCGCGCCGTCGCGGCGTTTCTGAAGGAGCATCCGCTCGTCGAGCGGTTCGAAACCGCGCCGGAGAACCAGGGGGGTGGCGGCGCTACGATCGTTTACTTGAAGGAGTGATGGGCCTCTTCCCGCAGCCATTCATCGACGATCTGAAGCACCACGCCGACATCGTCGTCGTGATTCAGGACTACGTGTCGCTGAAGAAGAGCGGCGCCACGTACAAGGGGCTCTGTCCGTTCCACAGTGAAAAGACCCCATCGTTCCACGTCAACCGCGACAAAGGCTTCTTCCACTGTTTCGGGTGCAACGTCGGCGGCGACGTGTTCAAGTTCCTCGAGCTGCACGAGAAGGTGGCATTCCCCGAGGCGGTCAAGATGCTCGCGCAGCGCTTCGGCCTGGCGCTGCCCGAGGTCGAGCAGTCCGAGGAGCAGCGGGCCAACGCCGCCGAGCGGGAAAACCTGCTCAAGGCGCACGAAGTGGCCGCCGCGTGGTTCCGCCAGCAGCTTGCCTCACCGGCCGCGGCGCGCGTGCGCGATCACATTGCCGAACGAGGCATCAGCGACGCGACGGCTGACGCGCTGGGCCTCGGTTTCGCACCGCCCGCGCGGGAGGCGCTCAGGCAGGCGCTCCTGAAGCAGGGGTTCTCGCAGCCTCTCCTCGTCCGTGCCGGCCTTGTCGTGCAGCGGGACGATGGGAGCGTTGTCGACCGGTTCCGGAACCGGCTGATGATCCCGATTGCGCGCGATACCGGGTCGGTGATCGCGTTCGGCGGCCGCGCGCTCGAGGCCGACCAGCAGCCGAAGTACCTCAATTCACCGGAGACGCCGATCTACTCGAAGAGCCGCACGCTGTACGGACTCCACCTCAGCAAGGCGGCGATGCGCGAGGCGGGGTTTGCTATCCTCGTCGAGGGCTACTTCGATTTTGCGCAGGTCTATCAGGCCGGCTTCCGCTCCGTCGTCGCCTCCTGCGGCACGGCGCTGACGCCGGCGCAGGCTCAGCAGTTGCGGCGCTTCACCGGCAAGGTGGTGCTGAGCTTCGATCCGGACGCGGCCGGCCAGGGCGCCGCGGCGAAATCGTGCGAAATGCTGGTCGCCGAAGGGTTTGAGGTGAACGTGGCCATACTGCCGGCCGGCGAAGATCCCGATATTTATGTACGGAAGCACGGACGCCAGGAGTACGCCGAACGCCTCCGGTCGTCGCGGCCGTATCTCGACTACCTGCTCGATCGCGCCGCTGCCAACCACAATCTCCGAAACGCGGAGGGACGCGCACGGTTTGTTGCCGAGGTTCTCCCGATTGTCGAACGCATCCCCGACCGTACCCGCCAGGAGCTGTTCGTCGAAGCGCTAGCCGGACGGGCAGGCGTCGGGGGGGAACTCATCTGGGCGCAGGTGCCCAGAGCCGCGGCGCGCGGCGGCGCGCCCCCGCTCACCCCGCGGGAGCTTCCGGGCCTGGGGCAGGTTACCAAGGCCGAAAAGGGGCTGATTTGGTGGCTTATCCACCGCCCGGAGGCGGCGCTGGAGGCGCTCCGGACGCTGGATCCAGAGGATCTGGAGGGGTTGGGCTCACGGTCGGTGCTGGACCTGGCGCGAAAACTGGACCATGATAGGGGTTTCTCCCCATCTGTGCTGCTCGAGCGTCTAAACGTTAGCGAGGCCCAGCTCGTAACTGCAGTAGCGAGCGAGGCCGAACCCCACGTGCACGACGCCGCCGAGTGCGCCCTGATTCTCCGGCGCCTGCGCTACGAGCGCGAGCGCGCCGCGCTGCAGCGCGAAATCGACCGCCTGCAGACGGCCGGCGCCGAGCCGGGCAAGGAGTTGCAGGAGCTGCTGGTGCGGAAGTACGAGCTGATTCAGCGGATTGAAGGATTGATGTAGGCCGGGAGGATTCTGAATCTTGTCGATTGAAGAAAAATACGACGAAGTACGCCAGCTGATTAGCGTCGGCAAGGAAAAAGGCTACCTCCTCTACGACGAGGTCAACGAGCTGCTCCCGTCCGAGATCACGTCCTCGGAGGAGCTGGACGATCTGTTCAACGCCTTCGGCAGCGCCGGGATCGAGGTGGTCGATTCCGACAAGGCGTACCGCGGCGACAAGGATTTCGACCGCGAGGTCTCGGGCGAGGAGCCGGAGCTGGATCTCACCCCCGGCGCGCTCGACAAGACCAACGACCCGGTCCGCATGTACCTCCGGGAGATGGGCACCGTGCCGCTCCTCACGCGCGAGGGCGAGGTGGCCATCGCCAAGCGCATCGAGCGCGGCAAGCTCGCCGTCATCAAGTCGATCTCGCGGACGCCGACGATCGCCAGGCGCATCCTGATCATGGGCGATCAGCTGCGCGGGGGCGAGCGCACGATCCGCGAGCTCGTCATCTTCAGCGACGAGGAGATCACCGACGAGGTGATCGAGGAGCGCAAGGAAGAAGTTCTCGAGCAGATCGAGGCGGTCCGCAGGGCGCGGGCGAACTACGTCAAGCTCGCCGAAAAGCTCGCCACGGTGCCCCGGAAGGACAAGCGGAAGTTCCGCCGCGCCCGCTGGAAGGCGCTCCGCGCCCGGATCGAGGTGTCACGGCTGATCCGCCGGATCGAGTTCACCGAGACGATCAAGCGCCGCCTGATCGACGAGGTGAAGGAGGCGGTCGACGCCGTGCAGCGCGTGCAGCGCGAGGCCGACGCCCTCGATCGGCAGCTCCATCCCAAGGGGAAGGTGAAGACGGCCCCGCGGCTGAAGGAAGAGGAGAAGAAGAACCTCCAGAAGAAGCTGAAGGACATCAAGGCGCAGGTCCGCGCGATGATCGACGAGCTCGAGGAGACGCCGGAGCGTCTCCGCCGCACGATCGAAGTCATTCAGCGCGGCGAGGCGCAGGCCGAGCAGGCGAAGAAGGAACTGGTCGAGGCGAACCTCCGCCTCGTGGTGTCCATCGCGAAGAAGTACACGAATCGCGGGCTGCAGTTCCTGGACCTGATTCAGGAAGGGAACATCGGCCTGATGAAGGCGGTCGACAAGTTCGAGTACCGCCGCGGCTACAAGTTCTCGACGTACGCGACGTGGTGGATCCGCCAGGCGATCACCCGCGCGATCGCCGATCAGGCGCGCACGATCCGGATCCCTGTGCACATGATCGAGACGATCAACAAGCTGATCCGCACCTCGCGCGCGCTCGTCCAGGAGCTCGGGCGCGAGCCGACCTCGGAGGAGATTGCCAAGCGGATGGACATCCCGGTTGCCAAGGTCCGCAAGGTGCTGAAGATCGCGCAGGAGCCGATCTCGCTCGAGACGCCGATCGGCGAAGAGGAGGACTCGCACCTCGGCGATTTCATCGAGGATCGCAACATCGTGTCGCCCGCCGAGGCGGTGATCAACCTGAACCTCAAGGAGCAGACCGAGGCGGTGCTCAAGACGCTCACGCCGCGCGAAGAAAAGGTCATCAAGATGCGCTTCGGCGTCGGCGACGGCAGCGAGCACACGCTCGAGGAGGTGGGCCAGAACTTTGCGGTCACCCGCGAGCGGATACGGCAGATCGAGGCGAAGGCGCTGCGGAAGCTGCGCCATCCCTCGCGGTCGCGTAAGCTGAAGGCGTTCCTCGAAGGACGCACGTAACGCGGGCCCGTAGCTCAGCGGTTAGAGCGGCCGGCTCATAATCGGTTGGTCCCAGGTTCGAATCCTGGCGGGCCCACCACCCTTCGCTCGCGCGGGAGGTGAGCGAGCTTCGGGCGGAGAGTCACCGCTTCGCGAAGGATGTCTTGCCGACCCGCGACGCGGCGAAGGCAGGAGGCGGCGGTCTTCCAGGCGCGCGTGACCAAGTTCAAGGACCAGCTCGTCGACGTCAAGACCAACCGCGAATACCAGGCCCTCCAGCACGAAATCGCCACCGCCCAGTCCGAACTGAACGCCGTTGAGGAAAAGGAGCTCGAGCGGATGCTGGAAGCCGACCAGATCGCCATCGAGATCAAGCAGGCGGAAGCCGCGATCGCCGCCCAGCAGAAGGAGACCGAGGCGGAAAAGGCCGCGCGCGCGCGCGAGCTCGCGACGATGCAGCGGGCGCTCGATGAGGCGGCGACCGAGCGCGCGGCGCTGCTCGCGACGACGGAGCCGCGGCTGGTCGCGCTCTACGAACAGGTGGCCAAGGCGCGCAAGGGAATCGCCCTCTGCACCGCCACCCGCGACGGCGCCTGCTCGGTGTGCCACGTCCGCCTCCGGCCGGCCGTCTTCCAGCAGGTGCGGCAGAACGACACCATCATCCAGTGCGAGAGCTGCCACCGGATCCTGTACTACGAGCCCCCGCCGGCAGCCGACCGCACCGTCGCGACGCCCGCGTCGTGACCCAGCCCTCGCTGTTCGGGTCGGCCACGGGCCCTTCAGCGGTCGCGCACATCGACGGCGGCGCGCGCGGCAATCCCGGACCCGCCGGCTACGGCGTCCGCATCGACTGCGACGACGGCACGTCCGTCGAGCTGAAGGAAGCGCTCGGCCTCGCCACCAACAACGTCGCGGAGTACCGCGGCCTCATCGCGGCGCTGGCGTGGGCGGCCGCCCATGGCGTCCGCCGGCTGCACGTGCGGTCGGACTCGGAGCTGCTCGTCCGTCAGATGCGCGGAGAATACCGGGTGAAGCATCCGGGCCTGCAGCCGCTCTCGGCGGAGGCCCGGCGTCTCGTCGCGCAGATTGGCGACGTGCGGTTCGAGCACGTGCGGCGCGAGATGAACCGCGACGCCGACCGCCTGGCGAATGAGGCCATGGACGAGGCGGTCGCTGCCACAGGCCACAGAGGCACAGAGTCACAGAGGTAAGAACCAAATTCAAATTCTCTGTGTCTCTGTGGCCCGTGATCCACCTCAAGGCAGGCTGAAGGCGATGAACTCCGCGGGGTGTTCCCGCGATCCCACCGCCACGACGACGTACTGCTTGCCGTCGACAACATAGGTCATCGGCGCGCCGGTCGTGCCCGCCGGCAGATCGGTCTCCCACAGCGCCTTCCCCGTCGCCTTGTCGTAGGCGCGGAACGTGCGGTCGCCGGCGCTCGGCGCCAGCGACAGCGGCAGGCTCGGCGGCACCCGCTCCCGCGCCACCATGATCGGATCGCCTTCACCGACGAACAGCAGCGACCGTGTGAGGAGCGGCGCGCTGCGTCCGGGGTTGCCGAGCGGCGGCAGGTTCAGGTGCGTGAGCAGCGGATGGTCGCGCGGGCCGTTGCCGTTCGGCACCGACCAGACGATCTCACCCCGGTTCAGATCGATGGCCGTAATCCGGCCGTACGGCGGCTTCAGCAGCGGCAGCCCCATGACCGCCGGCGGAAATTCGCGCGTGCCCCGGGTGAAGGTCAGGTTGGTCTGCTTCGGGTTGCCGGGCACGATATCGGCGACGAAGGGCGCGGCGATCGACGGCACGTACAGCATGCCGGTGGCCGGATCGAACGCCGCCCCCTGCCAGTCGGCGCCGCCGACCGAGCCGGGCAGCTGGATCGTCCCCTTCGTGCCCTCTGCCGTCTTGATCGACGGGGGCGTGAACACCGGGCCGATCACGTAGTTCTTCACGACCTCGAGCGCGGCGGCGCGCAGTTCCGGCGTGAAGTCGATGAGATCGTCGACCGTGACGCCCTGGCGGTCGAACGGCGGCGGCTTCGTGGGAAACGGCTGCGTCGGCGACGTCTGCTCGCCGGGCGTGGTCGACCGGGGCACCGGACGCTCCTCGATCGGCCAGACCGGCTGCCCCGTCACGCGATCGAACACGAACGCAAACGCCTGCTTGGTCACCTGCACGACGGCGCGGACCCGCCGGCCGCCGACGGTGATGTCGGCGAGCACGGGCGCCGCGGGCAGGTCGTAGTCCCACAGATCGTGGTGGACGAGCTGCTGATGCCACACACGCTTGCCGGTGAGGCAGTCCACGCACACGAGACTGTCGCTGAACAGGTTATCGCCGGGCCGATGGCCGCCGTACATGTCGCTGGTCGGGCTGCTGAGCGGCAGGTAGGCGTAGCCGAGCTGCTCGTCCACGCTGAGGAGCGACCAGAGGTTCGCGTGGCCCGTGTACCGCCACGAATCGTTCTTCCAGGTGTCGACGCCGAACTCGCCCTCGCGCGGGATCGCGTGGAAGGTCCAGCGCAGGCGGCCGGTGCGCACGTCGTAGGCCCGCACGTCGCCCGGCGTCCCCTCCTTGTTCGGCGGCGAGTCGCTCATCGACGATCCGACGATCACCACGTCACGGCAGACCTGCGGTGCGCCGGTCCACCGATACGGCTCCATCCCGTGCCGGAGGCTGACGGCGCCGCCGGTACCGAAGCCGGGATACGGGCGTCCCGTCTTCGGATCGAGCGCCATCAGCGTTTCGCCGCGCTGGACGAACAGCCGTTCCTCGGTGCCGCTGCGCCAGTAGGCGACGCCGCGCGTGCTGTCGCCGCGCAGCGTCTCCGGGCCGCCGGCCGGTGGCTGCTGCACCCACAGCGTACGCCCAGTCTGCGGGTGAAACGCCTCTACGAGCCCTACGCCGTTCGGGGCGTACAGCACGCCGCCAATCATGAGCGGCGTGGCGCGGAAGTTCCTCGAGAACGTCAGCGTCGGATCGAGCTTGACGAGTGACGGATCGACCGCCGGCCGCCGCCACGCGATCCGGAGCTTCGCCACGTTGGAAGGGTTGATCTGGTCGACGGCCGCGTATTTGGTGCTGCCGGAATCGCCGCTGTAGCTGCGCCATTCGATGTGCTGGCCCGAGACAGGGGCCGTACTCGCCGCAACCATCAGCGTCGTCGCCCACCACCGTGCTGCTCTTCTCATGCGGGCCTCCTCCGCCCTCCCGGGGGTCAGAACGGTCACGCGGGATTGTACTCCCGGCAGCGGATCGCGGCGGCGATTCGTCCCGCTTTCTCCTTTTCGGCGCGGTACGACGTCAGCACGTCGAGGTGCATGGCCGTGCAGAGACCGCACGCGTGAATCTGCGCCTCGGGCACGCCAGCGAGCACCAGCTGGTCGCGGTTCGCCGCGACGAGATCCAGCCGGAGTTCTTCCGGATCCCGGATCCCTGGTCCCGGATCCCGGCCCACGAACCAGCGCTCACGGAGGTGCGGCGCGTGACCGGCCGCCGCGAACGCATCGGCCACATCGCGGCCGACCTCATAGCAGCACGCGCCGATGGTGGGGCCGATGGCGGCCACCAGATCGCGCGGCTTCACGCCCAACCCGCACTGCAGCGCCTCGACGGCGGCGGCCGCCACCCCCGCCGCGGTTCCCCGCCATCCGGCGTGGACCGCCGCCACCGCGCCCGTCCGTCGATCGGCCAGCAGCAGCGGCACGCAGTCGGCGGCGCGGACCGCAATCGCGACCGACGGGTCGCTCGAGACGAGCGCGTCGGCTTTCGGGCGTCCTGATGGCGGGGCAGCGCCCGGCGCGACTGCGACGACGTCGCGGCCGTGGACCTGGTCGAGCGTCGCGACCCGTTCGGCGCCGACGGCATCGCCCAGCCGCCACCAGCCTTCCGTCGACGAGAGCAACGCGTCACGCGTCGTGAACAGATGAGGGGCGATGTCGTCGAGCGGCCGGCATCTCAGCACGAGTCCGCACGGCGACGAGATCCAGTAGAACGGCTCGGGGACGGCGGGCGGGCTCATGTAGGATGGTTGGTGGTCGGTGGTTCGTGCTCGTGGTTGGTCCTTATACAACCACCAACCACCACCCACCCACTACCGATGGACATCATCGGGTCCGGGCTCGACGCCACCGAGATCGCGCGCATCGCCAGCGCGATCGAGCGCTACGGCGATCGCTTCGTCTGCCGGGTGTTCACGGACGAGGAGATCGCGTACTGCCGCCGGAGGCGCGATGCCGCCTCGTCGTTCGCGGCGCGCTTTGCCGCGAAGGAAGCGGCGATGAAGGCGCTCGGGACCGGCCATTCGCGCGGCGTCTTCTGGCGCACGATCGAAGTCGTCCGCCGCGGAGGGCCGCCGCACCTCCGGTTTCACGACGGCGCCGCGGCGCGGTTCGCGGCTATGGGCGGCACGGGCTCGCTGCTCACGCTGACGCACTCGCAGGAGCTCGCCATCGCACACGTTCTGCTCCTCCGCTGACGACCTCGTCGGGTCACCCGGTTCCGCGACAACCGTCGTTTACACCCGCGGGGCCTCGCGTCCGGCACGCCTTTCGGCGGCGGCCGCAAGTGATGCTGCCTCAGGCGGTTCCGGTCACGCGAGGGGGCATCCTCTCCTGGCTCCCGCTTTGCCCTGCGTCCGACTGCCAGCACGCACGAGCACGGAGGAGAGCGTGGTCATCAGAATCACTCAGACCGAGAAGAACAACCCGCCCGGCAAGCTCGCCGACGCGGAGATTCATTTCACCGAGGGCGTACTCGAGGGACTGAAGCTGATCGGCTTCGGCGTGTGGGAACGCCGCACCGGCGGCGGACGCAACGTGACGTTCCCCGCGCGCCAGTACGTCGTCAACGGCGAGCGCCGCAGCTTCACGCTGCTCCGCCCGATTGCCGACGCGACGGCGCAAGACCGCATTCGCGAGGCGATTCTCGAGGCGTACGCCGAATACGAGGAGAAGGCGGCGGTGGCGAGCTAGAACGTCGCGCAGGCTGGAGCCCGCGCGCTACTGCAGGACCGGAAGGAGGCGCGCATTGTCCTTCTGCCGCTTCGGTGGGAGCGTCCACTCGGCGCGGAGCGCCTTGTCGAACTCGGCGCGGAAGAACTCGCCCTTCATGCCGCCGTCGATGATGTCCCACGGCAGCACGCGATCCCGCGAGCGGTCGCGGAAGACGAAGAAGCCGGCATCGATGCCTGCCTCGGCGGACGCGGCGCGCCAGTTGCCGCCGTTCCGCTCCGCCGCTTCGACGGCTGGAGCCACGCGCCGGTCGCCGAGCGACAGCAGCGCCTGGTAGAAGGAATGCCGCTCCGACTTGATGTTGACGTAGACGTTGTCGATGCCCGCCATGAGCGCGCGCATCCGCCGGATCTTCCGCTCGATCGAGCCGTCGTCTTCCATCGGCAGCCACTGGTATGCCGTACCCGGCTTCGGCACCAGCGGGTTCACGCTGCCGACGATCCGCCCGAGCTGGCCGCGTCCGCGGCCGCGGACCACCATGATCTGCCGCAGTTGGAGCGTCAGGTCGCGGATGGCGACGAGATCCTCGTCGGTCTCCGTCGGCAGCCCGATCATGAAGTACAGCTTCAGGTTCTCGACGCCGCTGGAGAAGATCATCTCGGCGCTGGCAAGAATTTCCTCGTTCGTGATCGTCTTGTTGATCACGCGGCGCAGGCGGTCGGATCCGGTCTCCGGCGCAATCGTGAGCGTGCGCTCGCCGCTCTCGCGCAGCAGACGAACGATCGTCGGCGTCAGGTCGTCGAGCCGCAGCGAAGCCGGACTGATCGAGTACCTCATCGCCGAGAGCCGCGTGAGGATTTCCTCGATCTCCGGGTGATCGCAGAGCGCAATCGACACGAGGCCCGCGCGGCTCGCGTACGGCCGCGCCCGCTCGGCGAGCGCCAGGATCCGATCGGTCGGGAACGGACGCACCGGCAGGTAGTTGTAGCCCGCCCAGCAGAAGCGACAGAGGTTCGCGCAGCCGCGGACCACCTCCACGAGGAAGCGCGATCCGAACTCCGTCTCGGGCGTGAAGATCGTCGTGGCCGGCGGATCGACCGCATCCGTCGTGCGCAGCGCCGCCTTGCGGACGCCCGCCGGCGCGCCGGTGCCCGCCTTCGGCACGAACGCCGCGATCGACCCGCCGGTCGCGTATTCGACGTCGTAGAAGGACGGCACGTAGAAGCCGCGCTCGGCCGCCAGACGCCGCAGCAGGTCGCCGCGATTGGACGCGCCCTGGAACGCGCGCAGGAGCGATGGAACGAGCGCCTCCCCTTCGCCGGCCGCGATCACGTCGGCAAACGGCGCCAGCGGCTCGGGGTTGATGAACGTCACGGCGCCGCCGATCACCACGAGCGGATGCCGGTGGGTGCGCTCCTCGGCGCGGAGCGGCAGCCCCGCGAGCCGGAGCAGCGTCAGGACGTTCGTGTAGTCCCACTCGAACGACACCGAAAACGCCAGCACGTCGAAGTCGGCCACCGGCGTCTGCGATTCGAGCGTGATGAGCGGCGCGCGCGACGCGAGCTGGTCCGCCAGCTCCGTTTTCGGTGGCAGGAACACGCGCTCGCAGACGATATCGGGTTCGGCGTTGAACAGCGTGTAGACCGTCTGGAAGCCGAGATTCGACATCCCGACGAAATACGTGTTCGGGAAGGCCAGCGCGACGCGCAGCCGGCCGCCGTGGGGCTTGCGGACGAATCCCACCTCCTTCGACAGGAGTTCGCGGGCGCGCTCGCGCTGAAACCAGTGCGTCATGAACCTGCGTATCGATGAGCCGCTGAGCGATCCGGCGTCCGACGGAGGTGGACGGATCGTGCGCGAGCTGCTGCTCGGCCGCAGGCGCTCGCGCGTGCCGTGGGTCTATGTAGTGTACCACCGGCACGCGCGGGGTCCCCACCGCGCACGCCTGCGCGGTGGGGTGCGAGGCGCGGGGTCCCCACCGCGCGAATCTTGCGCGGTGGGGTGCGAGGCGCGGGCCCCGGCGCGCGAGGCGCCCGGATGGGCGTCAGCTCTGACGCCGGAGGAAGGCGGGCACGTCGAGCGGTGATGCCGCGTCGCCGGCGTCGGCGGCGGGCAGCGTCAGTTCCACGCCCGGACGCCGGTTGACGGTCAACACGTACCCCGCGTCGGGCTGCGCGCCGGAGGCCGGAGCCGTGTTCCGCGGTTCCGGCGCCGGGGCCCCCACCGCGGGGCCCCCAGCGCGCCCCGCGCGATGGGGTGGCGTCGCGCACGCCTGCGCGGTGGGGTGGCTCGTGCTCATCTCCAGCGTCGGCTGTATCGCTTCGCTCATCTCCCGGGTCGGCCGTACCGCCCCGCCCCCGTCGGCGGTGCGGCTCAGGTGGGCCGTGTAGCCGTGCAGGTCGACCGGCGTCTGCAGCGCCGCCGCGGGCACGGTGCGCCCGCTGCCGGCCCGGTCGAACCCGGTGGCGATCACGGTGATCTTCACCTTGCCGGTAAGCCCGGGATCGACCACCGCGCCGAAGATGATGTTGGCGTCCTCGTGCGCCGCCTCCTGGATGACGCACGACGCCTCGTTGACCTCCATCAGCGACAGGTCCGGACCGCCGGTGACGTTGATGATCACGCCGCGCGCCCCGTTCACGGATCCGTCCTCGAGCAGCGGGCTCGAGACAGCCTTCTGCGCGGCGGTCATCGCGCGGTTCTCGCCGTCGGCGACGCCGGTGCCCATCATCGCGACGCCCATGTTGGACATGATCGTTTTCACGTCCGCGAAGTCGAGGTTGATGAGCCCGGGCACCAGGATCAGGTCGGAGATCCCCTGAATCGCCTGCCGCAGCACATCGTCGGCCATGCCGAACGCGTCGGTGATCGACGTCTTCCGGTCGATGATCGTCAGCAGCCGCTCGTTTGGAATCGTGATCACCGTGTCGACGCATTCGCGGAGCGCCTCGAGCCCGACCTCGGCGTGCACCGCGCGGCGCCTGCCTTCGAACTTGAACGGCCGGGTGACCACGGCGACCGTCAACGCGCCGAGCTCGCTCGCCAGGCTCGCAATCACCGGCGCCGCGCCCGTGCCCGTGCCGCCGCCGAGACCCGCCGTGACGAAGATCATGTCGGCGCCGGAGAGCGCCTGGATAATCGTCTCGGTATCTTCCAGCGCGGCCTGGCGGCCGATGTTCGGGTCGGCGCCCGCGCCGAGCCCCTTCGTCAGCCGCTGGCCGATCTGGATCTTCACCGGTGCCCGGTTCTGGCCGAGCGCCTGCGCGTCGGTGTTCGCCACGATGAACTCGACGCCGTCGAGCCCCGCGGCGACCATGCGGTTGACCGCATTGCTGCCGCCGCCGCCCACGCCGATGACCTTGATCTTCGCGCTACGCCGCGCCTCCGGGTCGAGCGTCAGCCGCAGTGCGTCGGCATCCGCCGGGACCCCTGCGCCGCCTGCGGCGCGGGGTGCGTTGTCGCGGGGATCGCCTTGCCTCATGTCCACCCTCCGTTGGACGAGTCCTGCCGGACCCGCCTAGAAAAACTCCTTGAAGATGCCGCGCAGCCGGACGGCCATGCGGCCGAACGCCCCGGCGCCGACCCGCGCCGGCTCCGGAACCCGGTTCCGATGCGCGTACAGCACCAGCCCGACCGGCGTGGCGAACGCCGGACTGCTCACGTGATCCGCCAATCCTCCGACTTCCACGGGACAGCCCCGCCGAATCGGCAGATCGAAAATCTGTTCGGCAATCTCCGGCATGCCTTCGAGAATCGACCCGCCGCCGGTCAGGACGATTCCCGAGTTGAGCACCTTTTCGTACCCCGCGCGGCGGATCTCGTCCCAGACGAGATGGAAGATCTCTTCGGCGCGCGGCTGCAGGATCTCCGACAGGATGCGGCGCGCCATGAGCCGCGGCTTGCGCCCGCCGACGCTCGCCACCTCGATCGTCTCGTCCTCGTCCACCATCGCCGAGAGCGCACAGCCGCTCTTGCGCTTCAGCTTTTCCGCGTCGGGAATCGGCGTCCGCAGCCCGACGGCGATATCGCTGGTGAAGTGATCGCCGCCGACGGCCACCACCGCCGTGTGCCACAGACTGCCGCGCTCGAAGATCGCCAGATCGGCGGTGCCGCCCCCGATGTCGACGAGCGCCACGCCGAGCTCCTTCTCGTCCGGCGTGAGCACCGCCTCGGCGGCGGCCAGCTGCTCGATGACCGTATCGACGACGGTCACCCCCGCGCGGTTCACGCACGCGATGATGTTCTGCGTGGAGGAGACGGCGCCCGTCACGACGTGCACGTTCACCTCGAGCCGGGCGCCCGTCATCCCGATCGGCGCGCCGATGCCGTCCTGCTCGTCGACGACGAAATCCTGCGGCAGGACGTGGAGGATCTCGCGTCCGGCCGGCAGCGACACCGCTTTGGCCGCCTCGATCGCCCGCCGCACGTCGTCGCGCGTGATTTCGCGGTTCTTGCCCGCGACGGCGACGACGCCGCGGCTGTTGAAGCCCTTGATGTGGTGCCCCGACAGCGCCAGATGCACGGAGTCGATTTCGACTCCGGCCACCAGCTCCGCCTCCTCGATCGCCTTCTTGATCGACTCGACCGCCGCCTCGAGGTTGACGACGACGCCGCGCTTGATGCCGCGCGACTCCGCGACGCCAATCCCGGCGATGTCGAGGCCACCGTCGTCGAGGCTCTCGCCCACGAGGGCGCAGACGTTCGAGGTCCCGACGTCGAGCCCGACCAGGTATCGCTCTCTACGCGCCACGGACCCTCCTACCGAGGCCTCACGTACACCCGCTCGCCAAACCGCACATCCACGTAATCGATCTCCGGGACCCTCTCCCGCAGCGCGGGGGCGAGGTCGAGATACGACCGAAGGCGCTCGGCGAACCGGTCTTCGCCGACGCGGACGAGCGTCGTGTCGCCCTTCAGCATCACCACCGCGTCGCGCACGTCGGAGGCGTCTATCTGGGAGACGCGCCCCGCCAGATCCGGATCCGTCTCGAGCGACGCCAGCAGCCGCACGGCGAGCGCCGCACGCCCCTCGTCGACCGCCGGCTCACTCGCGCCTGCCGCGTGCGCGGCCGCGAGCCCGTCGATCAACGGCAGATCGAGATCGGCATGGCCGGGCCCGAAGTCGTCGATGACGCTCCCCCGTTGGTCGATCAGGTACAAGCCGCCCTCGAGCCGCGCGATGCCGACGGGCCGGCGCTCGGAAACCGCGACGTCAACCGTTCCCGGCAGCACGCGGCGGAGCGCCGCGTCGGCCACCCACGGCGACGCGAGGAGCTTCTGCCGCCACTCGTCGAGATCGAGCAACAACATGCTCCGCCCCTGCAGCCCGTCGACGAGCGACAGCACTTCGCCGTGGGACAGACGGCTGTTGCCGCCGACCGTAATGCGCGTCACCGTCAGCGCGCCGCTCGACAGCACGACGCCGGCGAGGCGATAGCCGCCGTACAGCACGCACGTGCCGGCGAGCGCGGCCAGGGCGACGCCCTTCGGCGACAACGCGAACCGGCGCCGCGACCGCGGCGTGACGTGCACGCGGCGAAATCGCTTGTCGGTGGACGTGGAGACCGCCATCAGCCCTGTGCCTCCCGCTGCCTGAGCGCTTCGACGAGCCGCTTCGGCACGGCGCCGATCGAGCCCGCGCCCAGCGTGACAACGGCGTCGCCGGGCCTCGCCACCTTCAGCAGCTCCGCCACGACGTCGTCGAGACGTTTGACGAGGCGCACCGGCCGCCCGGAGCCGCGGCGAACGGCTTCGGTCAGCGCGTCGATCGTGACGCCGGGGATCGGGTCCTCGCCTGCGGCGTAAATATCGGTGAGCACGACCTCGTCGGCCTCGCGCAAGGCGGGACCGAACTCGTCCATCAGCCGCTCGGTGCGGCTGTACCGATGCGGCTGGAAGACGACGACCAGGCGGCGGCCGAGCGACGCGCGCGCGGCGCTCAGCACGGCCGCGATTTCCGTCGGATGATGCGCGTAGTCGTCCACGACCAGGACGCCGTTCACTTCGCCGTACCGCTCGAAGCGGCGCTCGGCGCCTTCGAACGCCCGCAGCGCGGCGGCGACCTGCGCGAAGTCGAGGCCGAGCTCTCCGGCGACGGCCGCGGCCCCGAGCGCGTTCTGGAGGTTGTGCCGGCCCGGGATGGAGAGTTCGACCTGCCCGAGACGCTCGGTCGCGTCGCCGACGCGCCGGTGCACGACACAGCGCCCGCCGAAGGCGCCCAGCTCCACGTCGGCGCCGAACACGTGCACCGTGGGGCGGGTTCCGCGCCCGTCTGGCCGCTCCAGGCGCGGACCCGCCGCCTCCAGCCCGTAGGTCACGAGGCGCCGCGTGACGCGCGGCAGCACCGGCGCGAGGTGACGGTCGTCGGCGCACGCAATCACGGCGCCGTAGAACGGCACCTTGTTCGCGAACTCCGCGAACGCCTGCTGCAGCCCGGCGATGCTCCCGTAGCTCTCCATATGCTCGTTGTCGATGTTCGTCAGCACCGCGATCGACGGCCACAGCATCAGGAACGACCGATCGCTTTCGTCCGCCTCCGCCACCAAGTACTCACCCCGCCCGAGCCGCGCGCTGCTGCCGAAGGCGCGCAGCCGCCCGCCGATCACCGCGTCGGGGTCGAGGCCGCCCCGCTCGAGCACGAACGCGATCATCGACGTGGTCGTCGTCTTGCCGTGCGCGCCGGCGACCGCAATCGAGAACCGCATCCGCATCAGCTCGGCGAGCATCTCGGCGCGCGGGATCACGGGGATCCCGCGCCGCTCGGCCTCGACGACCTCCGGATTGGCCGGCCGCACCGCGGACGAGACGACCACGACCTCCGCGCCGCCGACATTCCCCGCCGCGTGCCCCTCGTGCACCGTGACGCCGAAGCTCGATTGGAGCCTTGCCGTCACCTCCGACCGCCTGAGATCCGAGCCGCTCACCTCGTACCCGAGATTCGCGAGCAGCTCGGCGATGCCGCTCATCCCGGCGCCCCCGATGCCGACGAAATGAATCCGCCGCGTTCTACCGAGCACCGCAACCTGCGTACGTGGTGTCCGGCTTCAGCCGGACCCGAGAACCGCTCATTGCCCGGCAAGCGCCAGCACCCGCTCGGCGATGACCCGCGCCGCGTCGGGGCGCGCGAGACGCCGCGCCGCCCCGGCCATGCGCCGCCGGCGCTCCGCGTCGGCCGCCAGCGACAGCATCTCGGCCGCCAGCCGATCGCCTGTGAGCTCGCGCTGCTCGATCATCAGCGCCGCTCCTTCCTTCACCAGCGCGAGCGCGTTCTTGCGCTGGTGGTCGTCCGCGGCGGTCGGGAGCGGCACGAAAATCGACGGCCGTCCGATCGCCGTCAGCTCCGCGACGGTGGTCGCGCCGGCGCGGCAGACGACGAAGTCGGCCGACGTCATCTCCCGCTCCATCGCAAACAAAAACGGTTCGACTCGGGCTTCCAGCCCGGCCCGCCGGTACTGGTCGCGGACCATTTCCAGATCGCGCTCCCCAGTCTGGTGCGTGACTGCCAGCCGTGGCTGAGCGGCAGCCAGCCGCGGCGCCGCCTCCACCATGGCCATGTTGATCGCGTGCGCGCCCGGAGAACAGCCCAAGACTAGAACCCGTGCCGCCCCAGGCGGCGAAAGTTCATCCCCATGTGCCTCCTCACCCCGAAGGAACTCCGCTCTGACCGGATTGCCCGAGACGAACGCCTTGCTGCCGAAGAACCGCACCGTCTCCTGAAACGTCACCGCCGCCGCGTCGACCACCCGCGCAAGCAGCCGGTTGGTGAGCCCCGGCATCGCGTTCTGCTCCAGGAGCAGCGTCGGAATGCCGCGCATTGCCGCCAGCAGGACGACGGGCCCCGAGCTGTAGCCGCCGACGCCAATGACGACCGACGGCCGCCGCCGCGTAATGACGCGCCACGCGTCCGCCGCGCTCACCGGCAGGAGCGCCAGGCCGCGCGCCAGAGACGGGAGCGATTTCCCCTTCAGGCCCGCGCTGCGGATCAGCTCCAGCGCGAACCCCTCGCGCGGCACGACCCGCGCCTCGATCCCGGCGGCCGTGCCGACGAACGCCACCTCCACGTCGCGCCTGCGCGCCGTCAGCTCGCGAGCCACCGCGATGCCCGGATACAAGTGGCCTCCCGTGCCCCCACCAGCGATCAGGATCGACAGCGGCATCTACGTGAGCACCATCGCACCATCGCACCATCGCACCGTCGCACCATCGCACCGTCGCACCATCGCACTTACGCCGTAACCGTCTCGTGCTGCGAAATGTTCAGCAGCACCCCCATCGCCGCCAGGCTGATGACGAGCGACGATCCGCCGGCGCTGACGAGCGGCAGCGGAATGCCCTTGGTCGGCAGCAGCCCGAGCACGACGCTCATGTTCACGAACGCCTGCACGACGATCATCGTGGTGATGCCGAGCGCCACGAACGCACCGAACATGTCCTGCGCGCGGGCCGTGATGCGCACGCCGCGCCACGCGATCAGGCAGAAGCAAAGCAGCGTCGCGGTGGCGCCGACCAGGCCCAGCTCCTCGCCGATCACGGCATAGATGAAGTCGGTGTGCGGCTCCGGCAGGTAGAACAGCTTCTGCACGCCGGCCATCAATCCGCGCCCGAACACGCCTCCGGTCCCGACCGCAATCAGCGATTGAATGACCTGGAAGCCGTCGCCCAGCGGATCGGCCCACGGGTCCCAGAACGCGAGAAGGCGCCGGCGCCGGTACGGCGCGCTGACGAGCACCAGATACAGCGCCGGCAGCATCACGAGCAGCGTGCCGACGAGATACCGGTAATGGAGGCCCGCCGCGAACACCATCGCAGCCACGATCAGGACGAGCGACATCGCCGTGCCGAAATCCGGCTGCAGCAGGATGAGCGCCACCATCGCACCCACGACGATGCCGATCGGCAGCAGCGAGTACGACAGCTCGTCGATGCGATGCATCCGCCGCTCGAGGATGAGGGCGGTGAAGAGCACGCAGGCGAGCTTGGCGAGCTCCGACGGCTGAATGCCGAGGCCGCCCATCCCGAACCACCGGCGCGTGCCGTTCACCGGGACGCTGAACAGAACGCCGACCAGCGTGACCGCGACGATCCCGACGAGCGCCCAGATGAACGCGTCGTTCCGGTACGTCCGGTAGTCGACGCGCATCGCCACCCAGAGCGCGGCCAGGCCGAGGACCGTCCACATGCCCTGGCGCGTGACGAAGAGGTAGGGCTGCTCGTAGCGCTCCAGCGCCAGCAGCGCCGACGCGCTGTAGACCATGACGACGCTGGTGCAGACCAGCAGGAGGGTTGCCGTAAAGAGAACCCGATCCGATTTCAGCTTGCGCGCCACGCCACCTCACGGGTCGACCTGCCCGCCTCCGCGCTCGCGCTTCGGCGGGGTCTCGCCGAAGCCTGCGGCGAAGGCGGAAAGGTCGGCCCCTATAGAAACCCGCCCGACCACCCGAAACACCCGGTATTGCGCGGATCGGCTAAGATCCCGATCCCAGTTGCCGGTTGCCAGTTGTCAGTGGTGCTCTGACAACCGACAACTGACAACCGACAACGGCGGAAGCGGTCAACAGTCATCAGCCGGCCCGTGGAAGGGGACACCGACCTCGCAGACCGGGGTAGCCTGCGTTCCCAGCGGCCAGCTCCTCTCCGCGCCGAGCCGACTGACGACTGCTCACCGCTCCCGCATCCCAACACAAACCACCGAGTCGCCGAGGCACCGAGGTTTCTTCTCAACTCGGTGTCTCGGTGTCTCGGTGTTCCGTTGCGCGTTTCAACCTCGCGACCTCTGCCTTGAACACGTCCCCTCGCTCGGCATAATCCCGGAACCAGTCGAAGCTCGCGCACGCGGGCGCCAGCAGCACCACGCCGTCCGGCGCCGCCGCCTCATAGCCCCGCTCCACCGCCTCGCGCATCGATCCGGCGTCGACCACCGGGACGACGTCGCCGAGCGACCGGCGCACGAGCGGCGCCGCCTCGCCGATGGCGATGACCGCCCTGCCGTGCGCCGCGAGCACCTCGCGCAGCTCCCCGAGGTCCCCGCCCTTGAAGCGGCCCCCGACGATCGCCACCACGCCGCGCGGGAAGCTCTCGATCGATCGCCGCGCCGCTTCGACGTTGGTCGCCTTCGAGTCGTTGACGAACCGCACGCCGCCGATCTCGCCCGCGGGCTCCATCACGTGCGCGAGGCCGCGGAATCCCCGGAGCGCGCCGGTCATCGCCGCCGGCGCGCAGCCGGCGAGCGACGCCGCGGCCGTCGCGGCGAGAACGTCCGCGAGCATGTGGCGGCCCCGCAGCTCGACCGCCGCGACGGGCACGAGCCGATCGGCGCCGGTCGCCGTGCGCCGGACGATCCACTCGCCGTCGACGACGAAGCCTTCGGCGATCCGTCCTGACAGCGCGAACGCCGCCCGCCGCGCGGCGATCCCGCCGCTGCGGGCCATCACCACCGGGTCATCGGCGTTGACGACCGCCCAGTCGTCGGCGGTCTGATTCGCGAAGATGCGCGCTTTCGCGGCGGCGTACGCCCGCACGTCGGGATGCCGGTCGAGATGGTCGTCGGCGAAGTTCAGCCATACCGCAATCCACGGCCGGAACGTGGCGGTCGTCTCCAGCTGAAAGCTGCTCGCCTCGACCACGTGCACGGTGTCGGCGGTCGACCGATCGACCTGCCCGCTCAGCGGCACGCCGATGTTGCCGCCCACCAGCACGTCCCGTCCCGCCTCTTCGAGCATGCGGCCGACGAGCGTCGTGGTCGTCGACTTCCCCTTCGTGCCGGTCACCGCGATCACCGGCCCGCGGATCCACCGCCACGCCAGCTCCAGCTCGCCGATCACCTCGGCGCCGCGCCGGCGCGCGGCGTCCAGCATCGGGAGGTCCGTCGGCACGCCCGGACTGAGCACCACGAGGTCGGCCGCCGCGAGCGTCTCGGGCCGATGTCCGCCCAGCTCGAGCGCGACGCCCGCGGCCCGGAGCGCCGGCGCCGCGTCGACCGCGTCGCGCATCTCGGTCAGCGTCACCGCTGCCCCCCGCTTCGCGAGCAGCTCCGCCGCGGCGATCCCGCTGCGCGCTGCTCCCACCACCACCACCCGGCGCCCACGGACCGAGAAGCCACTGTCGCCCACGCCATCACCGCAGCTTCAACGTGGTCAGGCTGAAGAGGGCGAAGACCACCGCCACGATCAGGAAGCGGGTGATCACCTTCGGCTCGCTCCAGCCGATGAGCTCGAAGTGGTGATGGAGCGGCGCCATCTTGAACACGCGCTGGCCGCGCAGCTTGAACGAGCCGACCTGCACGATCACCGAGAGCGCCTCGATGACGAACACGCCGCCGACGATCGGCAGCAGCAGCTCCTGCTTGATGAGAATGGCGACGGTGCCGAGCGCGCCGCCGAGCGCCAGCGATCCCACGTCGCCCATGAAGATCTCGGCGGGGTACGAGTTGTACCAGAGGAACCCGAGGCTCGCCCCGACGAGCGCGCCGCAGAAGATCGTCAGCTCCCCGGCGGGCGGAAAGCGGACGAGCAGCAGGTAGTCGGCGAGGACGGCGTGTCCCGTGACGTAGGCGAGCGCCGTGAACGCCGCCGCCGCCACGCCGAACGTGCTGATCGCGAGCCCGTCGAGGCCGTCGGTCAGATTGACGGCGTTGCTCGCGCCGACCAGCACGAGCACCGCGAACGCGACATAGAACCACCCGAGGTCCGGAATCAGGTTCTTGAAGAACGGGAAGATCAGGCGCGTGTTGTAGAGATTGTTCGCGGCCAGCACCAGGAGCGTGACGCCGACCGCCAGCGCGATGAGGACCTGGAGCGCCATCTTGTACCGCGGGCGCAAGCCGTGGTGCGAGCGGCGGACGATCTTGAGGTAGTCGTCCGCGAAGCCCACCGCGCCGAAGGCACACGTCGTGAGCACCGCAATCCAGACGTACGGATTGGACAAATCGGCCCACAGCAGCGTCGGGACGATCGACGCGGTCAGGATGAGCAGCCCGCCCATCGTCGGGGTGCCGGCTTTCGCGCGATGCGACTGCGGCCCTTCCTGCCGGATCACCTGGCCGATCTGGAAGTCGCGCAGCTTCCGGATCATCCACGGTCCGAGCACGAGGCTGATGAAGAGCGCCGTCAGGCTCGCCGCCGCCGTGCGGAAGGTGATGTAGCGGACCACGTTCAGCGGCCCGAAGTACGGCTCGAGCGGGAGCAGCAGATCCATCAGCATCAGCTGAACTCCGCCGCGATCGCGTCGGCCACGATGTCGGTCCGGGTGGCCCGCGATCCCTTGACGAGCACCAGATCGCCGGCGCGAATCTCGGCCGCCGTGGCGGGCGCCGCCGCCTCGCTCGTGTCGAAATGACGGACCGCGGACGCCGGCATCCCCGCCTCCACCGCCGCCGCCGCCAGCGCGCGAGCCGGCTCGCCGCCGATCGCCACGAGCAGCCGCAACTCGGCGCCCGCGGCCGTCCGGCCCGACTGGCGGTGGAGCGCGATCGCCTGATCGCCGAGCTCCAGCATCTCGCCGACCACGGCCACCTTGCGCGCGGTGTGCGCCTCCTTCGCGACGACCTCGAGCGCGCGGCCGAGCGCCGCCGGGCTCGAGTTGTACGAGTCGTCGATCAGCACGACGCCGCCGCGCAGCCGCCGCACGGCGCCGCGGCGGTCGGCGGGCGCGAGGCGGGCGGCGGCGCTGGCGATGGAATCGAGCGGCACGCCGAACTCGAGCGCTACGGCGGTGGCGGCGAGCACGTTGTCCAGATTGCCGCGCCCGAGGAGCGCGGTGGCGACCGTCCGCTCCCCTGCAGCCGTGTGCACACGCGCGCGCATGCCGTCGATCCCGAGGTCCTCGACCTCGCGCGCCCGCACGTCGGCGGCCGCTGCGGTGCCAAAGGTGACAACCTTCCCGCCGAAGCGCCGCGCGCGCGCCATCACGCGCGGATCGTCCGCGTTGCAGACGAGCACGTGTCCGGCGCCGGCGCGTTCGAGGATCTCGGCCTTGGCGTCCGCGATCGCGTCCGACGATCCGAAATAGCCGATATGCGCATCGCCGACGTTGGTCCAGACCCGTACCTCGGGTTCGGCAATCGCCACCAGCGTGCTGATCTCCCCGGGATGGTTCATGCCCAGTTCCATCACCGCCACATCCGGCCGCTCCCGAAGCTGCAGCAGCGAGAGCGGCAGCCCGATGTGGTTGTTCAGGTTCCCCCTGTTCTTCACCACGCGGAAGCGCACCGAGAGGAACTCGGCGATCGCCTCCTTCGTGGTGGTCTTCCCGGCGCTGCCGGTGATCGCCACGACGCGCGCCCCGCTCGCCACGCGCACCGCGTGGCCAAGGTCCTGGAGCGCCCTGGTCGTGTCGTCCACCTCGACAATGGCCGCGCCCTCGGGCCCGCCGCGGAAGCGCCGTTCGACGATCGCTCCGGCCGCGCCCTTCCTGAACGCCTCGTCGATGAACTCGTGCGCGTCGAAGCGGGCGCCGCGCAGCGCCACGAAGAAATCGCCCGGCTGCAGCGCCCGCGTATCGATGCCGACCGTGCGGATCTCCATGTCGGGATCGCCCGCCCGGATCCGGCCGCCGACCGCGTCGGCCACCCACCGCAATGTGAGGCGCAGCCCGTCACCCAACCCGCAACCTGTCGCGCCGGGCCGCCAACGCCTCCCGCGCGACCGCCACATCGTCAAACGGGAGCAACCGCCCGCCGATTTCCTGATACGTCTCGTGCCCTTTGCCGGCGATGAGCAGCAGATCGCCGGGCGACGCGTGCCTCATCGCGTACAGAATCGCGTCGCGGCGGTCGACCATCGTCAGCACCTCGACGCTGCGCTGCCGCGTCTCCTGCTGCGCGCCGAGATTGATCTCGTCGATGATCCGCTGCGGGTCCTCCGTACGCGGGTTGTCCGACGTGATCACCACGACGTCGCTGAGCCGCGCCGCCACCATGCCCATCAGCGGCCGCTTCGTGCGGTCGCGATCGCCGCCCGCCCCGAACACCGTGATGAGGCGCCGGCCGGCGAGCGGCCGCGCCATCTCCAGCAGGTTCCGCAGTGCGTCGTCGGTGTGCGCGTAGTCGACGATGACCGTGATGTCGTCGGCGGGCGACGACACGCGCTCGAACCGGCCCGGCACGCCGCCGAGCCGGGCGATGCCGCGCTCGATGGCATCGAGCGGCAGATCGAGCGCCGTCATCACGCTCACCGCCGCGAGGATGTTGTAGACGTTCGGACGGCCGACGAGCGGCGACCGGACGTGAAGCTCGCCCCTCGGCGTGCGGACGTCGAACTCGAGGCCCTCGAGCGACAGCGCCAGCGGCCCCGGCGTCACGTCCGCGGGGCGGTTGACGGCGTACGTCACGGGGCGTCCCGCCACCTCGACAATGGCGGCGCCGCGCGGGTCGTCGAGATTGACGGCCGCGGGCGCGGCCGCCGGCAGCAGCTCGAACAGACGCCGCTTGGCGGCGAAGTAATCCTCCATGTTGCCGTGGAAGTCGAGGTGATCGCGCGTCAGGTTCGTGAACACCCCCGCCGCAAAGTGAATGCCGTCGGCGCGGCGCAATGCCAGCGCGTGCGACGACACTTCCATCGCACATGCCCCGCAGCCCGCCTCCACCATGTCGCGCATGAACCCCTGCAGCTCGGGCGCTTCGGGCGTCGTCCGCTCGGCTGCAAACTCGCGATCGCCGATGCGGTACACGACGGTCCCCAGCACGCCGCACCTGACACCCGCCGCCTCGAACATCGCGCTCACCAGGTAGCTCGTAGTCGTCTTCCCGTTCGTACCGGTGACGCCGACGACGCGCATCCGGCGGCTTGGATGCCCGAAGAACTCCGCCGCCAGCCACGCCAGCGCGAGCCGCGCGTCGCCGACGACTACCCACGGCACGGCGGCGCGCGTCCGCGGCGGGCCCTCCGCGACGACCGCCGCCGCTCCGGACGCGATCGCCTGCGGGGCAAACTCCGCGCCGTCGGCCTTCAGCCCGCGGAGCGCGACGAACAGCCACCCCGGCGCGACCCGGCGCGAGTCGTGGGTCACCCCGCGGCATGGCACGTCGAGCCCGCGATCCGCCGCAGGGAGCTCCGGCCGGTCGTGCGGCCATGTCGCCGCGAACGCCTGCTGCAGCAGCTCCCGAACCGTCATGGTCCTCCGCCTGGCGCCGCCGCGATTGGCGCCGGCGCAGCGGTCCCCGCATGGCGTTCCAGCCTGAGGGTGGACACCGCGCCGCGCTCGACCGGGCTTCCAGGCGGAGGATCCTGATCGACAACGACCCCCGTGCCGTGCAGGCGCGCCGTCAGGCCGAGCCGTGCCAGCATCCGCAGCGCATCGCGCGCGCCGAGCCAGCGCAGATCGGGAAAGAGCGCCGCCGTCCCGGTCGTCCCGCCGCCAAGCGTCACGATCGCGGGAACGGTCGCAGGGCCGGACGCGGGCTGCGGCGGCATCTCCTCGCGCCGCGCCACAATGACCGGCGGCGCCGGGTTGAGCGACGGCGGCACGCCGTACAGGCGAAGCCCGGCTTCCGCGATTCGCTGGAAGATCGGCGCCGCCACCGTGCCGCCGTACGGCGGCACCGCGCGGGGCGAATCGACGACCACGACAATCGCAAACACCGGCTGGCGGGACGGGACGAATCCGACGAACGACACGTTGTAGTCGGACGTCGAATACCGGCCGCCTACGACCTTCTGCGCGGTGCCGGTCTTTCCCGCCACGGGGAACCCCGGTACCCTGGCACGGGTGCCGGTGCCGCGTTCGACGACTTGCTCCATCATGTCGGTCAGAACCGCTGCGGTGCCCGGCGAGACGGCGCGCCGAACGACCTTCCGCGGCACGGCCGCGCGCGTGCCGTCGGCGATTACGCCGCGGACGACCCGTGGCTCGATGAGCTCGCCCCCGTTCGCCACCGCGCTGACCGCGGCCGCCATCTGGATCGGCGTGACGCCCACCTGATAACCCATAGACACCGACGCGAGCGCGCTGTCGGTCAGCCGTGCGGAATTCCAGACGATGCCGGGGCTTTCTCCGGGAAAATCGGGGGACGATCGACGGCCGAAGCCGAAGCGCCGCACGTACATCCCGAAGCGCTCGGGGCCGAGCTGCAGCCCGACCTTGACCGCCCCGACGTTGCTCGACCGCACGATCACGTCGGTGAACGACAGCAGCCCGTAGTCGTGCCCGCGGTCTTCGTCGATGACGCGCGAGCCGAACCGGATGCGGCCGGGGCTCGTCTCCACCGGGGTGTCCGGCGCGAGCAGCCCGTCCTCCAGCGCTGCGCCCGCGGTGACGATCTTGAACGTCGACCCGGGCTCGTACAGATCCTGGACGGCGCGGTTTCGCCGCTCGTCGTCGCCGTGCTCGCGATAGGTGTTCGGATTGAACGTCGGGTAGTTGGCGAGCGCGAGGATCTCGCCGGTCGCCGGATCCATGACGACGACGGATCCGCCGGCCGCGCCGGCCCGTTCGACGCCGGCGCGCAGCTCGCGCTCGGCGATGTGCTGCAGGTACCGGTCGATCGTCAGCTCGAGCGTGGCGCCCGCCGTCGGCGGGCGCTCGATCCGGCTGAACGCCTGCCGCCGCGCGTCGGTCTGGACGAGCACCGTGCCCGGACGCCCCTTGATGAGCGAGTCGTAGGCGGCCTCGAGGCCGTCGAGGCCGTTGTTGTCGACGCCCACGTATCCCAGCACGTGCGCCGTCAGCTCCTTGTTGGGATAGAAGCGGCGGCTCTCCTTCATGAACCCGATGCCGTCGAGCGCGAGCGCGGCGACGCGGTGCGCCTCGTCCGGCGAGACCTGGCGCCGGACGTACGCGAAGGCGCGGCCGCGGCGAATCCGGTCGGCGATCGCCTGCCGCTCCCGCGCGTGGCAGTCGTCGAGGGCGCGACAGAGCGCCGCCGCCGCCCGCTCCGGGTCGGCAATGTCGGTGGGAACCGCGTAGATCGACTCGGCGTCGACGCTGAAGGCGAGGACCCGCCCGTTCCGGTCGAGAATGTCGCCGCGCTTGGCGGCGGTCTCGACGGTGCGGAGCTGCTGGCGTTCGGCGCGCGCGGTGAGGTCGGCGTGCCGGGCGACTTGCAGGTACACGAGCCGCGCCTCAATCGCCGCAGACCACGCCACGAGGCCCGCGGCGGCGATCACGAGCCGTCGCCTGACGATGGTGCGCCACTCGAAGGCGGGCTTCTCCGGCACCTGCTGCACGCCCCCTCTCTCGAACGCTAGCGGCGCGCGACGGCGGAGCGCGGCGGCGCCGGCGGCGGGAGCACGCGCTCGATCACCGACGCATCCCCGGGACCGGGCGATACCATCTGCAGCCGATCGGTCGCGAGGCGCTCGATCCGGACCGGCGACCGCAGCGTCTCGATTTCGAGCCGCAGGTGCCGATTGATTTCCGTCTCGGCGGCGCGCTCGCGCTGCATCTGCTCGAACCGGTAGCCGTGCCGCAGCAACTCGAAGTGCTGCCACGCCCAGAACAGCACCACCGCCACCAGAAACACGCAGACGGCCGCGGTCCACCACATCTCGCGGTGCCGATCACGATCGACCTCGCGGACGATCGGATTGTTCCGGATGTCCTTCTTGATCGCGTACTCGAACGTGTCCGGGGTCATGATGTCTGCCTTTCCGCGGCGCGGAGCTTGGCGCTCCGCGCCCGCGGGTTCCGTTCGATCTCTGCCTCGCTCGGCACGACCGGCCGCTTCGTGCGGATGGTCAGCCCGGTGTCCGCCGTCGCCTGCAGCGCCCGCAGCGTATGTTTCACGATCCGGTCCTCCAGCGAGTGGAAGGTGATGACGACCATCCGCCCGCCCGGCGCCAGACGCCGCGCCGCCCGCGTCAGGAAGGCGTCGAGCCCCTCCAGCTCGCGGTTGACCCAGATCCGGATCGCCTGGAACGTCCGCGTCGCCGGATCGATGCGCGACGTCCCCCGCCGCGGAATCGCCCGGCGGACCAGTTCCGCCAGCTCCCCCGTCGTCCGAATGCCGCCGCCGGCGCGCGCTTCCGCGATCGCGCGCGCGATCCGGCGGGCGTAGCGCTCCTCGCCGAATTCATAGATGACGTCGGCAAGCGTGCGCTCGTCCGCCTCCCGGATCGCCTCGGCCGCCGTACGACCGCTCGTTCGATCCATCCGCATGTCGAGCGGCTCGTCGCGCCGGAAGCTGAAGCCGCGCCCCGGCGCGTCGAGCTGCATCGACGAGACGCCGAGATCCGCCAGCACCCCGTCCACCGCGGCGACCCCGCGCGCCTCCAGCACGTCGTCGAGGCGCCGGTAGTCTGCGTGCACCAGATCGACGCGCGGCCCGTACGGTTCGAGCGCCGCCGCGGCGTGCTCCAGAGCCTCGGGGTCGCGATCGAGTCCGATCAGTCGGGTCGCTCCCGCTTCGAGAATCGCCCGCGCGTGTCCTCCGGCGCCCACCGTACAATCGACGAAGAGGCCGCCGCGCCCCGGCGCCAGGTGCTCCAGCACCTCCGCGACCATGACCGGCTCGTGCATAGCCGCAATCCTCTAGATTCCATGCTCGGCCAGGCCGAGACCGTCTTCGTCGGTCCACGGCTCGCGCTGGAGCTTGTGGAGGAATCGCTCTTCGTTCCAGACCTCGAGGTAATCGATACGACCGAAGACGCGCACGTCGCCGACGATCGCCGCGCTGTCGCGCAGGTGCGCCGGAATGACGACGCGCCCCTGCGCGTCGAGCTCGCCCGTCTGGCCGTAGTAATTCACGCGATCGAGGAACTTGAGGCGCGAAGGATGGTTCGCGGGCATCTGCAGCAGCTTCCGCTCGATGGCGAGCCACGTCGGCAGCGGGTAGATGCGGACGCACTCCCCCGTGAGGCTCGTCACGAAGACGTCGGCCCCGTGCTGGTCCTGAATGCCCCCCCGAAACATCGTAGGCACCTTCAGCCGGCCCTTGTCGTCGATGCGGGCCGGAGAGCTGCCCCTCAGCCCTCTTTGGTCCACTTTGCTCCACAAAAATCCACACGGATAGTAAGTCTGGGGCGAGAACGATGTCAACCGCTAAGCCGCTCAGTTTTCGTGAGTTACGCCAAATTTTCGCTGCATTTTTGATGCAGCCGTGTGCAGGGGTCAGACCCCGGTGAGACGCGTCACCGGGGTCAGACCCCAGTGAAGAGGACACTCAAGGTTGCGTGCTAGGCTGCGAATTCATGCTTCACGCGGCACTCATCGGATTCCCCGGCAGCGGGAAGAGCACCCTGTTCCAGCTCATGACCAGCGTGCACGAGGCGCCGCACGGCAGAGGGGACGTCCATCTCGGCATCTCCCGAGTGCCCGATGCGCGCCTGGACACGCTGACGACGATGTACAACCCGCGCAAGCGCGTCCCGGCCACCATCGAGTTCACCGATCTCGTCGCGCCGGCGCGCACGGGCGCCCAGGCGCTCGTCGACGTGGCCGGCGACAAGAACGCCGACGCGCTGGTGCACGTCGTCCGCGCGTTCCGGAACCCGGCGGTGCCGCACCCGTCCGGGATGGTCGACCCCGCGCGCGACGCGCGGGCGATGGAGGACGAACTGATCCTGGCCGATCTCGCGGTGGCGGAGCGGCGCCTCGAGCGCCTCGACAAGGACGTCAAGAAAATCAAATCGGCGGAGCTCGAACAGGAGCGCGCGCTCGTGCAGCGATGCCGCGCCGCGCTCGAACATGGGCGCCCGCTGCGTGCGCTGGAGCTGACGGGCGACGACCGCAAGCGCTTGCGCGGCTTCCAGTTCCTGTCGGCCAAGCCGCTCCTGCTCGTCATCAATCTCGACGAAGCGGACGTGGCCGCCGTCGGCGGCGACATCGGGCGCGCGGCGGCCCACGCGGGGTTGGCCGACTTTCTCGCCCGCGCCGCCACGGGCGTGGTGGCGTTGTGCGCCACGATCGAGCTCGAAATCTCGGAGCTCGAGGCGAACGAGGCGACCGCATTCCTCGCCGACCTCGGCCTCGCGGAATCAGGGCTCGACCGCGTTATCCGCGCAACGTACGACCTGCTCGGCTACATCTCCTTCTTCACGGTGGGCGAGGACGAGTGCCGGGCGTGGTCGATCGCGCGCGGCACCACGGCGCACGCGGCGGCCGGCGAGATTCACACGGACATCCAGCGGGGGTTCATCCGCGCCGAGGTGGTTCCGTACGACGCGCTCGTCGCCCGCGGGTCGATGACCGCCTGCCGCGAGCACGGTGAGGTCCGCCTCGAAGGCAAGGAGTACGTCGTCCAGGACGGCGATATCATCAATTTCCGTTTTGCCACATAGCGCAGATCCACAGACTCAAGAATGGTTGACTCTCGTTCACACTTCTCGGTTCTCGCTTCTGACGTTCGTGTTCAGGTTCGACCAGCCCGAACCTTGAACGTGAACACGAACAGAGCAGGCAGAAGGTAGAAGCGTGAACGACGACATTCGCAGGATCGTCGTGGCCGACGCGCAGGTGCCCTTCGTCGAGGGCGGCGCGGAGCTGCACGTCAGAGCGCTCATCGAGCAACTGGGGCGCCGCGGCTACGAGGTCGAGAAGGTCGCGATCCCCTTCCGCCCGCAGCCCAGGTCCGAGTTGCTCGCGCAGGCGGCCGCCTGGCGGCTGCTCGACCTGTCGACGAGCAACGCCCAGCCGATCGATCTGCTGATCGCGACGCGCTTTCCGAGCTACTTCGCGCGGCATCCGCGGAAGGTGGCATGGATCATCCACCAGCATCGGGCGGCGTACGAGCTGTGCGGCACTCCGTACAGCGACTTCGAGCATGCGGAAGCGGACGTCGGGCTGCGACGGCGGCTGCTGGAGCTGGATCGCCGCGTGCTGGTCGAGTGCCGGCGCGTGTTCACGAACGCGCAGAACACCGCGCGGCGCCTCGAGAGGTTCAACGGCGTCGCTGCGCAGCCGCTCTATCATCCGCCGCCGCTGGCCGATCGGCTGCACCCGGGCGAGCACGGCGGCTACGCGCTGGTCGTCGGCCGGCTCGAGACGGTAAAGCGAGCAGACCTCGCCATCCGGGCCATGCGGCACGTGCCGCCGCCGCTGCGGCTGATCGTCGTCGGCGACGGGTCGCAGCGCCGCCTCGCCGAGCAGGCCGCCGCCGACGCCGAGGTCGCCGACCGCGTGGTTTTTGCGGGCAGCCCTTCCGGCGAGGAGCTCGTGGCGCTCTACGCCGGCGCGCTTGCCGTGATCTACGTTCCGTTCGACGAGGACTACGGGTACGTGACGCTCGAAGCGTTCCTCAGCGGCAAGCCGGTCGTGACTGCCACCGATTCCGGCGGCACGCTCGAGTTCGTCTGCGACGGCGAGAACGGCTTCGTGTGTCCGCCGGATCCGCAGGCCATCGGTCTGGCCGTGGCGCGCCTCGCCGCCGACCCGGTGCTCGCGCGGCAGCTGGGGGCACGCGGCCGCGGGCGTGCGGTGCAGGTCACGTGGGACGGGGTCGTGGAGCAGCTGGTTGGCTGATCCCTCTTCCGTGTCCATCGTGATCCCCGCGCTCAACGAGGCCGCCACGATCGGCGACGTGGTCTCGTGCTTGAGGTCCGCGGCCCCGTGGCACGAGGTGCTGGTCATCGACGATGGATCCACCGACGGCACATCGGAGCGCGCCCGCGATGCCGGCGCCCGCGTCGTCCGCCACCCGTACACGAAAGGCAACGGCGCAGCGGTGAAGACAGGCATCCGGCACGCGGCCGCCGATTGCGTGCTGATCCTCGACGCCGACGGCCAGCACCCGCCCGAGGACGCCGAGCGCCTCGTGTGCCGTCTGGGCGAGTACGACCTCGTGGTCGGGGCGCGCGCGCCCTCGAGTCACGCGTCTGTCGGCCGCCGCGCCGGAAACGCGCTCTTGAATGCGCTCGCCGGTTATGTCTCGGACAGGCCGATCCCCGATCTGACGTCCGGCTTCCGTGCGGCCCGGCGCGACTGCCTGCGCGAGTTCCTGCACTTGCTGCCGAACGGCTTCTCGACGCCGACCACCACGACGCTGGCGTTCATCCGGGCGGGTTATAGTGTGGCGTTCGAGCCGGTCGAAGCACGCTCGCGGGTCGGTCGGTCGAAGATTCACTTCGCGTGCGACGGCGCGGTGTTCCTGCTGATTCTGCTCAAGATCGCGACGCTCTTCAGCCCCCTTCGGGTGTTTCTCCCGATTAGCGGCCTCTCGTTCCTCGTCGGAGCGGCCTACGGCATCTGGAACGTCGTCGGATTCGGACGCATTCCGAACGGTGCCGTCGTCCTCGTGCTCTTTGCCGCGCTCGTCTTCCTCGTGGGCCTCGTCTCCGAGCAGGTCGCGTCGCTGCGGTTCGAACGCGGCCCTGAGGGACGATAGCCGCATGCAGCCGCTCGTCATTGTTCCCACGTACAACGAGCGCGAGAACCTGCCGCTCGTGGTCGCGGCGCTGCTCCGTGTGCCGGATGTGCGCGTGCTCGTCATCGACGATGGATCGCCGGACGGCACGGGGGAACTCGCCGAGACGCTCGCCGGACGGTCGGACGGGCGGCTGTCGGTGCTGCACCGGGCGGGCCCGCGCGGCCTGGGCCTTTCGTACGTCGAAGGAATGCAATGGGCGCTCGGCACCGACGCCACGGCCATCTGCCAGATGGACGCGGACCTGTCGCACGATCCCGCGGACGTTCCGCGCCTCGCTGCGCAGACGGCCGGCGCGGACCTGGTCATCGGCTCCCGCTACGTGCCGGACGGGCGCATCGAGAACTGGCCGAAGCGCCGCGTCCTGATGAGCGCGTTCGCCAACCGGTACGTGCGCGCGATCCTGGGGCTGACAGTCACG
>JACPTI010000039.1:0-17571 GCA_016192845.1 Acidobacteriota bacterium
CATCACCTCCGCGAGGCTCATGCCCCATGCGCCGTCGCCGACGCAGGCGATCGCCGGCCGGTCGGGACGGGCCACTTTCGCGCCGATCGCCGCCGGAAACGCGTAGCCGCAGTTGCCCCAGCTCATCGCCGCGAGGAAGCTCCGGGGCTCATCGAACTCCAGATAGCCGTTCGAGACCGAGCAGACGTTCCCGATGTCGGTGGACACCATCGCTCGGGGCGGCAGCGCGCGGGCCAGCTCGCGAAGCGCCTGCCGCGGCCCGATGCGCCCCTCCTCGGACGGCGAGGGCCACGCGGCCCTTTCTTCCGCCCAGTCCTGCTTCTCGGCGGCAATCGTATCGAGCCGTGCGGACCGGTTCGGCCGCCTCTCGGCGGGCATCGTCGCCTGCAGGCGCGCTCGCAACTCGCGCGCCGCCAGGCGCGCGTCGCCACAGATGCCAATTTCGATCGGCTTGACGAGTCCGAGGACCCGCGCATCGACGTCGATCTGGATGATCTTGGCGCGCGACGGCCAGTAGTCGAGCCCGTACTGCGGAAGCGTCCCGAACGGTCCGAGCCGGCTGCCCAGGGCGAGCACGACGTCCGCCTTCGCAATCAGCCGCATCGCGGCTTTGGAGCCGCAGTATCCGAGCGGGCCGCATGCCTGCGGATGGCTCGCGGGAAACGCGTCGTTGTGCAGGTAGCTCGTCACGACCGGACAGGCCAGGTATTCGGCGAGCGCGACCGCCTCCGCCACGCCTTCCGACATGACCACGCCGCCACCCACCAGCAGGACCGGAAATTCAGCCGTCGCCAGCAGCTCGGCGGCGCGCTGGAGCGAGGCGGGGCTGCCGGCGGCGGGCTCGACCGCCTGCGGACGTGGGATGACCGTCTCGATCTCCCCGTAGAAATAGTCGCGCGGGATGTTCACCTGCACGGGCCCGCGCTCCTGCAGCGCGATGGTGAACGCGCGGTGCGTCAGCTCCGCGACCCGCGCCGGCGAGTTCACATGCACCTGGTATTTGGTGATCTTCGAGAAGATCGGCATCTGCTCGGTTTCCTGGAAGCCGCCGAGACCCATCCCCGTGCTGCCAGCTTCAGGCGTGATCGCCACCACCGGCGAGTGGGCCCAGTACGCCGCCGCGATCGCCGTTACGAAGTTGGTGATGCCCGGCCCGTTCTGCCCGATGCACACGCCGTGGCGCCCCGACACCCGCGAATAGCCGTCGGCCATGTGCGCCGCATTCTGCTCGTGCGCGACGGAGATGAAACGGATGCCGGCCGTCGGAAACAGATCGAGCGCATCCATGTAGGCTGAGCCGACGATCCCGAACACGTCCGTGACACCGTGCGCCAGCATGGTCTCGACGAATGCCTCGCTCGGCGTCATTCGAATCTTTGCGCTCATGGTCCTGGTCCTTTCGTCTTCACGTGACAGCGTGCCGACCCACATTCGCTCCGCGCCACGCGGGCCGACACCGCGCGCGCAGGCTGGCGCAGCCGCTCAACGGTAGCAGAGGACATCGGCAAGGATCTCGCTCACCTGCGACGGCACGTCGGCGATCCGGGCCCCCGCCTCCCGCAGCACGGCCATCTTCGACGCGGCCGTGCCGGCCGACCCGGCCACAATCGCGCCCGCGTGCCCCATGCGCGTGCCGGCCGGCGCCGTCTGGCCGGCGATGAACGCCACCACCGGCTTCGTCATGCGCGCCACGTATTCGGCGGCCTGTTCTTCCAGCGCCCCACCCAGCTCGCCCAGGAGCGCGACCGCTTCGGTTCGCGGATCCCGTTCGAACATCTCCAGCACGTCGCGAAACGTCGTTCCCACGATCGGGTCGCCGCCAATGCCCACGAATGCCGACTGGCCAAGGCCCGTACGGGCGAGGTTGACGCTGACGAGCGTTCCCAGGCTGCCGCTGCGTGAGACGACGCCAACCGATCCCGGACGGAAGATCGTCGGCTCCCACGCGGGCAGGATGCCGACGAAATACCGGCCGGGAACCACCAGGCCGGGAGAGTTCCCCCCAAGCACCCGCGCGCCGCGCTCCTCTGCCTCGGCGAACACCTCCATCATGTCGTGAATCGGAATGTGTTCGACGAGCACGACGACCTGGCGTACGCCTGCCCGGATCGCATCGAGCGCGGCCGCTTTCGCCACCCGCGGCGGGACGAACAGCACGGCCAGGTCGACCGCGTGCCGACGGCAGGCAGCCGCGACCGAATCGTAGACCGGGATACCGTGGGCCTGCTGGCCTGCCTTGCCGGGAACGACGCCCGCGACGACGGGCGTGCCGCAGGCGATCATGCGTTCGGTCCAGAACGACGCCTCGCGGCCTGTGATGCCCTGCACGACCACCCGGGGAATACCGTCGAGCATGAGCGGCTCGATGGCGCTCATTGGCGGCCCGCCATCTGAATCGCGGCGCGCACCGCATCATCCATGAGGTCGAACGGTTCGATCTGCAGCCGGCTCCTCACCAGCTCGATCGCCTGCGCCTCTCCGGTGCCATGGATGGAGAAGGCAACGGGCACTGTCGGCCTGAGCGTCTCCCACGCAGCCAGCACACCCTCGACGATGACGTCGGTACGGGCGAACGCGCCGCATAGATTCACGAGAAGGCTCCTGACGCGCGGATTCGCCAGCACGATCGAGAGCGCCGGTTCCGCCTTGCGGTAGGCGTCGCCGCCGATCTCCATGAAATTGGCCGGCCGGCCGCCGTAGTAGTTCACCGCGTCCATCGTTGCCATCGTCAGGCCCGCGCCGTTGGCCAGCACGCCGACGTTGCCGTCGAGCTCGATGTAGACGAGCCCTTCGATCCTGGCGCGGCGCTCAAGCGGTGTGCCGGTCGCCACGGGCGGCGGCAGCGCCGGCTGCCGGCTCACCGCACTGTCGTCGACGATCAGCTTGCAGTCGAGCGCCACCAGCGTATCCCCGCAGACGGCCAGTGGATTGATTTCCAGCAGCTCGGCGTCCAGAGTCCGGTACAGCGAGTACAGCGCCGTCAACGTGGAGGCCAGCGCACCGGCGGGCGACGGCGCCACCGCAAGCCTGCCGACCAGGTGTGCCGCGGCCTCCGCGTCGAGGCCTCGTCTGATGTCGACGTGCTCCCGCAGCACCTGTCCGGGCGCAGCGGCGTGCAGCTCCTCGATGTGGATCCCGCCGGCAGCCGACAGGAGCACCACCGGGGTTTTCGCGAGCGGGTCGTGCGTGATGGCGACGTACAGCTCACGGTCGATTGTGCACTTCTCCTCCACGAGCACACACTCGACCGCCAACCCCTCGAGGCCGCCCTCGATCAGGCGCGCTGCGTGCCGGGCGGCTTCATCGGGCGAATCGGCCGGCACGACGCCCCCCGCTTTGCCCCGGCGGCCGGCCTTCACCTGCGCTTTGACGACCACGGCGCCGCCCAGCTGCTGTGCCAGTGCACCGGCCTCGATGGCGCTCCTCGCTACTCCGCCGCGCGGCACCCGCAGGCGCGCCTCGCGCAGCAGGTTCTTGCCCAGATGTTCCTCGAGAAACACGCTCGACTGCCTCCGTCGGGCCAGGCGCAGCGGCGCCGGCTTAGCGGCCGTACCTGGCGAAGTAGTCGCCCCAGAGTTCGTCTTCGGTGGGGACTACCGCCGGAATGACGCGCGACACGCGCGTGATGTTGATGAAGTGCCGGTACGTGATGTTGTCGGACGTGCTGTTGCCGCCCCAGGTGCCGGCCGCGAGCGACAGCGTGAAGTCCAGGCCGTTGGCGAAGTCGCCGCCGTTGCCGATGCAGTGAGCCTGATTGACCAGTACGCGACCGACCTTGGCGACGGCGGCGAGTCTCGAGATGTGTTCGTCGTCGCACGAATGAATGCCGCAGGAGTGGCCCTTCCCCTGATACGCCAGGATTCTCTCGACCTTGTCGACGGCCTCATCGAAGTCCGCGTACCGGTACACGGTCAGCACCGGCGAGATCTTCTCGCCCGAGAACGGGAACGCCTTGCCGATTCCTTCCTCCTCGACGATCAGCAAGCGGGCCGCCGAGGCGTTGTCGAGGCCGGCAAGACGGGCAATCTTCGACGCCGGCTGGCCCGGCACCTCGCGGCTCAGCAGGCCGTTGGGCCACATCGCCGCCTGCAGTCTCCTCTTTTCATCGGCGGTCAATCGGTATCCCCCGCGGGCCTGGAGTGCGCGCATGACCGCGTCATAGATTCCCGCTTCGACGACGAGCGCGTTTTCCGAGGAGCAGCTCGTCGCATAGTCGAATGTCTTGCTGCGCACGATCTTGTCGGCCGCGTCCTCGACGTCGGCAGAGGCGTCGATGATGACGGGCGCGTTGCCGACGCCGACGCCGAGCGCGGGCGTCCCGCTGCTGTAGGCCATCTTCACGTTGCCGGGGCCTGCCGTGACGAGCACGAGGTCGACCTGTCGCATCAGGTCAAGGGCGCGCTGCTTGCTTTCCTCCTTGCTGGACGCTGACAGGCTGACGTACTGCACCAGGTCCTCCAGCGCTCCCACCCGGCCCAGCGCCGCACGGGCCAGCTCAACCACCCGCGCGCAGGTCCGTTCGCCATTGGGATGGGGTGCGACGACGATCCCGTTGCCCCCCTTCAGCACGATCATGATGTTGTTGATGACGGTCGCGCCCGGGTTCGTCACCGGGGTCAGGGCGCCGACCACGCCGACGGGTTTGGCAATTTCCGTGATCCCGCGGCTCGGATCGGAGCGAAGCACGCCAACCGATATGGCGCCCTTCAGATCGCGCATCGTGCCGAGCGTCTTGCGGCGGTTCTTCGTGACCTTGTCCTCGTAATTGCCGATGCCGGTCTCCTCAATCGCCAGCCGCGCCAGCGCTTCCGCATGGCTGTAGCCCGCCCATGCGACCGCCGCGACCGCATCGTCGACCTGGCTCTGCGTAAACCGGCCGAAGACCTGCTGCGCGGCGCGCGCGCGTGTGACGGATTCGGTGACGCTCTGCGTGTCGATCACGGATGCCATAGTGCCCTCGGAGCAGCCATTGTAGTATCAGCCAACGCTGTGAACGACACCCGTCGCACCGGCATCGCGGGAGCCGAGACGCGGGCGGACGTCGCCGTCGCGGCCCGGCGGCCCCGTCCGGCCGCGCACGTGCGGCGTACGGTGACGGTGCTGCTCGGCGCCGTTGCCCTGATGCTCGCGATCCACCTGCTGCCGGAACCCGCGCCGCTCGAACGCGGTGGCAACATCATCCCGCTGACCGTTTCCGGGAAAGCCTGCCTCGCCATCATGGCGTTTGCGGTGACGCTCTGGGTCACCGAGACGCTGCCGTTCGCCGCCACGGGCCTGCTCATCCTGCTGCTGGTGCCGGCGTTCGGCATCACCGATTTCCGCTCGGTCGTCCGGGCCGGGTTCGGCGACGCCGTGATCGCGTTCTTCCTCGGCGTCCTGATTCTGTCCGCCGGCTTCACCAGCTCCGGCCTCGGCACCCGGCTCGCGTATCAGGTGCTGGCGCGGGTCGGCGCGCGGCCCGACCGTGTGCTCTTCGGCTTTCTGCTCGTCGGGTCGCTCCTCTCCTGGTGGGTCACCGACATGGCGTGCGCCGCGATGCTGCTGCCGATCGCGCTGGGGATTACGCGGGATGCAGGGTTGCAGCCGGGGCGAAGCAACTTCGGCCGCGCGCTCTTCATTGCCGTCGCCTTCGGCCCGCTCATCGGCGGCATCGCGACGCCGGCCGGCACGGCCGCGAACATCGTCGCCCTCGCGCAGTTGAACCAGCTCGCCGGCGTGAACGTCACCTTCACCCGATGGATGGTGCTGGGGGTGCCGGCTGCGCTGCTGATGCTCCCGATGGCCTGGTGGATCCTCCGGTGGATGTTTCCGCCCGAATTCGACCGCCTGCCGATGAGCGACGCCGAGATTCGCGGCCGCCTCGCCGCGCTCGGGCCGCTGTCGCCGGTCGAGCGGCACACGCTGGCGGCGTTCGCCGGGGCAGTCGCGCTCTGGACGCTGACGCCGCTGCTGAGCCAGTGGACGGACGGCCGGTTTGCGCCGCCCGTCGAGGCAGTCGCGCTCGGAGCGGGGCTGTATCTGTTCCTGCCAGGTGTCCGCGTGCTCTCGTGGAAGCAGGCCGAAGCGAACATCGAATGGGGCGGGCTCACGCTGATCGCAGCGGGTCTGTCGCTCGGGCTGGTCGTCTACGAAACAGGTGCCGCGCGCTGGCTCGCCTGGGTGCTGCTCGGGGAAATCACGTCGGTGCCGGGCCCGCTCGTGCCGTTCGTCATCGTGCTCGCCGTTGCGGCGCTGCACATGCTGTTTTCGAGCAACACCGTGACAGCGACCATCATCGTGCCGATTCTGGTCGCGCTGGCGCAGGACCTCGGCCTGAACGTCTGGGCCGTCGTGGCGCCCGCCGCGTTCACCTCGTCGCTCGCCTTCATTCTGGTGACGGAAGGTCCGACGACGTTGATCCCTTACGCGGCCGGGTATTTCTCGATCAAGGACATGGCCAAGGCGGGAATCATCATGACCGTTGGCGCCGCCATGGCGGTGGCGCTGACGCAGTACCTGTTCCGCCTCCTCGGCGTGATGCCCGCCATCTGAACGCCCGTCGCGCCAGCATCGCTCACGTTAGAATCGACGCGACGGGTGAATCGAGCCGACTTACAGACTGACGCGCTTGCCGGCGCGACCGTGGCGCTCGTCGGCCTGCCGCAGTGCCTCGCGTATGCCGTCATGTCGGGCCTGCCGCCCGCCTACGGCCTGACCACCGCGGTCGTTCCCGGCCTTGTCGCCGCGCTGGCCGGCCGCAGCCGCAACGTCATCACCGGTCCGACGAACACCACCGGGCTGCTCGTGCTCGGCGCGCTCGTGCCCTTTCTCGGCGCAAACGGTCTCCTGCAGCCGTCCGGTCTCGGCTGGCTCGCCACGCTGACGCTCCTCTGCGGCGTGCTGCGGTTCGTGTTTGCGTTTGCGGGCGGCGTCGTGCTCGTCCGCTTCATCCCGGAATCGGTGCTCGCCGGCTTCACGGTCGGCGTCGGCATTCTCATCGGCACGATGCAGCTCGACGAGGCGCTGGGGCTGCCGGCCGTGAGCGCCGCCGGGCTGTGGGCCGAGTACCAGGGGCTGGCAGTGCTGCTAGCTGCCGGCACACGGCCGTCGCCGCTTGCCGTGGGCGTAACCCTCGCGTGTGTGGCGGCGCTCGCTCTGGGGCAGTTGCGGTGGCGGCGCGTGCCTGGAGCGCTCCTTGTCGTGGTGGGCGCGGCGCTCACCGCGAGGCTGCTGCAGCTGGACGGGGCGGCGGGGCTGCCGCTCGTGAGCGATCGGACGGTTCTGCCTGGCGGGTGGCCGCCGGGCGCGCTGCCAGATCTGCGGCCGTCGGTCGTCGGCACGCTGCTGCCGCCGTCGGCGGCGATCGTGCTGCTCGGGACGCTCGAGCTGCTGGTGAGCGTGCGCGCGGACCAGTCGCGGCCCGCGATGCGGCGCGAGATCGTCGCGCAGGGATGCGCCAACGTGGCGGGCGCGTTCACCGCGGCGTTTCCGGCGTCGGCCAGTCTCAGCCGTTCGGCGCTCTTGCGTTTCGGCGATCCGCAGACGCGTGCGGCCGCAGCGCTGGCGGCGCTGCTCACGCTGCCGATCCTGCTGTTCGGCGCCCGGCTGATTGCGTACGTCCCGCAGGCGGCGCTCGCGGGCGTCCTGTTCATCACCGCCGCGTCGATGGTGCGGCAGCCGGCGCTCGGGCGCATGTGGCGCGCCTCGGCGGCGAGCCGGCTGCTCCTGGTCGTGACGACGGTCAGCACGCTCGTGCTGCCGCTGACGTGGGCGGTGTTCGTGGGCGCCGGTCTCGGGCTCCTCATCCACCTGGCGCGCACGAGCGCGCCGCGTGTGCGTCCGCTGACCTTCCGGGACGAGCGGCTCGTGCCCGTCGAGCCGCAGGACAACCCGGCCGTGGTCGTGCTCGAGGTATCGGGCTCGGTCCACTATGCCGCGGTCGATCCGCTGCTCGAGGAGGTTGAGCGGCACCTGCCGCCGGCGGCGCGGCTCGTCATCATCGATCTGTCGCATGCGCACGAGCTGCGGTTCACCGGGCTGCGCGCGCTGGAGTGGTGGGCGGCCGACCTGAAACGGCGAGGTATTCGCCTGCGCCTCGCGGGGGTGACGCCGGAGGTCCGCGAGGTGCTCGAAGGCGCCGGCAGCCATCTGCCGTACACGATGTGGGACCCCGAGCCGGGGCGCAGCGCGTGGAATTCCTACAGAGACAGTGGCACCTGAGGGAGAACCGTCGTTCGCGCTTCTGCCTTCTCACTTCTCGGTTCGTGTTCGGGGTTTGGTTCTGAGGTCCTTCGTTCGCGGTTCGCGGTTCGGTCCGCCTGAAGGCGGACACCACGTACGCCGACGTCGCGTACGTGGCGTCCGGCTTGAGCCGGACCGGCCGAACTCACGAACGCCGAACCCGGAACACAGAACACCGAACGCAGAACCGAACCGCGAACACGAACCGAGAACCGAGAAGTTAGAAGTGTGAACGACTGAGTTTGTATGCCTCGCGCGCCGGCTTCAGCGGCCGGAGCAGCCAGTACGGGCGGCGCGTGCCGTCGGGGCTGTGGCGGCTCGCGGGCCGCGTGCGCTCGAGCCACTCCCTGTAGACCTCGCGGGCCCGCGCAGTGTCGACGTGGATGTCGCCGTCACGGTCGCCGACGTGCGCCTTCTCGACTCTCACCGCCTGATGCCAGCAGTGCATGCCCGAGATCGGATCCGGCTGTGCCGGAAACGTCAGGTTCTGATGGACGCCCGCGTCGTTCCACCAGATGCGGCTGGTGTCGGGGTCGGCTGACTCGAACGGCCGCACCCCGCTCTTCGTCGTCAGGCTCCACGAGCTGCCCTGCCGGTCGAGGCCGACGGTGCGCATGAACTGACGCTGGCCTTCGGTGTCGGACAGCTTCCAGCGCCCCATGTGGTGGCTGCAGGCGACCACGCCCGGCTTGATCCCTTCGGTGACCCACGCCTTTACGACGAAGAACCCGATGCGCGTGGCGACGCGGACGAGATCGCCGGTGCCGACCCCGATCCGCCGCGCATCCTCCGGGTGCATCCAGAGCGGGTTGGTGTGGGCGATCTCGTCGAGCCACTTGGCGTTGGCGCTGCGCGTGTGGATGTGCACAGGCAGCCGGAAGGTCGAGATGAGCGGCATCTCGCCCGGCGCCAGCTCGGACGGGTGGACGTGGCTGCGCACGTAGGTCGGCAGCGCGTACTCGGGCCAGCCCCAACCGGCGAGCGTGCTCGAGTAGAACTCGAGCCGTCCGCTGGGGGTCGGGAACCCGTGCAGGATCCGTCCGTCGACTTTGACGCCAATCGGACGCCGGCCCGCACTGTCCGGCTCCGGCGTCGGCAGCGGGACGACGTTCGCGTCGAGCGGGCGCGGCGTCGAGGTGTACACGCGGCCGAAGCGCGATTCCCCCACGTCCTTCAGGTCCTCGGCCGGCACGGGCTGCTCGTGGCGCGCACCGACCCGCGTCCGGACTTCAAAGGCGCCGTACCGGCGCATGTACTCGAGCGGGGTCAGCCCTTCCTTCGCCGCGGCCTCGGGCAGGCCCGGCACGGAATGCTCGAAGATGTGGCGGTAGTACTCGTCGACCGTCAGCCTGGTGCCGGGCTGCGACGGCGACTCCACGTGGTGGCGGATGCCGAGATCGCCCTCCGGATCGATTCTCCACGTGAGATCCATCCAGAACTCGTTTTCCTCCCACACCTCGCCCGGATTGACCTCCCGCGTGTCGGTGACCGGCTGTCCCTCACGATTCCGGAACGCCCGGACGACCGGCTGCCGGAACCCGATCCATTGGCCGTCGTGCGTCTCATACGAGTGGATGTCGTGCCGCTCCGAGGCGTGCCCCATCGGCAGCACGTAATCGGCAAAGTACGCGGTCTCGCTCCACGTCGGCGTGAGCGCCACGTGCAGCCCGACCAGTGACTCGTCTGTGAGCACTTCAATCCAGGAGAAGCCGTCGGGGTTCGTCCAGACCGGGTTGTACACGCGCGTGAAGTAGACGTCGAGGCGCCCGCGGCCGTCTTTCAGGAAGTGCGGGAGCAGGAACGACATCTCGTGCATCGACAGCGGATACTCGTCCGGCCACGTGAGGTCGTTCCAGACGTTCGGGTGCGGCGGCACGTGGATCGGACGCGGCACGTACTTCGTCCACGCGTTGGGGTATGTGCCGCCTTCGGTGGCGATGGCCCCGAGTAGCGCGTTGAGCATGAACAGGCAGCGCGCCACCTGCCAGCCGCCGAGGTTGCCGGACCCCGCGCTCCGCCACGTGTGCGTCGCGAGCCGCGTGCCGGCCGTCGCCACCAGCCGCGCCACCGCTTCGATGGCCGCGGCGTCGACGCCCGACTCCCGCGCCGCGAACTCGAAGGTGTACTCGCTGTACCGGCGCTTCAGCGCCTCCTCGAACTCGTCGAACCGCGCGAACGGCTGCCCCTCGACCGCCTCCATGTACTCCGACCAGTTCCACCACCGCCGGACGAACTCGCGGTCGTAGAGGCCGTTCTGAATCAGGTAGTTGGCCATTGACAGGAGGATGGCCGCCTCCGAGCCGGGGTACGGCGACAGCCAGTGGTCCGCGTGCGTCACCGTGTTCGACATCCGCGTGTCGAAGACGACGACCTTTGCGCCGTTCTGCTTCGCCTCCATGATCCGCTGCGCGTGCGGGTTGAAGTAGTGGCCCGACTCGAGGTGCGCGCTGATGAGGAGGATGACCTTCGCGTTCGCGTGATCCGGGCTCGGCCGGTCGAGCCCCATCCAGTGCGCGTACCCCACGCGCGCGCTCGACGAGCAGATGTTGGTGTGCGAGTTGTGGCCGTCGACGCCCCACGCCGCCAGGACGCGCTCGACGAACCCGTCTTCGCCGGGACGCCCGACGTGATACATCAGGCTGTTCGGGCGCTTCTCGCGCAGCGCACGGCGGATGCGCCCGGCGATGTCGTCGAGCGCCTCGTCCCAGGTCACGCGCACCCATTTCCCCTCGCCCCGGCGGCCGGCGCGCTTCATCGGGTACAGGATGCGGTCGGCGTCGGTCACCTGATTGATCGTCGCCGGGCCCTTCGCGCAGTTGCGGCCGCGCGAGCCGGGATGCTCGGGGTTCCCTTCGAACTTGCGGACCTGCTGCGTCTCCCTGTCGACATAGGCGAGCAGCCCGCACGCCGACTCGCAGTTGAAGCACGTCGTCGGCACGAGCGCGTAGCGCCGCGTGACGCGCTCGGGCCACGCGCGCGAGTCGAGCTCGGTCCAGTCATCCCAGCGATCCTTCGGCGGGAACGGTGCGAGGCGCGATGGTGTGATGGTGCGATGGTGCTCAGGCAAGCGGCACCGCCTGACCGGCCTGTACGTATGCGTGTTCGTAGGCCATGAGCCCCAGGAGCGGGAGCGGAGCGGCCGCCGCGCCGGCCCACGGCGCGGCCAGCCCGGCGGCCGCCGCGACGACCCCCGCCCAGAAGTACGGCCGGAAGCGTCCGGCCACCATCTCGTGCACCGCGAGGCGCGCGTGCGCCGTGGGATGCGGGACGGTCGTTTCGCCGGCGACGAGCAGCAGATGCGCGGCCGCGCTCCCGGCGACGACCCACAGCAGCGGCGCTTCCGCGCCAGGCGCCGCCGCGGCGGCCAGCGGCGCGAGCACGCCGGCGCCGGCCACGAGCGCCTGCACGAGCAGGTGCGCCGGCAGCAGCGCGCTCTGCCAGAGATCGCGCGCTTTCGCCTGCGCAAAGAGGTACGCGGTGTAGACGGCCGTGGCTGCGGCCAGTGGGACTCCTGCGGCCGCAAGCGGCAGTTGGTAACCGGCCGCACCGACGAGCGGCATGCCGAGGTGGAGCACCAGCACGCCGGAATAGGTGCCGATGATGAACGCGCCGCGGACCAGCCAGCTCCGCCACTGCGGGCGCGTGAGGATCAGGTAGAACCGTTCGGGGTGCTCGAGATCGGCGACGAGCAACAGGCCGGTGATGCCCATGAACACCAGGGCGACCGCCGGTGCAACCGAGCGCCAGAGGACGTTGTCGGGACCGAAGCCGCCCGTCAGCGCCAGGAGCGCGGCAACCACGTACACCCCCGCCGCAATGCTCTTGGTCCAGGTGTAGAGGCTCACGCGCCAGTCCCACGGGGCGCGGTGGCCCACGTCGTACGACAGCACGGCCGCCGCGGCGCTGTTCGGCCCGTGCGGGTGGCCCGAGACGACCGCCTGCGGGCCGCGCGGCTGCTGGCTCCACATGAAAAGGCCGCCCGCCGGCCTTGCCGCCGCCAGCGGATCGAGCGTCGCGGCGTGCGCGCCCCTGTAGAAGAGCTGCGGCCGCGTCTCCTTCTCGGGACGGCGCACCGCGACGGCGTCCCGGTGCAGGATGTGCGCGGCCCGTCCGGCCGGATCGTGCCGGTCGCCGACGACGATCGCCTGGGTGGGACAGACGACGACGCAGGCGGGCTCGAGGCCGAGGTCGAGGCGGTGCGCGCAGAAGTTGCATTTCTCGGCCGCGTGATCGTCGGGATTGATGAAGATCGCGTCGTAGGGGCACGCCGCGATGCACGCCTTGCAGCCGATACAGATCGTCTTGGCGAAATCGACGATGCCGTCGCGGCGCTGGAACATGGCGCCGGTGGGGCAGGCCGCCACGCACGGCGGGTGCGCGCACTGGTTGCAGCGCGTCACCTGGAAGACGCGCCGCGCCTGCGGGTGGCGGCCGACGTCGACCGACTTGACGTAGGTGCGGTTGACCGAGAGCGGCACCTGGTTCTCGGACTTGCACGCGGTGCTGCACGCGTGGCAGCCGATGCAGCGCGTCTGGTCGATGACTTTGATCCAGCTCGGCTCGGCGCTCGTCTCGATGGGGGCGGCGACGGTCATCGGTCGCGGAAGCTGTCAACGTAGCGGAGGGGCGGGAGAGCGTCAAATAAATAATGGACCCCGGTCCCATAAAGGATCCTAAATACCCAGGGATGAACTTTCACCAGCTCGAAATCTTCTACGCGGTCGCCGGGCGCCGCAGCATCAGCGGCGCCGCCGCCGAGCTGCACCTGACGCAGCCGGCGGTGAGCCTCCAGATCCGCGCGCTCGAAAAGGCGTGCGGCCTGCTGCTCTTCGAGCGCGGCGGGCCGCAGTTGCGGCTGACGCAGGCGGGCGAAGCGCTCTACCGCTGCGCCGTCTCCATCCTGCACACGCGCGAGGAGGCCCGGCGGCTGATGGACGAGCTCGGCGCCGCCACGAAAGGGAAGCTCGTGCTGGGCGCCAACACCACGGGCGGCATGTACCTGCTCCCGCGCCTCGTCCGCGCGTTCCGCGACCGCTATCCGGAGACGGAAATCACGTTGCAGGTCGACGCGACCGAGCGCCTGTACGAGAGCGCGCTGCAGAACGTGCTCGACATGGCGCTCGTCGGCGGCCCGACGGTCGATCGGCGGTTCGGCGTCGAGCCGGTGTGCGCCGACAATGTCGTGCTGATCGTGTCCCCGTCGCACCCGTTCGCCGCGCGCCGGTCGATTGCCGTCAGGGAGCTGAAGGCGCAGCCGTGCATCCTGCCGCAGCTCGGCTCGCGCACGCGGCAGCTCGTGGAGCGGCGGCTGAAGGCGGCGGGAGTGACGCCGGCCGTCGTGATGCAGCTCTCCGGCACCGAAGCCGTGAAGAAGGCGGTCGAGGCCAACCTCGGCATCGGCTTCGTGTCGTCCTATGCGGTCGAGCGCGAGGCGGCGCTCGGCGATCTGCGGCTCGTGGCGATTGACGGCTTCGAGATCACCCGTCACATGGAGCTGATCTACCGGCGTCAGAAGTACTTCTCGCCCGTGGCCGAGCGGTTCCGCCAGTTCGCACACGACTATGCCGCGCACGTCAAGCCGATCGGGCCGGGCCGGGTGGCCCGCCGTCGTCCGGCGCGCGAGGCGTGATGGCGGAGGTGCGCGACATCCTTGTGGTCGGTGCCGGTCCCGTCGGCTTGACCGCGGCGCTCGCGGTGCGCGCGACCGGGCGCCCGGTGACGGTGGTGGAGACGGGCGGCGCCGACCGCGTCAGGCCGGGAAGCCGCGCGATCTTCCTGCACCGCGTGACGCTCGACGTGCTGAACCGGATTCGCCCCGGGCTCGGGTGGGAACTGGTCCATCGTGGGCTCACGTGGCGGACCAAGCGCACGCTGTATCGCGGGCGCGAGGTGTTTCGCCGGACGTACGCTCCCGCCCCGGCGGACGTGCTGCCGGCCGCCACGAGCCTGCCGCAGGTCGTGACGGAGGCAATCCTGCTGGAGGCGTCCCACCAGGCCGGCGTCGAGTTCGTCTGGAATCAGGAGGTGGCCTCCGCCAGCGCCCGCGGGGACGCCGTGCACGTGACAACGGTGCACGGCGCGACGCTGGCCGCGCGGTACGTGATCGGCGCCGACGGATCCCGATCCGCCGTACGCGAGTCGGCCGGGCTCCGGCTCGAGGGCCCCCGTACCTCCAGCGCGTTCGTGATCGTCGACACGGCCGAAGACGCCGCCAATCCGCTGCCGCTCGAGCGCGTCTTCCACTACGAACATCCGAGCGTCGGGTTCCGCAACGTCCTGTTCGTGCCGTTCGCCGGCCACTGGCGCGTCGACCTGCAGTGTCGTCCCGGCGACGATCCCGACGGCTACGGCTCCGACACCGGCGTGCGCGACTGGCTCGCCCGGGTGATGCCCGCCAGGTACGCCGAGCGTGTGACCTGGGTGTCGACCTACATCTTCCGGCAGGCGATCGCGAACCGGTTTGCGGACGCCTCGATGCGCATGCTGCTCGCCGGCGAGGCGGCGCACCTGTTTGCGCCCTTCGGGGCCCGCGGGCTGAACTCCGGTGTCGCCGACGCGTTCGTCGCGGCGCAGGCGATCGATCGAGCGCTCAGCGCGACCACGCCGGAGGCGGCGGCGGAGGCGATTGGCGACTTCGCCGAGGCGCGGCGCGCCGCCGCGCTGCGCAACCGGGCCGCCTCCTCGGACGCGCTCCGGCACCTGGAAGCGGCCTCGCCGCTTCGGCGCGCCATCCGGCGCACGGCCGCGCTCGTTGCGCCAGGGGTACCCGCCGTCGGCCGGTGGATGGACCGCGCGCCGTACGGGCCGCCGCTCGGCGGGGTCGACCGGCACGGGATGTACTACTAGGCCCCAGGCCTCAGGAAGCAAACTCAGCAGTTTCGCAGCGTTGAGGCACACGTTGCGGCAATCCCGCCCGGCGCGATTTATGCACAGCTCGTCCGGCGGGTCGTCATCATGACTGGCACTGTGGGAATGGAGCTCCGGCAGGCGCGCGAGCGGGCGCGTCTTTCGCTGCAGGATCTCTCCGCGCGCACCAAGATCCGTGCGACGCTGCTCGACGCGATCGAGCGTGAAGCGTTCGAGCGCGTGCCGGGCGGCCTCCTCACGCGCGGCTATCTCCGGGCGTACGCGCGTGAGGTGGGGCTCGATCCGGAAGCGATCGTGCGGCAGTACATCGCGGAGTTCGAGCCGGACCGCGCGGCTCCGGAACGCCCGCCGCCGCAGGAGACCGAGTGGGAGCCGCAGCCGGGCGGGCGCGCGAGATGGGCGTTCCTGATTCCGGCGATCCCGCTGGCGCTCGCCGCCATCTTCTTTCTCCGCGTACAGCGGCCGGCCGGCCCTGTGGCTGCCGATCCCGCCGCGCCAATCGGCACGACGGGACAGCCGGTCGGCGCGGTGGAGGTCGAGCAGGAGGCACTGGAGCCCCCGCCGACTGTCGAGCCGCCCGCCGCGACGCCTGCGCCCCCGCCGATCGCCGAAGGCTTGCGCCTCGAGATTCACCCTGCCTCGGTGCTTTGGGTCGAAGCGGCCGCCGACGGCACCCCTGTGCTGCACGAGCTGGTGGAGGCCGGGGAGCGGCGGAGGATCGACGCAGAGACCGAGATCACGATGCGGATTGGCGACGCGGCGGCCTTTGCGTACTCGATCAACGGGCTGCCGGGGCGGACGCTCGGCGGATCGGGCGAGGTGCGCGACATCCGGATCACCAGGGATAACTACGAGACATTTGTGATTCGCGATTAGCGATTTGTGATCTTCGCAAATCGGAAATCGCAAATCACGAATCACAAATCGCTCATGTATGATGGGAGCCGCATATGGAGGCGTCCATGCGGCTTCTTGCCACGCTTCTGTTGACGCTCGCGATCGGTGCGCCGGCGGCCTCGGGCCAGACCTCCTGGCCGAACCAGCGCGAGGGCGACTTCCTCATCCGGAACTTCCGGTTCGAGAGCGGCGAGACGCTCGCCGAGCTGCGGCTCCACTACATCACCATCGGGACGGCGCGGCGGAACGCCGCCGGCGCGATCACCAACGGCGTGCTGCTGCTGCACGGCACCGGCGGATCGAGCACGTCGTGGCTGCAGGCAACGCTCGCCAGCGAGCTCTTCGGCCCAGGGCAACCGCTCGATGCGGCACGATATTTCCTGATCATCCCCGATAGCATCGGGGCGGGACGCTCGAGCAAGCCGAGCGACGGCCTGCGCGACCGGTACCCGCAGTACCGCTATCGCGACATGGTGGAGGCGCAGTACCGGCTGATCACCGAAGGGCTCGGCATCCGCCATCTCCGACTGGTGATCGGCACCTCGATGGGCGGCATGCATACATGGATGTGGGGTGGCATGTACCCCGATTTCATGGATGGCCTCGTGCCTCTCGCCAGCCAGCCGACCCCGATGAGCGGGCGCAACTGGCTGACGAGGCGTATCCGGATCGAGGCGATCAAGCACGCGCCCGAGGCGTCCATCTACACGCTGCCGCTCGCGCAGCTGATGACCGAGAGCGTCGTGCGCCTGCAGGAGATGGCGCCCACGCGCGAGGCCGCCGACGCGCTCTACCAGAAGCTCGTGGAGGACGCACGGCGCAACGATCCGATCAACCAGCTGTACGCGGTCGAAGCGGCCATGGATTACGACCCGTCCGCCGAGCTGGCGAAAATCCGCGCGCCGCTGCTGGCGATCAACTTCGCCGACGATGCGCTGAACCCGCCGGAGCTGGGGGTGGTGGAGCCGGCGATCCAGCGGATTCCGCACGCGAAGTTCGTCCTGATCCCGGCGGGGCCGGAGACGCACGGGCACTACACGTACTTCAGAGCGGCGATCTGGAAGCCGTATCTGGTGGAATTCATGAAGGGTCTGGAGGCACGGCGGGAATGAGGCTGACGGAAAGTAGGCAGTAGGCAGTCGGCAGTGGGCAGTCGGCAGACGCTGGAGGTTCGATGTTCAGGTGCGTGGTCCGAGTCGCGCTCGTGATGTGTATGGCGGCGGCGCAAGTGGGTGTTGACGCGCAGGGGCGCGGTGGGCGCGGCGGCGGACGCGGCGCGCCGGAGACGCCCACGGAGCAGCAGTGGTCGTCCAACGCCGAGACGCAGAAGCGCGTCGCCGCGGCCATGAAGATCGCCGGCTCCGATCTCACGCCGCAGGCGAAGATGTTCTGCACGCCGACCGGGCCGCAGCGGATGGCGGTCGCCCGTCAGGCGGCCGGGCTCCCGCCCATCCCGAACACCGTCGTCGAGCCGACGCGCGTGTTCGACAACATGTACTTCATCGGGATGACCTCCCAGAACGCGTGGGCGATCACGACGAGCGACGGGATCATCCTGCTCGACACACTCAACAGCGCAGACGAGGC
>JACPTI010000039.1:17629-22858 GCA_016192845.1 Acidobacteriota bacterium
ATCGTTCCGAGCCTGAAGAAGGGGGGCCTGGACCCGGCGCAGATCAAGATCATCATCATCGGCCACGGGCATCCGGGGCAGTCGGACCACACCGGCGGCGCGCTCTACCTGCAGAAGACGTACGGCGCCCGGGTGGTGATGCACCCGGTCGACGCGAAGCTGGTGCTGGCGAACCAGCGGCCGGATCGCCCGCTCGCGACGCCCGACATGGACGCGTACGACGGCCAGAAGATCACGCTCGGCGACACGACGGTCACGCTCGTGCACATTCCCGGGCACACGCCCGGTACGATGGGCACGATCGTGCCGGTGCGGTGGCGCGGCACGCCGCACACGGTGATGGTGCTGGGCGCCACGCAGATGCCGACGCGCGAGTCGCTCCTGCAGTTCGAACAGGTGTTCACCAGGTTCGCCAAGCCGATGAAGGCCGAGGCGTCGCTCAACATGCACGCCAACGGCCTGCAGGACGACCTGCTGTTCCTGGAGACGATCCGGAAGAACCCGACCGGGCCGAACCCGTACCTCTACGGGCCCGAGCGGTTCGCGCGGTGGATGGACATCATGATCGAGTGCGGGCGGGCGAGGCTCGCGGCGCTGGGGATCTCGACCAGTTAGCTTAGGCGACGAAGGCACGCCGTCGTCGCATACGTCAACGCGAGGCTCTGACCGAGCGTTTCACTCGCCGCGTCTTTTTGACGGAGAAGTCCAGAGACGCGATGTTACACGGCCGTTCCCATCCGGCCGAACACTTCCCGAAGCGCCGCATTCAAGTCGTGCAAAGCTCGCGCGCCGTCGCCTCTAAAGCTCGAACCGTGCATGATGGCGAGAGTCCGGGGCTTCAGCTCGGCCAGCTTCGTGAGGTTCCGCGCGGTGAGCGGCGTGTAGGGCACATACTCCGCGAGGAGTCCGGCCTGATAATCCCGCATCGACTGCTGCGACCGCCCGACCACGTCCGATTCGGTGAGAGGCTCAACGTCTCCGTTCTGGTGGAAAAGGTCCGAGCAGAGCAGCGTTTGCTGCGTTTCCTCGAACAGCACGCCGGCGTCCCAGCCGTGCGGCAGGTGTGGCGTGCGACAGAAGCGGAACCGGTACTTGCCGGTGGAAAAAGTGCCCCCGTCTGCCAATCCACGCGCCGGCCGGCCGATGAAATCGTTCACACTCACCATCGCGCCCAAATCGCTGCAAACTACCTCGGCGCGCGGCGCCACGGCGAGCCATTCCTGAAGGGCTCCACATTCATCCGACTCAAAATGGCTGAAACTGATCACGCGCAGCCGCGAAGGGTCGATGAGCTGTGATACGGCCTCGCGCACATCCGCAAACATGCCTCGAAGCCCGGTATGGAAAAGCAGGGGCTCATCATCTTTCACGAGAAAATGATTGAACTGGAGATCCGCCCAGGTGGCGTAGACCGAAATCCGATACACATCGGGAGCAATCTCAGTTACCCCAGCCATGCTGTCCTCCTGTTCCCACGGGAAAGCTGCCTGCCACTTGAACTGGTCCTCAAACGAAGCCCGGGCCTCAAGTGATCAGCGAGTGGAGGTCGGCGGCACGGCGAGCCTCACGGGCTGCACCATTGCGCCGTTGCCGGCAGTGTCCCACGCAGCAAAGCGCACCCACGTCTTCCCGGCCGCGTCGAAGGGAATCTCGAAGCGCTTGCGCCCGAGCGGCCCGAGGTCGGTCGCGGAGATGATCTGCCGATCGACCGTCGTGCCGTCGCCCCAGACGACCTCGACGAACTCGAGCGGGAAGGTCCACTCCACCTCGGCGACGATCGTCCGCTTCGCGCCGGTCCCCTGGACCGCGTAGCTCGGAATGAGCACCTCGCCCGAGGTCCAGAAGTAGTCGCCGCGCTTCATCGCATTGATGATCGGGTTCCAGTTGCCGTCGGTCGGCACGGCGTCAAGCTTCACGTAATTGACCGGGCTGTTGGCGTAGAAGTCGTCACCCGGCCCCTGCTCGTAGGTCTCCGTGATCGCCTGGATGAACTTGAGCGGCGCCGGGGTGTCGGCGATCCAGTTGTTCATCTCGTCCCACAGCGCCTGGCAGCGGATCTCGCAGAGCCGCTGCTCGGATCCATCGAGCCCCATGCCCCAGCGCACGCCGATGCCACGGTAGTGCTCGTCGAGGAAGTAGTCGCGGTTCCGGATCGCGTCTGGATAGCCGGTTGACCCCTTCGATCGCGGATGCGGCATGTAGATCAGCAGGTTCTCGCGGCGCGCCATTTCCATCATGTCGGCAGGCCCGCCGATCCGGTAGACCTTCCCGTAGGTCGGGTGCTCCTCGACGAACGGCTGCCCGGCGGTGCGCCCCGGCAGCCAGAAGAGCGGCCGAGAGATGAGCAGGTCGTTGTGGCCGCCAAGCCCGCCGGCGGCGCCCTCCTCGTTCGGCATGATGAGGAAGTTGCGGTCCGAGTGCCGGCGCGCCGCCTCGTAGTAGTCGGCAAGCGTCTTCAGCCGATCCTCGCGCGGCTGGCCGAAGCCCAGGCCGCTGCCGTCGATCGGCGCGAAGACGTTCACACCGGCCGCCCGGACGACGTCGAAGTCGTGCAGGCGCATGTCGAGCGCGCCCATCCGCCGCAGCCGCCCGACCATCGCGCTGTGGAAGTGCGTCGCCATCACCTGATAGCCGGGGAGCGGCTTGAAGCGGTCCTCGCGCGTGAAGGCGAGCGCGCCGCGTGCCGCCGCCTCCGCGGGCGCGGCACTTACGTAGAGGTACAGCGGCATCCGCTGCCACGTGCCGGGGCGTGCGCTCCGGAGCGCGAAGTTCTGCCGCGTGTCCTCCTCGCCGCGCCCCATCTCCTCGGGGTGCGATTCCGCGTCGGGCTGCCGCACGCCGACGGCGTACGCCGACGCGCTGTCCTTCCGATACCACACGTACCCCTGGTTGAACGACACCTCGCGCGACCAGAAGAAGTTGTGGGGCGGCGGGAACGCCGCAATCGATCCGCCCGCAGTCTCGGCAATCACCAGCCGGTTCTGCGCGCGAAGCGGTACGATGCCCGCGTTGGGCGCGCCGCCGAGCCGGTACTGCTGCCAGTTGCCGGCGGCGTCGCGCCACGCGACGCGCGACGCCTGATCGATCCGGAAACCCCTGAGCCCCGCCTCGTACTTGTAGGCCACCGAGTCGCGCTCGGTCTTCGCGACGACCTCCTGCTCGATGAGGTTGGTCCCCTTGTAGACCGTGTACTGCAGGCGCCCCTCGAAGACGCCGAGCTGCACGCCGTCGAAGCTGATTTCGAGGCGAGCGCCGTTCGTTCTCACCGCGCACCCGCGAACCGCGTACCGCGCCTCGGCGCGGGCGATCTCCTCGGGCTGACGCGGCAGACCCGGCTGATTGCCGATTCCTTTGATCGGGGGAATCGCGTTCGTGCGGGTGTTTTCGATCGGCTCGAGGTTGAGCGGGGCGTCCCAGAACGCGTCCCACTTAATCTGATCGATCAGCGTCTGCGTCAGCTCGACCTTGAGCTGGCGCAGCGGCTGGAGCTGCTGCTCGGTCACGCGCCGCAGGCCGGTGACGACGCGGTACTCGGGCGTCAGGCCGGCGGCGACGATCTGCCAGTCGCCGCGCGCGCGGACCGCGATCTCCTGGATCGTCGGCGCGCCGGAGACGAGGCCAAGGCGCAGCCGCGCCTGCTGCCCGGCGTCGCCGTCCCACGTGACGGTCAGCACGTCACCGGCGGACGCGGCAGTCAGCCCTGGCGTCTGGCGGTACTCGCCGAGATTACAGGTGAGCGGATCAGCCGCGGCAGGCGAGATGAAGACGAGGAGTGCAGTAACGAAAATAGCCGCTCTCATGAGGCCTCCGAAACGGTCAGCGCTGGCGCGTGAAGCGATAGTTTCCCGACACGTGAATTTCGACGATGTCGGTCGCCACGCCCTTGTCGTCGACAATGAACTGGTAACCGAGTCCGAGGCCTTCGAACAGCGTCTGCGATTGCGGCACCAGCGGCCGCGCCGCCCCCTCGTCGAGGCCGGCGGCGCCGAGGCCCCCGTCAACGCTGGCGCCGACGATCCTGGCGATCAACTGGCCGCCGGAGAGCGACACTTCGACCGTCCGCTTTCTTCCTCCGTATATCCCGCTGTAGACGCCGACGTACCGCGCCAACACCTCGGGCGGCACGGAGACGGCCTGACTGGCGGCGTCCGAGAGGCTGCCCGCCCACTGCTCGCTGGTGCGTTCGCAGACCGCCTCGAGCATCTCCGTATCGGCCGCCAGCGCCAAGTTCACCGTAAAGCCCCACGGCTTCACGTACGCGCCAGGGTCGGTATAGGTCACCTCCACCTGCAGGTGGCCGAAGTCGGTGCGCCGGTAGCGTTCTGTGATCCGCAGCTTCTCCGAATGCGAGACCCCATAACGGCTTGTCCACGTCTTGTCGTTGAATCCAGTGCTCTCGACGACCAGCGTGTTGCCCTCCCAGCGCCCGACCGAGTATCCCATCCAGCTGGGTGCGGGGTCGGCTTCCAGCTCGCGGCCGTCCGTGTGGATCACGCGATAGGTGAGGTCGTCGTTCAGAATCGCGATGGCAGCCGGCGTCTGAAGGATGCGCTTCCAGCCGCCAAACCGCTCAGCTTCGGGCCCGCTCGGCAGACACTGGTAATAGGGGCGTGTCCTGTGGTACTCCAGTTGACGCTGGCGGGCGAGGTCGTTGACCCACGCCTGCAAGTCGGCAGGATCGGGACGGGAGGTGGCGGGCGCCGGCCCGTTCCATATCCCTGTCAAATCAGGCTTCCCGTCGGGCCCGCGCGGCGCCGGTGCCGTGAGGTTCGGCTTGCCGTCGAGCGTGCGCGGAACGCCAGGGGTGTGACGATCCAGCCACTGCGCTTCTGCTGGCCCCGGGCCCGCGACGAGCGCGATCAGAACGATCAGAGAAAGAGCGGTGAGAAGCACCTTCATAGACGCCTCAGCTGACGCGGGATGGTAACACGCCGGGTCTGCGGTGGACGGGATCTGCCGCCTGCGGCCGCCTGTGAATTATTTCGCGTGTCGTTCAGCGATCAGCGCTCGCGCGCGTAGCGGTAGCCGCCCGAGATGTGGATCTCCGTCACGTGTGTGGCCACGCCCTTGTCGTCGACCTCGAACTTGTAGCCCAGCCCGCTGACGAACAGCGTCTCCGACTGCGCCACCAGCGGCTCGGCACCGGCGAACAGCCGGCCGTCACGAACCGAGAACCGCACGCTGCGCGGCTCTCCCTGATAGATCCCGCTGAAGGTGCCGACGTAGCGC
>JACPTI010000036.1 GCA_016192845.1 Acidobacteriota bacterium
GGGCTTCGCCCTTGATATCCCGTACTCGTGAGGGAGAAGATGCAAGCCCTTGGCTGGTTGGCCAGCATCTGCTTGGCGCGCTTCGCGCGCCTAGGACCGCTATACGGCTTGTCACAGCGGGTACAAAATTCTCGTTTGGAGCCGTATAGCGGTCCAGGCGCCGCGCCCGACCGCCGGCGATGGTATCGTGACCGCCAGCGGGCGTGTCGCTTGATCTTCCAGCCGATCCGAAGGAGCGCGGTATGAGCCGGTACGAACTCATGGGTCCGATCGTCGTGGCTGCGGTTGTCGGCTGCATGAGCGTCTCGTCGACAGCCTCGGCGCAGCAAGCCCCCAACACCGTCGTCCTGCAGCCCGCCCCGGACATCCCGGGGGTCATCAAGGGCGGGACGATCCCCGAGATCGTCGTACGCGGCCTGCGATCGGCCGATGATCCCCTCTGGCTGCCGAACATCGGACTCGTCTTCTCCGAATCGCAGGCCAATCGCGTCGTGCGGCTCGGCGACGACGACCAGGTGTCCACGTTCGTCGGCGGCCTGCACGGCCCGCTCGGGATGACGTTCGACCGGCAGGGCCGACTGATCTCGCTGCAGACGCAACCGGGATTCGCCGGTCCCCGCGTCATCTGGCCGCCGGGCAAGGAGATGGTGATCGCCGACGGCTTCGGGGGGAAGCCGTTCGGCCGGCCGAACGACATCGTCTCCGATCGGGCCGGCGGCGTGTACTTCACCGATCTCGGACCCAGGCCCACGCCGCCGGGCACGCTCGAGCCCGCCGTTTACTACGTGCCGCCCGGCGGCACGCCGATTCGCGTGGCCGACGATATCGCACGGCCGAACGGCCTGATGTTGAGCCGCGACGAAAAGACCCTCTACGTCAACGATACGGGCGGCATTCATGTCTACGCGTTCGACGTCGGTCCAGACAGCCGGCTCGCCAACCGCCGCGTGTTCGCCACCTACGTCGGCCGCGACCGCTCCATCGCGGCAGATCAACCGCCCGTTTCCAACGCCGACGGCCTCACCATTGACGATGAAGGCCGCCTGTATGCCCTCACCGAAGCGGGTGTCGAGGCGGTGAGCCCGGGCGGCCGGCACCTTGGGGTCATCCCGGTCTGGTGCGTCACACGACGCTGCCAGAATCTGACGTTCGGCGGTCCCGACAAGCGAACGCTGTACGTTGCCGGCGGCGGTACGCTGCTGCGCATCCGGATGCTGGCACAAGGGTTCCGCGGCAGGGTCAAATAGCAACCGTATGGCGCCTTGGAGTAGGCTATGCGCCGCAAGGAGATCATTATGAGGAAAAGCCTGACTTCTCTCCTGATCGTCACCTTCGTCTTCGCAAGCGTTGCGACGACCGCGCTGGCGCAACAGAAACCGCCGGCCCGCGGCATCGTCAACATCACCGGCCAGCTCTACCGGGCGCAGAACGACAACCACTACACGGTGTTCCTGGTGACGCCCGAGGGCATCATCATGTCGGACCCGATCAACCGCGACTTCTCGCGGTGGCTCAAGGCGGAGTTCGCCACGCGATTCAAGCAGCCCGTGCGCTACGTCCTGTACACGCACAGTGATTGGGACCATGCGTCCGGCGGCGTCGTGTTCGCCGACACGGCCGAGTTCGTCGGCCATGTGAACATGCGGGCGAGGTTGGCGGCGCAACCGGGGACGCCGCCGCTGCCGGCGGATGCGGCCAAGATGGACGCCAACCGCAACGGCGTCATCGAACGGAGTGAGGCGGCCGGCGCCGTGGCGCAGCGCTTCGATCTGTTCGATCAGAACCGGGACGGCCTCCTCACCGCCAACGAGCTGATTCGCGGATCGGTCAACGATGTGTATCCTCCCGGCACGACCTACCGCGATCGGCACACGGTGACGCTCGGCGGCAAGCGCGTCATGATGGCGCACCTCGGCACCGCGCACACCGACGACGGGAGCGTGATCTACTTCCCGGACGAGCGCACGGCGTTCAGCGCCGACGTGATGCAGATCAAGCGTCTGCCGCAGAACATCACGCCGACCGTGGGCGCGTATATCGACGCCCTGCGGACGATCCTCGCGCTCGACTTCGACCACGCGGCGACCGGCCACGCACTGATGGGGACGAAGAAGGATGCCGCCCAGTCGCTGCAGTATCTCGAGGAGCTGTCGACCGGCGTGGCCGCGGGCATCGGGGCGGGCCGCAGCCTGGCGGACATCCAGAAGACCCTCACGCTCGACGCCTACAAGGGCTTCGAGCGGTGGGATACGCACCGGACGGTGCACATCGCACAAGTGTACGAGCTCCTGAAAGGGACGTCGCGCGCCGGCGCAACCCCGACGAACTGAACGGGCGTCAATCGTGATTTGTGATTTGTGATTCGTGATTTGTGATTGACTCGCAAATCGCAAATCGCAAATCACAAATCGTCAATGGAGGCACAGCCGTGCGCATTGCAACCGCGTTGCTCGTTGGCCTGGGAGTCATCGCATCTGGGTCGTCCGCGTTCACGCAGGCGGGTGAAGGACCAGGCGCTCCCGCCATGGAATACCTCGGCACGCTGCGCGTCGAGACCGGCACCCGCACCGTTGTCGAGAACGGCCCGCAGGGGACGCGGACGATCGTGCAGATCACCGGCGGCCGGTTCGAGGGGCCGCGCCTCAAGGCGACCGTGCAGGGGCCGGCCGGCGACTGGATCACGAACCGTGCCGACGGCAGCTACAAGCTGGACGTGCGCTTTACGATGCGCACCGACGACGGCGCACTCATCCTGGTGACGTACAACGGCGTCGGCGAGACGACCTCCACCGGGGCCAAGCTCCGGGCGGCGCCGCTCTTCGAGACGGGCGATCCGCGTTACACGTGGCTCACGCGGCTCCAGGCGGTGAGCGTCGGCGAGCGCGCCGGCACGGCCGTCAGGTACGAGGTCTACGCGCTGAAGTAGCGCCCGCGGCCGGCCGCGGGCCAATCGGAAGAGTCGGTCTCTTTGAGCGGGAGGGAGGTCATGGTCCCATCAAACATCGCCGACACTTCGACGCTCGATATCGGGCTGTTCATCGCGAGGCTGGTGGTGGGGCTCCTGATCGCCGCGCACGGCGCGCAGAAGCTCTTCGGGTGGTTCGGCGGCTACGGTCTGGAGGCGACGGGCGAGTTCTTCGGGCAACTCGGCTTCCAGCCGGGGCGCCTGTTCGCGACGGCGGCGGCGCTCGGGGAGTTGCTCAGCGGCCTGCTGATTGCGCTCGGGTTGATGGGGCCGGTCGGCCCGGCCATCCTCCTCGCGGTCATGGTTGTCGCCGCGATGAGTGTGCACTGGCAGAACGGACTGTTCGCCAGCTCCAATGGCATCGAGCTGCCGCTGCTCTACGGCACAGCCGCTGTCGGGCTGGCGCTCGGTGGACCGGGGCGCTACTCGCTCGACGCGCTGCTCGCCCTCAGTTCCGCATGGACGCCGGCAGTGATCTGGGGGGCCCTCGCGGTGGGCGCCATCGGCGGGATTGCCAATCTCGCCCTGCGGCGACGGCCGACCACGCCGGTCGTCTGAGGCGGCGGAGACGACGAGTCCATGAACTGCTTTCTGCACGAGCGCGCCGCGGCCGTCGGCATCTGTGCGGTGTGCCAGAAGGCGGTCTGCCGCGACTGCGTCGGCCGCGACGCGCCGCGGATCGTGTGCCGTACGTGCATCGAGCAGCGGCGCGTGCACGGATTCGAGTACCGCTCGGCTGCCAGCATCGGCGGCTGGCCCCTGATTCACATCTGCAGGGGGGTAGACCCGGTGACGATGCGGCCGAGAGTCGCCAGGGGGATTATCGCGATCGGGAACATCGCCGTGGGCGGGGTCGCTATTGCCGGCCTTGCGCTCGGCGTGATCTCCCTTGGGGGCGCGTCCGTCGGTCTGGCGCTGGCGCTCGGCGGCCCGGCGGCCGGACTCGGGATCTCTGCGGGCGGTGCCGCCATCGGATCGGTCGCGCTCGGCGGTCTCGCGATTGGATTTCAATACGCCCTGGGTGGAGGCGCGTTCGGCCCCGCGATCATCGACGGGCAGCACTGCGATCCCGCAGCGGTCGACTTCGTCCGCCAGTGGCTGAGCGAGCGGATGCTGCCGCCGCACTGCCGTCTTCCATGAAGCGCGTCTGTGTCTTCGCAGGATCCAGCAGCGGCTCCCGTCCGGAATACCGGACGCTCGCCGCGGAGCTCGGCCGTGCGCTGGCCGCCCGTGAGATTGGGCTGGTCTATGGCGGGGCTCGCGTCGGTCTGATGGGTGCCGTCGCCGACGCGGTGCTGGCCGCCGGCGGTGAGGTCACCGGCGTCATCCCGGCGGCGATGGTGGCGAAAGAGATCGCCCACGATGGCCTGACCGATCTGTGCGTCGTCTCGTCGATGCACGAGCGCAAGGCGAGGATGGCCGACCTGGCGGACGCCTTCATCGCACTGCCGGGCGGCTGGGGGACGTGGGAGGAGTTTTTCGAGATGCTGACGTGGAGCCAGCTCGGGCTGCACCGCAAGCCGTGCGGTCTGCTCAACGTGCGCGGGTACTTCGACCCGCTGCTGGCGTTCGTCGCCCATGCCGTGGACGAGGGGTTCGTCAGGCGGGAACACACCGGGATGATCGCCGTCGCCAGCGCTCCGGAGCCGCTCCTGGACAGGCTTTCCGCGTATACGTCGCCGGCTGTCGAGAAATGGCTGGATCGCGCGCCCACCTAGCCGGGTGACACTCCAGGACCGATGATCCGGAGCCGGTTTGCCGTTGCCGCCGCTGCCGCGGCGGCCGTCATTCTCTCCGCCCCGTTCGCGCAGCAGCTGTTCGCCGAGGTCAGCGTTCGCTGGCCGGCCCGGTCCCGGCCACTCGGCGTCGCCGCAACCGCGGTCCCGGCCGCGCTCGTCCTGCTCTTCGCGCTCTGGCACATCTGCGAGCGGCGGATCCTCCGCTACGGGCTCCTCGTGCTCGGGTTCGGCCTTGGCGCCGGATACATCCTATTCACGGCGCTCACGTTCGCTGAGAGCTTCCACTTTGTCGAGTACGGCGTGCTGGCGGTCCTCTTCTATCGCGCGTGGCGTCCCGCCGGCGACTGGTCGAATGTCATCCTGCCGCTTGCCGCGGGCACCATCGCCGGCAGCCTCGACGAGTGGTTCCAGTGGTTCATCCCGATCAGGGCGGGTGAAGCGCGGGACGTGCTGCTGAACAGCGTCGCCATGGCCGCCGGCCTGCTCGTCGCCGCCGCGCTCGAGCCGCCAGCGCGCGTCCGGCTGGGGCTCGATCGCCCGTCGCGTGCCGCGGTCGCACGCTGGACGGCGGCCACCCTCGTAGTGTTCGCGCTGTTCTTCTACACGGTCCACGTCGGCTACGACGTGGGCGATCCGGAAATCGGCTCGTTCCGGTCGCGCTACACGGCCGCGGAGCTGCAGCGCGCGTCGCGCGATCGCGCGGAGCGCTGGCGGACGGACCCGCCCGCCGTGCAGAGGATGCTGTGGCGTGAGGACCACTACCTGACCGAAGCGCTCTGGCACGTGCAGCAGCGCAATCGGGCCTGGAACGCCGGCGATGTGGCCGCCGCCTGGCGTGAGAACCGGATTCTGGAGAAGTTCTACACACCGGTACTCGACACGCCGACGTGGGCCGATTCGCGCGGACACCGCTGGCCGGCGGCCCAGCACGACGAAGCCGCGTCCAAGGTGGGAACGACGAGCCGTCCGTACGCCAGCGATGCGTACGCCTATCCGCTGTACCCCTGGGCGCTGTTCTAACTCCGCCTGAGCCCCGATCTGATTTACACTACCTCCGCACCGCTGCGTGGCTAAACGGCGTACGGTCCCGATCATCCTGCTGCTGGTCGCGCTGGCGGGCATCGTCACGTTTTCGCAGGGTTTCCGCCCGATCGACACGATCGCGCTGCTCGTCTGCGGCATCGTCGCGGGCGCGTCGCTGGCGGCGCTGGCCGTCGGTCGGCGGAAACCGTGAGAGGGGGCGTCATGACACGTTCCGGATTCATGATCGTCGCGGCCGCGCTCGTCGCTTCGTTCGGCACGGCCAGGGCCCAGGACCACGCGCACATCCCGCCGGCAAGCGGCATTGCGCACGGCATCCCGCGGATGTGCGCCCCGACCGTGACCGCGGTCGCCGACGGCGCGTGGTCGAACGCGGCCACGTGGTCGACCGGGCGCGTGCCCGCCGCCGGCGACCGGGTTCACATCAGACCGGGCACGCGCGTCACCTACGACGCCGTGAGCGACGCGCCGGTCGCCTGCATCGATGTGGAAGGCGCGCTGACCTTCCGGACGAGCGGCAACACGCGCCTGACGGTGGGGACGATCACCGTGCTGGAGACCGGCCGTCTGGAGATCGGGACCGTCGAGGCGCCGGTGGCTGCCGACGTGACGGCGGAGATCGTGATTCCCGACCAGCCGATCGACACGAGCCGCGATCCGGAGCAGCTGACCCACGGGATCATCGGCCTGGGCACCGTCCGGATGCACGGCGCCGTCAAGACGCCGACCTTCAGCCGTGTGGTCGCCGAGCCGCTCGCCGGCCAGACGACCGTACGGCTCGAACAGGCCGTGTCCGGCTGGACGGCCGGCGACAAGCTCGTGGTGCCCGACACGCGCCAGCTCAAACGCGGCGAGCGCGGCACCGAGTACGTCCGGCAGTGGGAGGAGCTGCCGGTGGCGGCCGTCTCCGGCGACACGATTACGCTTGCGTCACCGCTCGCGTTCAACCACCGCGGGGCGCGCAGCGCCGCCGCCGTGGAGTTCCTGCCGCACGTCGGCAATCTCAGCCGCAACGTGATTATCCGCTCGGCAAATCCCGCGGGGACGCGGGGCCATGTGATCTTCGTCAGACACCCGGACGTCGACATCCGCTACGCGCTCTTCAAGGGTCTCGGCCGCACCAAGATGGGCGTCCTCAACAACGCGGAGTTCAATCCGGACGGCACGGTCCGCCGCGTGGGCACGAACCAGATCGGACGCTACTCGATCCACTTTCACCACGCGTTCGGTCCGCGGCGGCCGCAGGGCGAGGGCTACCAGTTCACGCTCATCGGCAACGCCGTGGACGACGCCTCGAAGTGGGGCATCACGATCCACAACAGCCACTACGGCCTGATCCAGGACAACGTCGTCTACAACTCGCGCGGCGCGGCGATCGTCACCGAGGACGGCAACGAGAGCCACAACGTGTTCGAGCGCAATTTCGCGATGCGGTCCGAAGGGTCGGGCGAGTTCGCGCCGCGCAGCGGCTACGGCGGCGCCACCAACGATCCGGGCGGCGAGGGCGCCGGCTTCTGGCTGCGCGGCCCGAACAACATCCTGCGCAACAACGTTGCCGCCAACGTCGACGTCTTCGGCTACGGCATCGCCGCCGGGGCGATCGAGGAAGTGCGGGTGCCCGCCTTCAGAGGCGCCGACACCACCGTGAACGGCGAGTACAGGCTGATCGATGCGGTCGACACACCGCTGCTCGAGTTCACCGGCAACGAGGCGTACGGGGCCATCCAGACGGGTGTCGCCATCGGCTGGAACGGGACGCTGAACAACCTCCGCGTCTGGCACGCATCGCGCGACGCGGTGACGGCGTTCCCGGCCGACCGCCTGACGATCGATCGGATCACGGTCCGCGGCGACGCGGCTATCCTGACGGACCAGATCGAGACGCCAACCGGCGTCTGGTTCTCGAACTACGCCGCCAAGAGCGTCACCGTCCGGAACGCCGACATCCAGGGGCTGCGCGTCGGCGTAGCGAGCCCGTTCTTCCCGCACGCCACGACCGAGCCCGGGCGCGGCGACGGGGTGGCGACGGTCGAGAACAGCTATTTCCGCAACTACGTCGGCGTGGCCGTGGCGACGGCGTATACGCCGCCGACGACAATGGCGCCAGTCAAGAAGGCGGTCGTGCGGAACAGCCGCTTCGAGCCGCTGACGGGCGTGCGTCCGGTGCAGTATCCCGCAGCTGCCGTCTCGATGAACTACGGGATGGCGTTCGGCGACACGATGCGGCGCGACCCGATCATCGTGTACGACTTCAACGGCAAGTCCGGCGACACCTTCCGCGTGTTCTATTCGCTCGATCTGCCCGCGGCCGAGGCGCCGCCCTGCCACACGCCGCGGTCGGAGATCGGCGGGTTTGTCTGCACGGGCGACGACGCGACGCAGGAAACACGACGCTAAGTCCGGATCGGCGATTTGGGGAGCTCGGGATAAACCACGAAGCCACGAAGATCACGAAGGACACGAAATCTCTTAAGGCTTTTAGTCCCACGTGCCAGGTCTAACGAGCACGTGGGACTAGCGATGCGCGCGCCGTGGCGCGCGCCTATGAACGACTACCGCGTCGGGCTGCGACACCCGCGCGCGGGGCGACTTTCAGTCGCGCGCGGAGTCTACCGCCTTTCAGGCGGTAGTCGTTCAGCTCCTCCTGCAGGGTGAGCTGGTCGACCTGTCGCACCCCTACGACGCGCAGACGATCGTCTGGCCCACGTCCGAGCGCTTTCGCCTCGAGAAGACGTTCGACGGCGTGACGCCGGAGGGGTTCTACTACGCCGCCAACAACTTCTTTGCCGCCGAGCATGGCGGCACGCACCTCGATGCGCCCGTGCATTTTGCCCGCGGCGCCCAGACGGTCGACGAGATTCCACTCGAGCGCTTCGTCGGCCCCGCCGTCGTCGTCGACGTCGTCGCGCAGGCCGAACGCGACCGCGACTACCAGGTGACCGTCGACGACCTGCTCCGCGTGGAGCGGGAACAGGGCCAGATCCCGCTCGACGCCGTACTGCTCATTCGCACCGGCTTCTCGCGCCGGTGGCCGGACACTGCGCAGTATCTGGGGACTGCGGAGCGCGGTCCGCAGGCCGTCCGCAATCTGCATTTTCCGGGGCTTCATCCGGACGCGGCGCGCTGGCTGGTGGTGAACCGCCCGATCAAGGCGATCGGGATCGACACGGCGAGCATCGACTACGGCCAGTCGACGCTGTACGAATCGCATCGGGCGCTCTTCGAACGGAACGTCCCGGCGTTCGAAAATCTCGCCGCGCTCGAGCGCCTGCCGCCGCGCGGCGCCCTGATCGTGGCGCTGCCGATGAAGATCGGCGGCGGGAGCGGCGCGCCGCTGCGCGCCGTGGCGATCCTGCCCTAGGGCACGGCGTGCCGCGGCGGTGGGGCATCGTCATTCATACCGGCGCCAGCCGGTTCACACTGGAGAGCCTCGGCGACCGGCAGGCCGAGATGCGGGCGGCGATGAGCGCCGCGCTGACTGCCGGGCACGAGATCCTCGCGTCAGGCGGGTCGAGCGTCGAGGCCGTGGAGGCCGCGGTCGTCGTGCTCGAGGACTCGCCGCACTGCAACGCCGGACGGGGCGCGGTCTTCACCCGTGACGCGACCCACGAGCTCGATGCCGCGATCATGGACGGCCGGACGATGACGGCCGGTGCCGTGGCGGCGGTGCGGCGGGTGAAGAACCCGGTTCGCCTCGCGCGGCTGGTGATGGAGCGGTCGGCGCACGTCCTGCTGGTCGGCGACGGCGCGGAGGCGTTTGGGCGGATGCAGGGCGGCATCGAGTTCGTCCCGGAGACGTACTTCCACACGGATTTCCGGTGGGAGCAGCTGCAGCGTGCGCTGGCGCGCGCCGGCGGCAGCGGCGGCGTCGGCGGCCTCGTCGGCCTCGACCGGCAGGGCGGGGTTGTCATGTCGTTCAACACGAGCGGCATGGGCCGCGGATACATGGGCCGGACGGGCAAGAGGTAATCCGGTTCACCAAGTAGAAAGTAGAAAGTGGAAAGTGGAAAAGTAAGTTCGAAGTGCGCCTATGCTTGAACCACCGGATCTGCGGTCGACTCGCCGCGCGCATGCGCGTCGAGGACGAGCAGCTTCTCACCTACAGGTTCGCCAGAGACCGGCGAAGCGGTTTCAGACGGAAACTACTTGACCCGCGCTGACCGCCTCTCGAAAATCGTCCGACGCGCTCCGAGAGACAGGCTTTTGCGACGCGTTTTGGGGCTGACACCACGGTGGCGGTTCGGTGCGGCGAATGTGCCCGGTTGCGCGTGGCAATTCTGTCTGCGCTGAAGTGCCTGTCCCGAAGGGAGTTGGCCGTGCGGAGATGAACACCCGGCCGATCATCGTGCCACTCGAGATTTGCGATGAATGGGATTCAGGCGTGAAAGCGGCGAGTGCATCAGACAGAGGAATGGAATGACAAGGCGTCACGTAACCAGCCTTATGTCATCCTCCTGACGCCAGAGCTCCTGACATACTCCCTCGGAAAACTGTCCGCTTTTTCACCGGACCGGCGACTCCGCGACGGCAAACGTGAGGCGCTGCCTCGTGCCTGGAAACACGGTCTTGGTCAGGTTCAGTTCGTTGCACACGGCACGAA
>JACPTI010000026.1 GCA_016192845.1 Acidobacteriota bacterium
GGCATGTAGTTCTCCCAGCAGATCACGGCCCCGATCTTGCCGAGTTCCGTGTCGAGCACGGGCATCGTCGAGCCGTCGCCAAAGCCCCAGACGAGCCGCTCGCTGCCAGTCGGCATCAGCTTCCGGTGCTTGCCGAGCCACGCGCCGTCGGGCGCGAAGAACAGCACCGTGCAGTACAGCGTGCCGCCCTCGCGCTCGACCACTCCGATGACGAGATAGAGCTCGTTCGCCCGCGCCATGCGCGCCAGGGCGTCGACATGCGGTCCCGGCACGTCGATGGCGCTCTCCCAGTAGCGGCGGAACTGTTCCCGGCCTTCCGATGTCCGCGCGCCCACGGTGGCGCCAAAGTCGAGGCCGCGCGGGTACGCGGACACGAACGCCTCCGGGAAGAGCGCCAGCCGCGCGCCGCGCCGCCTGACGTCGGCGGCGAGATCGCTCACCTTCTCGAGCGTGCGCGCCACCTCGAACGCGACGGGCGCCGCCTGCACGACCGCGACGCGGAAGGCCGCACTCAGGGCCACCGGATAAGATTACTCATTTTCCATGCCGTTCTCCGTCGGCAGCAGCGTCGTCGTGGTGCCGCTCGGGCGCAAGCGAGGCGTGGTCGTCGAGGTCGGCCGCGGCGGGCACTATCGGGTACAGGTGGAAAACACCACGGTCGCATGCCGCGAACGCGACCTGGCGCCGCCTGTCCCGTCGAAGCGGCAACGCGAAGGCGGACCGCCTGAGCCTCGCAGGAAAGCCGCGCGACGTGACGTGCGAGCGGCAGCCGCGGCAACCGATGGGGACCCGCCCGCCCCAACGCCGCGACTGGACCTCCACGGCCTCACCGTCGAGCAGGCGCTCGCGCGCGTCGCCGACGAGATCGACCTGGCCCTGCGGCGCGGCGCGGATCGGATCGAGGTGGTGCACGGCAAGGGATCGGGCCGCATCCGCGCCGCGCTGCACCGGCACCTGAAAACGCTGCCGGTGGTCGCGTCGTTCAAACTCGATTCCCGCAATCCTGGCGTGACGTGGATCTTTTTCTGAGTCGGTGCGATCCCGCTCGCCGGCTGGTGCGATCTGCCTTCGTGGGTCGGTGCGAGCGCCCCTTGGCGTCGGTGCCGTGTGCAAAATCTGCAGCGGCAACACGCCAATACGTGGCAATCGTCTACCGCTCGCTGGTATCTTCGTGACAATCACTGCGCTTCCGCCAGTCGCTTCAAGCAGTCGATTGCCCGTCGCAGACTCGGCGACCGTGCGGCAGCAACCTTCGGCCGCCAGGACGACGAGGCAAACTCGATTAACCGCGACGAATACGCCGGTCCGACTGGCCTTCCACTTCCCGCACGCGGCGACATGTCCTGCCGTATGGCTGCGCGTCTGGACACACGCGCCAGGTTGACCATGGCCGTCTTCGGATCTTCCAGTTCTTCAGGATTCGTCGGAATCTTGGTTCGGGAAACACCCAAGAACCTGGCGAGACGCTCGCTGTCCGCCATCAACCATGCCTCGATCTTGCGGACGGCGACGCGAAGGCACAGACGCGCCGCCGGCTGTGGAAGCCACGCGCTGACGAGAGGAGGCGCACACTCCTCTTCGCGGTTGAGGTCCACGAGAACGAGCCACGGCGACCTTTGCGCGGCATTGTTGTAGCCGGTGATTTTCTGCCGGAGGTACGCCTTGCCCTGCTTGCCATAGATGTCGCCAACAGTCGCTCCCGCATGCGCGATGACCGTCCGCGCGACAGCTTCATCCACAATTCCTTCAGCGGCGGCGGAGATCACCGTGCCGGTCGCCATGTCACAGATCGCCGAACAACGTCAGTTGCTCCGCCTTATCGGGGCGCGTCTTGGGAATGACAGCGTCGGCCAGCGTCAGCCCTCCTTCGAGGAGGTCGCGAATCTCGTCGAACGCCTTGGCAGGTGTGATTTCCGTCCCTTCCACTCCGGGTTGCAGCAGCAACACCTCGTCCAGTCCAATGCCCTCGTCTCTTAGCAGGTCAGGCGAGTGAGTGCTGAGGACAATCTGCCTGCCGGTGCGACGCTGCACGCGAGCAAACATCTGCGGCAGGAATCTCACGATTTCCGGGTGAAGCGAAAGCTCGGGCTCCTCGAGCAGCAACGGGCCACCTCCTTCCATCGCGACCCACAGGAGGCCCATCAGCCGCAGGGTACCGTCGGAGAATTGTTCCTCCGTCTGCCAAGCTCCTTGCGGCCGCCAGTGCTCGTACCGGCCTCGCAGATGTGGAGTGCCGCGTTCGTCTCGCCATAGTTCGATTTCCGTGAGCTGCGGGACTGCTACGCGCAATGCACCTCGGATTCTTTTCAGTCGCGCCACGCGGACTTGCTCGCGCGTCTTGGCAATCTGTTCAAGGAAATCCCCACCAAATGGGTCGTTCGTCCGTCCGACCGAGCGATCCGGTTCGCGCACGAGTTGCGGGACGATGTGGAGGTATCGAATCGACTCGAAAAAGGAAGTCAGCTCGCGAAAAGCCCGATTGACATTCACCTGCTCGAGATGCGTCTGCGTCAGTCGGTCAGGATCCTGGAAGTCATCGTCATTGGGCCGTTCGAGTAAGGTGTCTCCATTCCTGACAACCCTCTCTCTTGTGATGCGCGCACGCCGCTGCTTGTCCTGATTGAATCCGACGTGGTATTCCCACTGCGAGGAACCCTGTGGAGCACGCGCGAGCACACGGAGCTCGATATCCGGGTAGCGGCGAGCAGCGAGGGACCGGATGGCACTCACACCTCCCCGTCGTCGAACGGCCTCCTGAAATCCACCGCCGGGGGATGCAAGGTCCCGCATGAAACGGAACGCGTCAAGAAAATTGGACTTCCCCGACGCGTTAGGACCGACCAAGAAAACGCGATTCGCGAGTTCGACCTCGCTCACTGCGAAATTCTTCCAATTCTTGAGTTGAATGTGTGAGAACCCCACAGGCCCCTTCCCCTCGTCCGATGGCATCATTCATTCCCCATAGCGGACGAGGAGCCACGCGCCGGTGAGAATCTGCGCGGAAACAACGGGAAAGGTGGACTTCATCGTGGGTCTTATGGACGGACCCCGGACCGGTGCGGGTCATCACCCAGTATTAGATGCGGATCTCGTCCTGCCGCATTCTACACAAGCGAGGGAGCAATCAGTTCCAGAGCGGCGGGCACAGGTGTTCCGCGCCGGGCCCGAAGAGACGGTTCCGAAACAAGAAGCGTCAGAAGACCTTCGTCTCTGTTCATCCGACGGCGCTCCCAGGGTACGGAAAGCCATCTGGGTGGGGCCGTCCGGAATCCGTGCTGCGATGCGGCACTGTTGCCGCATGAAGGAATCCGGCTGACCCTTCTGCAACCGACCGATCCTGGACGGACCCGCACCGACCAGCGTAAGAGGAATCGCACCGATCACGGTAACGGGGATCGCACCGACGAGCGTGAAAGGGATCGCACCCCCAAGATAAGTCGGATCGCACCGACTGAATTCCAATCAAGGCCTCCGGCTATGTGCTATGGATTCGCGGCTGGCGCTCCCCGCGGCACGCGCGGCACGTGGCCGCGCCGGTACACCATGAACGCCCGCGTGAACTCGATGACGGTGACGCCGTGCTGGTTGTAGCCGGTTGTCTTCACGCGGACGATGCCGATTGACGGCTTCGTCTTCGATTCGCGCGTCTCGAGCACCTCGCTGCGGGAATAGACGGTGTCGCCCTCGAACAGCGGGTTCGGCAGCCGCACCTCGTCCCACCCGAGATTCGCCACGCCGTTGATGGTGAGATCGATGACCGACTGGCCGGTCACGAGCGCGAGCGTGAAGCACGAATTGACGAGCCGCTTCCCGAACTGCGTCCGGCTCGCATACTCCCCGTCGAAATGGATCGCGTTCGTGTTCATCGTCAGACAGGAAAACCAGATGTTGTCGGCCTCCAGGATCGTCCGCCCGAGCGGATGCTCGTAGACGTCGCCGACCTGGAAGTCCTCGAACACGCGCCCCGTCCAGCCCTCCTTCACCGCCATCTACTGGTGCCTCCTCCTCTAAAATACGGCCGGTTTCGTGCTCGCGGCTGGTGAATCAGATCACCGCCTCCCTCCGCCACTTCGCCACGTCCTCGCCGTCGAAGCCGAGCTCCTGCAGGATGGCGCCGGTGTGCTGGCCGAGGGCCGGCACGTCGCCCATCACGGGCTCGACGTCTTCGATCGCCACCGGCGGCTTCACCGCCCGCAGCGGGCCGGCTTCGGACCCGATGTCTGCCCAGCGGCCGCGCGTCGCCAGCTGCGGGTGCTCCAGCACTTCGCGCACGGAGTTCATCCGGGCGTACGCAATCTGCGCCCCCTCAAGACGTGCCACGACCTCGTCGAGCGGCAGCGCCCCAAACACCTCTTCGATCACGGTGCGCAGGCCATCGCGGTGCCTCACGCGCTGCTCGTTGGTCCGGAACCGCTCCTCGTTGTGCATCCCGGACCGGCCGAGCACCTCGCTGCAGAAGCGGACCCATTCCCGCGCGTTCTGGATGGCGAGGTAGACATGGCCGTCGGCGGTGCGGAACGGCCCGTACGGCGCAATGGAGATGTGGTTCGGGCCGCTGCGACGCAGTTCCTCGCCGGTGTACGCCGTGTGATACAGCGGAAAGCCCATCCACTCGACGAGCGCATCGAACAGCGACAGGTCAATCGTCATGCCGGCACCGGTCGCCTGCCGCCGGATGAGCGCGGTCAGTACCGCGGAATAGGCATACATGCCGGCTGCGATGTCGGCAATTGAAATACCGACACGGCACGGCACGTCCTCCGTGCCCGTAATCGACACCACGCCCGTTTCGCTCTGGACGAGCAGGTCGTACGCCTTCTTGGTCGCATACGGCCCCGACGTGCCGTACCCCGACACGTTGCAGACGATCATGCGCGGATGCCGCGCGCGCAGCGCGGACGCCGAGAGCCCCAGCCGGTCGGCGGCGCCAGGCGCCAGGTTCTGTACGAACACGTCGGCGCGCGCGAGCAGCCGCGCGAGGACGGCGGCGGCGGCGGCGTGCTTCAGGTCGAGCGTCAGCGACTCCTTCGAGCGGTTCAGCCACACGAAATGCGCCGACAGTCCTCTGACGCTCGTGTCGTACCCGCGCGCGAAGTCGCCGCCGTCGGGCCGCTCGATCTTGATGACGCGCGCGCCGAGATCGGCCAGCTGGCGCGTCGCAAACGGCGCGGCCACGGCCTGCTCCAGGGTGACGACGGTGACGCCCTCCAGCGGGGCCCCCGCCGCGCGGTCTTTGCGCGGTGGGGTGCCGAGTGGGGCCCCCGCCGCGCGGTCTTTGCGCGGTGGGGTGCCGAGCGGGGGCGCCGCGGAGGACGTGCTCACGATGCGCCGTAGCGGGCCGCCAGCGCGAGCGTGCGGCGCGCGCGTTCGACCACCGGCAGTTCCACCATCTGACTATCCATTCGCGTAACGCCTTCGCCGGCCGCGCGCGCCCGCTCGAACGCCTCGACGACGCGCCGGGCGCGCTCGATCTCGGCCGCCGACGGCGTGAACACCTCGTTGATGACGGGCACCTGCTTCGGATGAATCGCCATCTTCCCCCGGAAGCCGACCGCGCGCGCCCGCTCCGCGTCGCGCCGCAGCGCGGTCACGTCGTCCAGGTTCGTGAACACTGCGTCGATCGGCTCGGCGCCCACCGCAGCGGCGGCGAGCACCACGTGGCCGCGGGCGACGATCAGCTCCTCTCCTTCGATCGTCCGCGGCACGGCGAACTGCGCCGTCAGATCCTCGGCGCCGAAGAGCAGCGCCGCAACAGGCGCGTCGGCCGCCGCGATGTCGGCGGCCCGCAGAATCGCCCGCGGCGATTCGAGCAGCGGCAGCAGCGGGGGCGCCTGGCGGGGCGGCACGCAGCCGGAGAACACACGCGCGACGGTCTCGAGCACCCCCGGTGTCTCCACCTTCGGCAGCAGGATGCCGTCGTACCCCTCCACGTCACGGAAGTACGAGAGGTCGGCCGCGCCGAGCTCCGTGTGCACCGCGTTGAACCGGACGAGGCGCAGCGCCGCAGTCGATGCAGGCTTCGCGAAGAACTCAGCAATGAGCGCGCGCGCCCGTTCCTTGTGCGCCGCCTCGACGGCATCCTCGAGGTCGAACGCGACCGCATCGGCGCCGGCGTGCATCGCCTTCTCGAACCGGTCCTGTCGCGTGCCGGGAACGAACAGGAGGGAGCGGATCGGACCGAGCATCTTCGTTACTTTACTGTGCCTGGTGCCTGGGGTGCCTGGAGTGCCTGATGTGCATGGGGTGCCAACGGTGCACTTGAGGCACCTTGGGCACCTGAGGCACTTCAGGCACCGCCGGCGGTCGCGTCTTTGCTCCGGTGGAGATCAGAGGTGATCCCTAGTGTAGGGTGTCGGGTCCGCCGTTCAGGCCTCGGCACCTGCTTGGCGCGATCGCCGTCGCCGGCCTGACCGCCTGGTGGGAAACGCGCGGTCGATTGTCGTCTGGAGCGGCCCGGAGGGCGGCACGAGCGGGATGAAGCTGCTCTACCTGCTGGCCATCGCCGCCGCGCGTCCGGCTGTAGCCGACTTCAGTACTCGGCGCCCGCGGGCGCTTCCGGCGCGCCTTCTGCCGGCTCGGCGGTCGCCGGGCCGATGGTCACGCGGGTGCCGGCGCCCGTCGTGAAACCGCCGGGGGCGGTGGACCAGCCGCGCGAGAGGTAGTCGGACAGGGTCAGCCCGAAGAGCACGATCAGAAAGAAGAACGCCGAGCCGCACACGAGCTTCGTCAGACGGCTGCTGTACTTCAGGTGCATGAAGAACAGGATGACGAGCGTCGCTTTCGTGATGGCGATGCCCAGGGCGATTGGGAAGTTGAGCGCGCCCAGGTTGATGAACGCGACGGCGAGGGTGGTCGCCGTCAGCACCATGAGCGCACCGAAGATGGTGTAGTAGACGCGTTTCGGAGAGATGTGGCCTGCCATGGTCCCTGTCTCAGGCGAACTGATGCGCCCGGTCCACGAGGTAGAGCAGCGGGAACAGGAAGATCCACACGATGTCGACGAAGTGCCAGTAAAGGCCGGAGATCTCCACCGGGGTATTCCATTCGGGCGAGAACCGGCCGCGCGAGGCCATCCAGGTGATGACCGACAGGATGCTGACGCCCACCACCATGTGCAGCGCATGCAGGCCGGTCAACCCGAAGTAGAGGGAGAAGAAGATCTCCACTTGCCGCGCGTGCGGGCCCTCGTACACGAAATTTGCGCCGGGGACATGATTGAGCGCGAATTTCTCGCTGTACTCGATGACCTTGACCCCGAGGAACGTCAGCCCGAGCGCCATTGTCGCGAGCAGCCATCCGACGGTGGCCCGCTGCGCACCGATCTGGGCCGACCGCACGGCCAGCGCCATCGTCAGGCTGCTGGCGATCAGCACGACGGTGTTGAAGCCGCCGAGGGCGATGTCGAGGTCGAGGCTCCCTTCGGCCCACGCCTCCGGATACCAGACGCGATAGAGCAGGTACGCCATCAGCAGGCCGCCGAAGAACATCACTTCCGTGACCAGAAACACCCACATCCCGATCGTCGCCGCCTCGTGCTGCTGGTCGAGCGTCTGGAAGTGGTGCTGCAGCGCCGGGTGGGGCGCGTGGCCGTGCGGATCGGCATGCGCGGCGATTCCGTTAGGCAACTTTGATCTCCCGCTTTGAATACTCGTAGGCGCCTTCGTTCACGATCGGCGTCTCGGGGAAGTTGTGCGGCGACGGCGGCGACTCGGTCTTCCACTCCAGACCCGTCGCCAGCCAGGGGTTCGCGCCGGCCTCCTCGCCCCGGAAGAGCGAGTACACCAGGTAGAGTGCAATCAGCGTGTAGCCGACCGCGAGGATCGAGGCGCCCGCCGACGACAGCACGTTCAGCACCTGGAACTCCTCCGGGTACACGTGATAGCGCCGCGGCATGCCGAGGTAGCCGAGGATGAATTGTGGAAAGAACGTCAGGTTGAACCCGACGAACACGAGCAGCGCCGCCAGCATGGCCATGCTGTTCGAGTACATCCGGCCCGTCATCTTCGGCCACCAGTAGTGCAGCCCGGCGAAGAAGCCCATGATCGCGCCGCCCACCATGATGTAGTGGAAGTGCGCGACGACGAAGTAGGTGTCGTGCAGGTGGACGTCGAGGCCGAGCGAGGCGAGAAAGAGGCCGGTCAGGCCGCCCACCAGAAACAGGCCGAGGAAGCCGAACACCCACATGATCGGCGCCCGCCACCAGATGGCCCCTTTGTACAGCGTCGCTGTCCAGTTGAACGTCTTCACCGCGGACGGAATGGCGACGGCAAACGACAGGAACGAGAAGATCATCGCCGAGTAGGGCGAGATGCCCGAGACGAACAGGTGGTGCGCCCAGACCAGGAACCCGAACACGGCGATCGCGAGGCTCGAGAACGCGACGAACGAGTAGCCGAAGACGTTCTTGCGCGAGAAGCAGGCGATCACCTCGCTGATGACGCCCATCGGCGGCAGGATCATGATGTAGACGGCCGGGTGCGAGTAGAACCAGAACAGGTGCTGGAAGAGTACCGGGTCGCCGCCGAGCCGCGGATCGAAGATCCCGAAGCCGAACGCGCGCTCGAGCACCACCATGAACAGCGTGATCGCGACCACCGGCGTGCCGAGGATCATCACGAGGCTCGTCGCATAGATCGCCCACACGAAGAGCGGCAGCCGGAACCACGTCATGCCGGGCGCACGCATCCGGTGGATCGTCACCATGAAGTTCAAGCCGGTCAGAATCGACGAGAATCCGGTGATGAAGATGCCGAGCCCTGCCAGCAGCACGTTCGACGTGGACGCGTTGGAGCTGTACGGGGTGTAGAAGGTCCAGCCGGTGTCGACCCCGCCCAGCACCATCGCTGCGACGGTGAAGAGGAAGCCGATCACGAAGATGTACCAGCTCATCAGGTTGAGCGTCGGGAACGCGACGTCCTTGGCACCGATCATCAGCGGCATCGCGAAGTTGCCGAGAATGGCGGGGACAACCGGGATCAGCACGAAGAACACCATGAACACGGCGTGCATGGTGAACATGCGGTTGTAGGTGTCGGCCGACACGAAGTCGCCCTGGGGCGTCGTCAGCTCGATGCGGACGCCGGCCGCCATGATGCTGCCCAGGAAAAAGGCGAGCGCCACGACGACGAGGTACATCACGCCGATGCGCTTGTGGTCCTTCGTGAGCATCCACGACGCTACGGTCGTCCTGACGTTGAGATAGTTCACGCGCGGCAGCACGGTGGTCGTCATGGTGCTCCTACCTCGGCCCGCCCGGGGCCGCCGGCCCCGGGGCGGCGGCCTGCGCGGCCGCGCGCTGCCCGGTCGACGGTAAAGACTTGATGTACTCGATCAGGCTCATCAGTCCTTCCTCGTTGACCTGGCCCTGGAAGGTCGGCATCACCGGCTGGTACCCGGCGACGAGCCGCATCTGCGGGGTCAGAACCGATTCCCGGATGTACGTGTCATCGACGTTCGCCGTCGCGCCGTTCGCGAGCGTCTCCTGCGCGCCGTACTTCCCGGCCAGGGACGGGCCGCGGCCCATGCCATCGGGCAGATGGCAGCTCGCGCAGCCGAGCTGCTGGAAGAGCTGCTCGCCGCGCGCCTGCATCGACAGCCCGCCCCCGCCGCTCAGCCAGGCCTGATAGTCGTTCGGCTCCATGACCACCACGCGCCCGATCATGCCCGAATGTTTCGTGCCGCAGTACTCGGCGCAGAACAGGTGGTACTCCCCGACGCGCGTCGGCGTGAACCAGATGGAGCTGTACCGCCCCGGGATCGCGTCGGCCTTGACGCGGAACACCGGGATGTAGAGCGCGTGCAGCACGTCCTCGGAGGTAAAGATCACCTTGACCGGACGGCCGATCGGCACGTGCAGCTCGTTGATCTCGCTCTGCCCCTCGATGTGCTGGAAGCGCCACATCCACTGCTTGCCCGTCGAGTAGATCTCCAGCGTCTGATCGGGCGCCCGCACGATGTTGAAGAACACCACCGTGGCCCACCCGAACATCACCATCGAAATGAAGAACGGAATGATCGACCAGCCAAGCTCGAGTGGAATCGACCCGGTGATCGGCGCGCCCACCCGTTCGCCGGTCGGATCGCGGTACTTGATCGCGAAGATCACCACGAACACGACGACGAGCAGCGCGAAGAACGCCGTCACCGCCGTGACGAAGAAGTACAGGTTGTCCACCTCGGGGGCGAGGGTGGAGGCCTGCTCGGGGAACAGCGGGATTCCAGACAGCATATCGGTTCCGTCACGGGCGGCCGAAGGGCAGGTGCCACTCGCGCAGGCGCGTCACCACGATGTACGCGCCGATGAACAGCACGGTGAGGACGCCGCCCAGGCGGACCAGATTCATCACCAGCAGGCCATACCGGCCACTCTCGGGGTCGTAATGGAAACAGTAGAGCAACAGCTCGTCGACGAGCGTGCCGACCCGCCCCTCGCCCGAGTCGACGAGCGCCAGCCGCAGCTCCTTCGGCGAGAACTCGACGCCGTAGAAGTACCGCGCGAGCCGCCCCTCCGGGGTCGCCACCAGAATGCCGCTCACATGGGCGAACTGCCCCGTCCGCTCGTCCCACCGGTAGGTGAAGCCCGCGGCGGCGGTCACGCGCCGGATGGTCGCCTCGTCGCCCGTGAGCAGGTGCCAGGCCGCCGCGTCGCCTTCCGGCCATTTGCCCAGGTGCTCGCGCTTCTTCGCCGCCGCGACCTCCGGCGTATCCCGAGGGTCGAAGCTGATGAGCACGACCTCGAAGTCTTTCCCCGCGCCGAACGGGAGCGCCTTGGTCGCGCTCGACAGGCCGTTCATCACCTGCGAGCAGAGCATCGGGCACTGGTAGTAGACGAACGCGAGCACGACCGGCCTGCGGCCGAACAGTTCGCCGAGCGTCACCGCCCGGCCGCTCTCGTCCCGGAACGCCGCGTCGAGCGGCAACTGCTCGTTGAGGCGCTGCTTGAACGTCACCTCCCGGAGCTGCGCCGGCACCTCGGTCGAGACCGTTCCCGGCGCCTGCCGGTTGCCGTAGCCGCTCGGAAAGCCGGGCTGCCCGGCGGCTTCGCCGCCAAGGCACAAGGCACAAGTCACAAACCACAAGGCACAACGCACGAGTGTGCGCGTGCCTCGTTGTGACTTGTGACTTGTGACTTGTGACTTGTGCATTGCTACTGCCCCCTCCGCTCCATCGTTCGGCCCGAGCTCGCGTCGGCGGGCATCAGCCCGGGCGTGCTCGGGCGCGCCGCCGCGTCCTGCTGCGGCACCGACGTCAGGAGGCCCCGCTCCATCGTGAGCCGCATCGCCTCGTCAACCGGTATATGCACGATGCCCGCCTCGCGGTTCATCCAGCCGTACCGCTGGAGCAGGTTCTCTTCCTCGACGCGGAACTGGTACAGCTCGTTGCGCGGGAACTGCTGCAGCCGGGGCGCCGGCGGCAGCGGCTCCTCCTGCGTCAGGGCCAGCGGGTAGCGGTGCTCTGTCTCAGTGGCCTGCTGGATCAGCACCTCGTACATCACGCCGAGGCCGAAGTGGATGACGACGGCCGACACGGCAAGCCAGATGAGGAATTTGACGATGATCGAGACGTGCGCGTCGGTGTGCTCGTAGGTCGAGCCCGGCGGCGTTTCCAGGTATTCGTCGTCCGGCGACGTATGTCCGACTAGATGTTCGTGCGCCATCAGTGTCCTCCGGTGGTCTCCAGCGCCTCGCGGAGGTGCGGGTCAGCGAACGCCACCAGCGGCCGCTGCGCCAGCTGCGTGAAGAACATCCAGACCCACAGGCCGCCGATCGCCAGCGGCGCGGCCAGGTCGAGCCAGTGCACGAAGAAGTGCGACTCGTGCTCGCCCGGCAGCACGTGCAGGTTGGCGCCCGACGCCATGTCGAACTCCGGCGAGACCAGCATGAACAGGTCGATGTACCGGACGACGAGCAGCGCCAGCGACACCCAGACCAGCCGGTGCGGCATCCGCTTCAGGTCCCGCGACAGCAGCAGCAGGAACGGCACGGCGAACTGGAACACTACCAGGAAGAGCGCGAGGTACTGCCACCCCCCGTTGATTCGGGTGACGAAGTACGGGATCTCCTCCACGAGGTTGGCGGCGTAGACCAGCATGTACTGCGAGAAGTTGAAGTACGCCCACAGCATGACGAACGCGAGCGACAGCTTGCCGAGGTCGTGGAAATGGCTGGGCTTGAGCATCACGTCCATCGGCGCCCGCCGCGCCAGCACCGTGCTGATCACGATCGTAAACGACAGCGCGGAGATGCCGTGGCCGCCGATGAAAATGAACCCGAACAGCGTCGAGTACCAGTGCGGGTTGATCGACATGATCCAGTCGATCGCTGCAAACGTCGCCGCAAAAGTGTAGAACACCAGGCCGCCGCCGGCGAGGTACTGGATCGGCAGGTTCACGCGGATGTCCCCCTCATCCTGGAGCCGCGACCAGCGTGTCAGCGTCCACGCGATCAGGATCCAGCCCGCGAAGTAGACGAACGCGCGCGCCAGGAAGAAGCCGGTGTTCAGGTAGACCGCCTTGTGGCGGAGCACCTCGTCTTGTGCGACGTGGTCGGCGTGCGTCCACGGGAAGAGCGTCCCCATCCCGAGCACGATCGGCAGGAACAGCAGCGCCAGCAGCGGCAGCGTCCGGCTCGAGGCCTCGAACACGCGCCGGAACACCCCCCACGCGCCCCCGGAGAGGTGCTGGATCATCAGCAGGCCCATCGACCCGAGCGCGATGCCCAGGAACAGCAGGTAGGCGACCAGCCACGCCCGGAAGAAGTGGTCGCGGTCGACGACGAACCCGATGGCAGACACCAGGAGGCCAACGATGCCGACGAGGAGCGCCCGCAAGCGGTATTCGTCGATGTCGGCCGGCGGGGCGTAGGCAGAAGGCATCTCGGCCATTACGGTGTCTCCGGCGCCGGTTTCGCGGCGGGCTGTCCGGGCGGGGGCGTCGGCACGAATTCCGGCGCCTTGTCGAGCTCAGAGCGGCGATCCGCCGGCACATCGTCGA
>JACPTI010000027.1 GCA_016192845.1 Acidobacteriota bacterium
AAGCTCTTGCGGATCACTTTAGACAAGGTCGTGGTCAACGACTGGAGAGTGGACGTGTACTACAACATCCCGCTCCCGAAGCCCACGCCTACGCCAGACGACAAAGCGTCAACCAAATTCGATTTGCGTTCCACATGTGCGGACTCATGTGGAGCGCCTGATTATGTGGAGTGAGCCTCTCCAGTCGCGTAGTCGCTTGCTTCGACGGCCGTTCGACTCCACATAACTCGGCGGCCTAGCATCGGGACCGCGCCACGTTCGGCGCCCCCCAAGAGGAGGTCTCGATGCTCGCATCCCTGTTCCCGCGGGCCCACGCCCGCTACACGTCCCTGCCCGTCGTGGGCGGGTCGCTTGAAGGACTCTGCGTCTGGCTTCACGCGCGGGGCTACCCGCGGGACGCGATCCAGAGGCGCATGAGAGCCGCTGCGTCGCTGGCGCGCGCGCTCCGTAGACGCCGGGTGCGTTCTCTGGACGAGTTGACGGCATCGGCGCTCCTCTCGTACGCACCCCGCGCCCCGGATGTGCAGCGCGCCGCCGAAGGGCGCCCTCGTCCGCTCGCTGTCGCAGTACCTGGAGGAGCGATGCGAGTTGGCGCCAACGCTGCCGACGACCACCGAGCGTCGGGTTGCCGATTACGGGCGGTACCTCGATCGTGTCCGCGGCCTCTGCGCCGGGACCATCAAGATGCACGCCGCGACGATCACCGGGTTCCTGCGCTTCCTTGACCACGACGTCCGCCCGCAGCAGCTCCGCGAGCTTCGCGCCGCCGATGTCGAGGCGTTCGTGGCACGTGCGGGCGGGCAGGTAGGTCGACGCAGGATGGGGCAAGTCACGGTGGCCCTGCGGACGTTTCTGCGGTTCCTCGCCGCCACCGGCGAGGGACCTGCCGGGCTCGACGCCCAGGTCGAATCGCCCCGCATCTACCGCAGCGAGCGTCTTCCTCGTGCACTTGCGTGGGAGACGGTGCGCACGTTCCTGCGCTCGATCGACCGCACGACATCGAAGGGGCGACGCGACTACGCGATGTTCGTGCTCGTCGCCACCTACGGACTGCGCGCGAGCGAGGTCCGTGCGCTCGATCTCGACGACTTGTGGGCAAGGCTCGGTGCCGCGGTGTGTGCGAGCACCGCATACTTCCGCAGGAGTCAGGAGACGGAGAATCCGGCAGCGCTTGTCACTGCCCATTACATGCTGGGCACCGTACTGGTGTATCTCGGCGAGATTGGGTCTGCCCGCGAGCATTACGCGCAGGGGATTGCGTTGAGCGACACGCATCGTGATCTGGCACTGCCCGACGGTCGAGATCCCGGCGTCGCGTGCCGCGCGCAGATGGCGCGCGTGCTGTGGCTGTGCGGCTATCCTGAGCAGGCGATCGAAGTGAGCGAGACCGCGCAGGAAGCGGCGCAGGGTCACCCGCATGATCTGGCGTTTGCATTCTTTCTAGACATGCTCGTGCGGCAGTTCCGCCGCGAGATCGGGCTGACCGAGCAACGCGCGGAGCGGCTGAAGGAACTCGCAGACGACCACCGCCTGCCACACTACCGCGCGTGGGCCGGCATCCTGCACGGGTGGGCGCGCGCCGCATCGGAACCGACCGGCGGGATCGCGGAAATGCGGGAGAACCTGGCGGCCTACGAGCGGCTAGGGAACGAGCTCTCGCGTCCGCACTTCCTGGCGTTGCTGGCGGAGGCGCTCGGCGCCGCTGGCCGGGGCGAGGAGGGACTGGCAGCCATCGGCGAGGCCTTCGAGTCGGTCGAGCGGACGAACGAGCGGTACTACGAAGCCGAACTCCATCGTCTCAACGGCGAGCTGCTGCTGCCGAGATCGGCGTCCGATCAGCAACAGGCGGAGGCCGAAGCCTGCTTCCATCGGGCGCTCGATGTGGCCCGACGTCAGCAAGCGAAATCGTTCGAGCTGCGCGCGGCGACGAGTCTCGCCCGGTTATGGCTGCGACAGGGGAGAGGCGCAGACGCCCGCACGGTGCTCGCGTCCGTCTACGACCGATTCACCGAAGGATTTGAGCTGGCCGATCTGGGCGATGCCAAGGCGTTGCTCGATGAAGCGACAGGGCCGAACTGAATTCTCCATTCGTTCTGCCGGTCCCCGTCGCTCCGGTAATAGCCCTTCACGCTGGGAACGCGCCGGGCGAGTCAAGGGCGCGACAGAGGTAGGCAGGGAGCGGCGAAGCGGACCCTTGACGCGCCCGAGCGCTCCCGCAGAATGGAAGACCGGAGCGACGCTTCCCCCTTCAGCCTGCGCTCTCGGGTTCTTCTGCAGAGGCTGGCGCCGGTCGCAACAGGGCGACGACACCGTTAACAATGCGCGTCACGGCTTCAGGTTTCAGCGTGCCGACTTCTGCGGTAATGAGTTCCGTGCTCGCGGTGAAGAGCTTGCCGGGTCTGGCATAACTCGTCACCTGCAGCGAGCCTGACGCGAAATCCGAGAGATCGAGCTTCACCGCCGATGAATCGCCGTACGGCTTGCTGGTGACTTGGCACAGTAGGCGGTCGCCGCGCCCGACATCGGCGAGTACGACGCCGGACGCAGCTTGCTCCGCGAGAGGTCAGAGAACGGAAACCGGACGAGAACTACCGCACCCGTTGCAGGTGCAACCACGCCTCGTCCTCCTCGGGGCGGTTCCAATCCTCACCCAGCGCCGCCTCGCTCAGCAGCGCCGTTTCAGAGGCACGTGCTGCCGGCTTCTCGTCCAGGATCGTTACAAGTGCACGGCGGGGGACGCCGAGGCGGACGTGTTCGAGCAGCTCGACGTTGCCCTTTTCGTCGATGACGGCTTCTACGGTTTTGATCATCGGGTCTGCTCGTAGCTCAGTGCAAGAGCCTGGTGCTGCGCAACGCGCGTGCGCGGCGCTTTTGCTCCACAAACGCCACCGCCTCCCCGGTCCGTGAACGTCTTGCCACGGTTTTCACGGTGGGCCCGCGCCAGGACCGGAGAGAGCTTGAAGCGAATGACCTTGCCTTTGACCACAGCGCTGGCGTACATGACACCAGCGTAACCGAAGCCATTGACCTCGGCAATCCGAACGATCCGTTGTGGACTGGGTGGCGAGACGCCTCGGTGGCTGCTGGGCGATCGAGGCGATCTCGCCGATCAGGAGCGGTCGCCTCGGCGCAAGCGGAGGCGGCGCTAGCTGAGTTGCGAGGAGGGCGCCGCGCTGGTGAATACCACGAGCGCTGCGAACTCTGACGCGCGGGTCAGTCGAGCCGTCTGGTCACCAGTCGACGCAGCGTGCCCGTCATCTGGGTGGGTGTCCGACCTCGGTGTCTGGCGATCGACGCTCGACCTGCCGTTTGACATGCTCCAGGTAGCCGCGAACGGCCTCGCCCGAGCGGCGGCTGATGATGGGCCGGAGAAACAATCCCTTGAAGCCGGTCATCCCATCATTGCGCGATCGCGTGATCGACACGAGCCAGAAACCGAGCCGGCCTGCACGGTCGTCGTCAATGAGAAACCGCAGCTCGAGCGTGGTGTGGAAATAATGGCTTGCGTAGAGCTGCTTGATGGCGATCGCGTACGCGACGCCTGATGGCAGAGCGCTCGCGAGCGGATAGATCGTGACGTGGTTGACACGGATCGTCGGCTTGAGGCCGAAATCGACCACCGCCCAGTACAAGAAGTCCTCGGCCCCGGCGAGGCGACGACGCGGATAGTCGTCGAGATACGCGATCAGGTCCGGCACTGGGGCAGGAAGCTCGGTGCTGCTTGCAAGGAGCGCGCGGAACTGCTCGGCAACGGGAAGGGGCGCGCCGTCATCGTCGTAGTGACCGAGCGCCGCGTTGCCGTCCGCCTGATACGCACGCACGAGTGCCAGGAGCACCTCGCGGGCGACCTGGTTGACCTGGCGCGCCGCGTTCGGTGAGGACCAGTTCACCTCGTTCCGGAACCGGCTCATCGCCGTTGTAGCGAGCTGCACATCACAGGCGCCCGGACGACACGTTGCCAATCCCTTCACATCGGCGGCGGGCAGCGTCAGGGACGCCAGATCCTCGAGCTGCGGGGAACTGCTGAAGCGCCCGATCTGGGGCACACCAGGGCCCAGTTCGAAGCGCACGATGTCGCGGAAACGTTCAAGGAGGCGCTCGCTCGGAGCGTCAATGTGCACGACCCCGACGTGCGCGAGCTCTTCGCGGACGGGAGTCTCGAGGGTTCGGATCACAGCGACGCCCGCGTTGAGCGCCCGGAGGTCGGCTGCCGACAACCCGATCTTCTGCCGCAATAGGATGTCCGCAGGTGAACCTGGCTGTGCTGCGGGGGACACGACGGCAATCTGCAGTGTCGCTCCCAGCCCGAGGACAAGGAGGGCAGGCCGGAAACGGGCGCTCGCCAGCATGCACGATTTCAATTGTCCCATGTATGCCGCTGCCCGGCGGGGATGCGAGTGTTGCGCCACCAGATCTGCGACACGTGCGCCCTTAGCCGTGCGATGCTTCAGTCGGGAGTATGCAAACGTCAGACCTCCCACGGACCGGTCGCAACCTGATCCCAGTAGGTAACTGCGTCGTCGTGCCACCGGACGAACCGCAGACCACCATCCTGCGAAATCACGACGACGATCGCATCGCGGACGACTTGACAGAATCGATACGCCGATCGATGGCGGGTCCCGACGCGATCGGTCCGTACCCCTTCGCGCTGTGTCGCCTCGAGGTCGAGCGCGCGTGCGACCCTGGCGACTTCAGGCAGGTGCCCAGCAATCTCGCCGCCGAAACCGAGCAGCTCAAGGCTGGTGGTCATCACGACCGCGCCGTCGACATCGGCAAGCGATGCCACCAGGTGCGCCACTTCGAAGAGCGCCTCATCGAGCGCGGCGAGCGGGGGCGCGCTGCTTTCCTCGTACTCGGTCCAGTGGACGGCCGACTCACCGGCGGAAGTGCGATGGAGGCGGGCCAGTTCGTCAATGATCTCCATCGTCAGCGTCAAAATGCGTCGGCGTGGTTCCTCGTCTCGAAACGTGTACTTGAGACCGAGATGGCGGCCAGCGGTGAGCACGTCGGCGGCGCGGTGTGGCGGCAGGAGAATCAGCGTGCCGCCGTGCTGTGCCCCGCGAATGGTCGCGAGGATGCGGCGCAGCACGTGCCGGGTGAGCAGTGGACCGAACGTCGGATCGACTCGCGCCCACCCACCTGCAGACTGGTCGCGGGCTGCCGGGTGCGCCGCAGAGTCAGCGTCGTGGACGTGGGTAAAGGCGTCGGACATCCATGGCGCTCGCAACACATCCATGCCGGGGCCACCGAGGGTCCCGCCGATCAGCTCCGCGATAGTCACCGTGCCCTTACTGACCAGGACGCGTCCGGGACCCGTCACCGCAATCATCAACACGGCCGGGATGACCTGTCGGATCTCACGTCCCCCGCGCACGGACTGCAGCCACCGCGGGCCCGAGTGGATGAGTCCCCAAATCTGCGGATTGCCTTCTTCGTCCAGTTGCGCGCCAATAAGCGAGCTCTGAAAGCCAGCGGCCGGAGCCAGTCGCCTCAGCTCGTGCTCGTCCAAGGGCCGCCTCTCTGTGAACACGAGCCGATGCAGGCTTGCGGGAGGACCACCGGCGATCGCGAATGCCTCGGGGCCGCTCAGGGCCAGGCGAAATGTCGTCGAGCGCCCCTCCTCGCGTAGCAAGCTTGCCTGGTAACAGACCGACAACGCGCGCTGAAGTACGGCAGGCGCCGGAAGCGACACCGCCATGTGGCCGGTCTCCACTTCGACGGCGGACCAACGTTCGCGGACGACTCGGGCAAGATCGTGCGGATACGCGTGGCCGCCGGTGCTGTCGGACGCAGGGCCGAGCTGATCTGCGGGCAGGTCTCGCGTGGTCACACAGGCACCTTACACGTGCCCTTACGCGTTTCCCAGCACGACGTGCACCTGATGGATGCGGCCATCATCGACCAGAGGAATTCCGGACGCGTCCACTGCCAGGCCGTCCACTTCGGCCTTCATGACGCCTCGGCATCGGCGGCTCGGATTCGAAACGATGATGTCGTAGCGGGTGCTGCGAAACCGCCACGAGATCTCGTACGCGGGCCACGATGCCGGGATGCAGGGATCCAGCACGAACGTCTCGCCGCGCCGTCGCAGGCCGAGGATGTTTTCGATGCCCGCACGATACATCCAGCCGGCCGATCCCGTGTACCAACTCCATCCACCCCGACCGACGTTCGGAGCCGAGGCGAGAAGGTCACCGGCGATGACGTACGGCTCTGTCTTGTAGCGGAGCACATCTGCGGCCGTGCGGGTGTGGTTGACGGGATTCAACATGTGGAAGAGCTCTGCAGCCTCGTCGCCATGCCCGAGGCGCGTCATCGCCATCACCAGCCAGAGGGCCGCGTGCGTGTACTGCCCGCCGTTCTCCCTGATGCCGGGCGGATATCCTTTGATGTACCCCGGATCCTGCGCCGACCGATCGAAGGGCGGACTGAGCAGCAACAGCATCCGCGATCCGCGGACGATCAGCGAAGTCCGGACCGCGTCCATCGCGCGTTCGGCGAAGCGTTGCGGCACGGCGCCGGACAGCACCGCCCACGACTGCGAGATCGAATCGATCCTGCACTCGTCATTCTCTGATGACCCCAGAGGACTCCCGTCATCGTAATACCCGCGCCGGTACCACTCTCCGTCCCACGCGCCCGCGAGCGCGGACGCGAGCCGCGATGCCGCGTCGCGATAGCGGGCGGCCCTCGCGCGATCGTGACGTGTCTGGCACAAGGCGACGAAATCGGTGAGCACCGCGTGAAGGAAGAAGCCGAGCCACGTACTCTGGCCGCGTCCGGCGACGCCGACGCGGTTCATGCCGTCGTTCCAGTCACCGGAGCCGAACAGCGGCAGGCCGCGCGCGCCTGCGGTCAGGCCCCTGTCGATCGCCCGTAGGCAGTGTTCGAAGAGGGTGCCGTGCTCGGACGAGACGCGTGGCTGGCCATACGCTTCCTGTTCATCGGCGGCGAGAAGCGGCGCCTGCAAAAAGCAGACCGTTTCGTCCAGCACGCCGGCGTCGCCGGACGTGCGCACGTATTCGGCGGCCGCATACGGCAGCCAGAGCAGGTCGTCAGAACAGCGCGTGCGAAGACCGCGCCCGGACGGCTCATGCCACCAGTGCTGGACGTCACCCTCGATGAACTGACGTCCTGCTGCCCGGAGCAGGTGCTCCCGCGCAAGATCGGGCTGCGCGAAGGAGAGTGCCAGCACGTCCTGCAATTGATCGCGGAAGCCGAACGCGCCTCCCGGTTGGTAGTAGCCGGCACGGGTCCACAGGCGGCAGCTTACGTCTTGATAGAGAAGCCATCCGTTCATCACGACGTCGAACGAGTCGTCAGGTGTGCGGACACGGATCGTGGCGAGTGTGTCCTTCCAGAACGATTGGACCTTCCGGAGCGCAGCGAGTGCGGCCTCGGGAGTGCCATGCTGCTGAACGAGGCTCCTGGTATGATGTCGGTCATCCCCCTCGCCGAGGAGAAACACGAGCCGCCGGCTCTCTCCCGGCTCCAGGTCTACCCGGACCTGAAGTCCTGCACACGGATCGAGGCCGGCACCCAGGCGCCCGGACAGCGTCGCATGACCGAGCGCCGCCGGTCGCGAGAGTGACCTATTGCGCCCGATGAACGACCTGCGGTCGCCGGTCACAGACAAGGAAGCCTCGCTCGCATGGGAAAACGCCACTCGCTGTGGAAATTCCGGGTTGTACATATTCCGCGCGAGAACAGCTCCGGTCACCGTGTCGCGTTCCGTGACGACGTGTCGCTGGTCGCCATCGCGCGGTGGACCAAGCACCCACTCGGTGTAGGCGTAGACGCTCAACCGCCGCGGCGTCGCGCCCTCGTTCGTCAACGTGAGGAGTGAGTACTTCACCGGGTCGATCGCATCGACGTACACATCCAGCTCATGGCGGATGGCCTGCATCGTGCGCAGGAAATGCGACACTCCAGCCGCATGGCGGACGAGGCAACGACCGCTCGATACGGTACGGGCCATGGGGCCTGCGGTGACGGACCAGGTGTCGCTGGACAGCTCGTCGCGGACGAACAGCGCCTCGCCCGTGGGATCGCTCACCGGGTCGTTGGCGAATGGTGTGAGGCGGTTCTCGCGGCTGTTCTCGGACCAGGTGGTCGCCGAGCCCGACGCACTGACGATCGTTCCAAATCGTGGGTTGGCAATGACGTTCGTCCACGGTAGAGGCGTTTCCTGATCGCCCTCGAGGACGATGGCGTACTCGCGGCCGTCATCGGCAAAGCCGCCGGTGCCGTTGGGCAGGGTCAGTTGGGGGACGGCGACCGGGAGATCGGGTGAGGCGTCGAGACGCGACGAGGAGTCGTCCGCTGCAGCCGTGACCAGGGGCGCGGCCGCCGTCTCGACTGGATACGGCCGGTCGAGCTGGGCCCGAAGATCGCCTTGACCTCCAACGAGGACCGCGCGTGCCACGGTCTCGAGCAACGTCCGCTCCGCCCGCCCCATCCGGTCTGCGCGGAGGAGATAAGTCCCTCCGGGCCGGTGCTTCCAGGGGCGCCAGGGGCCATCGTCCAGCGTCGCAGCAAGCTGTGCCTGGACTTCGTCCAGGTAACCGACCGGATGCTCGTTGAGAATGACGGTATCGGCGCGAAGGCCTTTCAGCCGCCAGTACTCCTGGGCCTGCAGCGCCTGCCGCACGAGCGCGATGTCGTCGGCCCCGACCACCCGTACGAGCAGGATCGGGAGGTCGCCCGAGATACCGTGCGGCCACAGCCCGCTTTGTCCCAGCTCGTTGGCGGCAAACCTATCAGGGCTGGCCTGCAGCGAGGCGTCGGCGAACAGCACGCGCGACGCGAGGCGTTCGAACAGGGCCGCCTCGTCCGCCGAGATGCCCAGGTGGCGCCGGTCGCTCTGGGCGTGTGCGAGCGCCAACGCAAACGTCCGTGACGCGGCCCCCGGGTCGCGATACTTCAACGCCAATGCCTCGGCGGTGTCACGGTCAGGCGCCATCCCGGTCGCGAAGCAGAGGTGCACGGATCCGCCTGGCGACAGTCTGACTCGCTGACGAAGGCTGAGAGTCGGATCGAGGACGACGCCCGTGCTGCCCGACAGCGAGCGGCCGTCCAGGGCCACGGGATTCTCGATCGTTCGTCCCCGGCCGAGGAACTGCGCCCGGTCGGTCTCCCACTCGACCTGCCCCTGCGTGCGTCCTTCGAGACTCAGGACGTGCACGGCCCACAGTCCGGGCTGATCCGGGCCGCGCGGCCGCCGGCGACAGAGTAGCGCGCCGCTGGCCGCGTGGTACTCGGTCTCGAGAAAGAGTTTGCCGAAGGCTGGATGCGCGAAATCGTCTGCGGCCAGCGCGAGCACGACCTCCGCGTAGCTCGTGACGTCGATCTCACGGATGCGCGAGTCATGGTTCGTGACGACCAGACGCCGGACCTCGACGTCGTCCTGCGTCGACACGGCGACGTCGAGCTGCGTGACGATGTCGCCGTCGTGGCGCCTGAAGGTCGCCCGCTCCGGAAGGAACGTCGCCGAATACTCGTCGGGCTCGGATGCGGTTGGATGGTAGGTCGCGGACCAGACGGCGCCGCTGCGCACATCACGCAGGAAGATGAACTGACTTCCCGGATCGCGCGTGCCGTCATGTCGTGATCTGGTTACGTTCACGCCGCGGCAGACGCTGGCACCGCCGCCGGCATTCGTGACCACGGTGACGTAATTCCCGTTCGAGAGGAATTGCGCGTGGGGATAGGCTGTATGCGCGGTGCGAAACACCCTGACCGGTGACGGCGCCGCAGGAGCGACGACCCGCAACTCGTCGAGCGGCCGCGGTTCGGTCGTCGGCCGCTGACGGGGGACGCGTTCCTGCAGCAGCAGCTCGGTCGCCTGCACCGCCGGGTGGAGGTGGAAGCGTTCCACCATCCGGTCGTCGTGCAGCGCATTCGCGAGCGCAACGAGGGTCATCCCTGCATGGTGAGCGAAGCAGGACCTGACGATCACGCCGCCAGCAGTCGCGGTCTCGTCATCCGAGGCATCCCGCTTGGTGTAGTCGATGGCGTCGAAGAACCCGTAGTCGCCGAGCAGGCCCGCCGCCGCCAGGCGGCGGAGGTTGGCAACACAGCGGACGGGATCGATCGGTGCGGCGAGCGCGGTGGCGTAAGGGGCGATGACGAGCTCGTCACCGAGTCCACGCTTTAGCCCCAAGCCGGGGATGCCGAACGCCTTGTACTGATAGTTGCCGTGCCGATCCACGGCGGCGTACGCCGATTCGGACAGGCCCCACGGCACGCCGCGATCCGCGCCGTAGGCGATCTGGCGGTGCAACGCGATGCGGTACGAGTCGTCGAGCAGCGTCTCGGGATACGTTCGCATGACGAGCAACGGCATCAGGTACTCGAACATCGTCGCGCTCCACGACAGGAGCACGGGCGCGCCGCCGATGCTCGTGAGCGAGCGGCCCAGATGGAACCAGTGCATTTCCGGCACGTCGCCCTTGGCGATGGCGATGAAGCTCGCCAGCCTCGCCTCTGATGCGAGCAGATCGTAGTAGGAGGGATCGAAGCCGCCGCCGTCCTCAGCATGAGGAAGGCGGTACCCGATCGCGAACAGTCGGCGCTCTCTGTCGTACAGGGAGCGAAAATTCATGCCGTCGAACAACGCGGAGGCGCGCGCCGCCAGATGCTCCAGGCGGATCGCGCGATCGCCGCTCCGTGCGGGTTCGGGCAGCCCCTTCGCCAGCTTTTGCAGTCCGATAGAGAGGGTCACCAGCGCTCCCGCGAGATTCCCGCTGTCGACGGTAGAGACGTATGGCGGCGCGAGGGGCGCCAGGGTCCGCGTGTCGTACCAGTTCAGGAAGTGGCCGTCGTACCGGTCGAGCCGCTCCATCGTGGCGAGCGTCGCCTCGAGCTTGTCGATGAGCACGCCGGTGTCGATGAAGCCGAAGTCGTGGGCCGCCAGCGTGGCCAGCAGACCCATGCCGATATTGGTCGGCGATGTGCGGTGGGCGATGCGCGGTTCGGCGTCGAACTGGACGTGGTCGACCGGGAGGCCGTGATCGGTGGCCGCCATGAACGTGTCGAAGTACCGCCACGTGTTGAGCGCGACGGATCGCAGGAACTCACGATCGGTCGCTTCAAGCACTGCAAGCCGCGACGCTGCTGGGCGGCTGAGCACCAGCGCGAACAGTGGCGCGGCCATCCAGAGGAAGAGGATCGGCAGGGCTACGGGCAGGGCTTCGGGCGAAACGATTGCCACGAGGGCGGCGCCGGTCGCCGCAGTCACCGGGCTCGCAGGCATGGCTTTCACAAATCCGGCCGCCGTCGGACGCCCGGTCCTGGCCGCGGTGGCCGCCGCGGTTTCCCACTCCAGCCGGCGCCCTCGCGCTGTGCCGAGGCGGACGAGCGTGATCACGACGGCATGGACCATCTCATACGCTTGGTTCGCCATGAACGCGAGCTGCAGCAGCGCGCGCGCGGCCACCATCCTCATGTCCCCGCCACTCGTGCGCGCGAACACGCGCCATGGCTCGCCAGGGACAGGGCCTGCGAGGATCTTCATGAGCTGAGCACAGATCGGAAAGGCCAGCGGGGCGAGCGCGAAGGAGGTCCACGTCAGCGCACTACCGGGGAGCAGCGTCCAGCCGAGCAGGAGCAGCGTGACGCCGACCGGAGCCGCGAGGCTGCGCCTGAGGTTGTCGAAGATCTTCCAGCGCGCGATGAGCGATAGTCGATTCCGCCGCACGCCTCCTTGTGTGGGCACGAACGGAAACAACCACCACAGGATTTGCCAGTCTCCGCGTACCCATCGGTGCTGGCGTCTCGCGTGTGCGAGGACGCTGGAGGGATACTCGTCTACCAGCTCGACGTCGGTGACGAGTGCCGTTCGTGCGTGAAGCCCTTCGAACAGGTCGTGAGAGAGCAGCGCATTGTCCGGCACGCGCCCTTCGAGGGCCGTCGTGAACGCGTCGACGTCGTAGAGGCCCTTGCCGGTGAAGATACCTTCGCCGAACAGATCCTGGTAGATGTCCGAGACCGCGGTCGTATAGGGATCGACGCCGGTATGGCCGGCGTAGGTGCGTGCAAACAGCGACCCCGCCGCACTGGCCATCGTCACGCTGACCCGGGGCTGCAGGATGCCGTACCCCTCGGTGACGCGGCCCAGGACTGGATCGACATGCGGCCGGTTGAGTGGGTGCGCCATGATGCCGACGAGCGTGCGCGCGACATCCCGAGGGAGGCGCGTATCCGAATCCAGCGTCAGGCAGTAGCGCACTGAGGAGAGGATATCGAGGTCGCCAACCTGGGTCGTGAAGCTCGTGTCCGTCGCGCCGCGGAGCAGCCGGTTGAACTCCTCGATCTTGCCGCGCTTGCGCTCCCATCCAATCCAAGCGCGTTCGTGTGCGTTCCATTGCCGCCCGCGATGAAAGAGGAAGAAACGGTTGCGGGGATCGGGACCGAATCGCCTATTGAGCGCCTCGATGCCCGCGCATGCGGACGTCAGGATCGCGGCGTCCGATGGCAGCTCGCATGTCGCCGAGTCGACGAAGTCGCTGAGTATCGCGAAGTGAATCCGGGGATCGAGATTTCCGAGCGCCAGGACCTCGACATGTTCGATCAAGGCGGCGACTCCAGACAGGCTTGTCAGCATGGTCGGCACCACGACCATGCATCGGGCATCGTCGGGCACCCCCTCCGAAAAGTCGAGACGCTGCAGGCGCCGCGGGGCGATCGCGTACGCGACCAGCCGCTGGATCGCTGCGGCGGCAATCTCGCTCGCCGGGAACACGAGCAGCACGAGCGCGATGATCTGCACGGCCGATGGACCGCCGGCGGCCCGCACGTAGAGAAGCACGCCGCTGAGCAAGAGCACCGTCAGCAGTGCCATCGAACCGAGATACGCGATCGTCGGATGCGTAAACACCGCACGCCGCACGCGGTCGCTGGGAGACGGCCGGTACGCCAGGTCACCCTCCAGGTCCGGGCGCCCCTTGTCGATGAGGTGGTATCCGACGTGCGCGGCCCGGTCTGATGCCGACCCGCTTGCGGCGGCCTGCCTCGCGCTCTCGATCGCTTTGAGCGCCACGCGCACCTGACCCTCACCGTTGCGCCCGGCGAGCGCCTCGACGGCCTGGCGCTGCCGGTCGCGACTCAGAAAGTCCATACGTGGGTATACGCCAGCCGGATCGCGTCGCAAGACCTGTTCGACGAGGCTCACCGCTTCGAACACGTGACGCCAGTCGAGTGTCGTGCACAGGCGGAGGCTCGTGACGGCGTTCGCCGTGGATGCCTGATTCGCCGCCTGTCGCTGGTGCTCCGCGTGCACCGCGTTCTCGGCGGTCGTGTCGTGTGAGACGAGGTGCTCCTCGATTACCGTGCGAATCGGCGAGAGTCGCAGCCCGTACTCCCGGGCGCGGTGGAGCACCTGCACCACGAACGCGGGGTGCACCACCGGCGGCATCGCCCATGACGCCTGCGTGATTCCCTCTGCCACCTGCGAGACAAATTCGTCCGCGGCCCGGCGTGCGGCGCGGGCCTCCAGCGTTTCGTCGGTCAGCCGCCGGAGATTCTCGATCAGCGCGAGCTTGAGCATGCTCGGCCAGGCCCAGAGCTCGCCGATCGTCAGCGGCGCCACGCGCTGGTAGCTGTTCAGGAACTGCGTGAGCTGCTGGCGGTCGAGGCGGCCATCGCTGTGGCGGATGATCTCGACGGCGATGGCGTAGATGCGAGCTTCACCCGCGTGCTGCCGGACGGCCAGTCTCGGCAGGTCGCGAAAGTAGCTCGGCGGCAGGTTCGTGTGGATGTCCGCGATCTCCGACGTGACGAGATGGAAGTTGTCCAGCAGCCATTCCGCAGATGCAGCGACGAAGTGTCCATCGCGGAGGTCGCCGGCAAGCGTCCGGTACGCCGTCCGGAGCGTGTTGGTGTTGTCGATGAAGCGCGGAAAGATGCTTCGCGCGCGGCGACGCGGGTTGGGATCGAGCGTGAAGCTGGCGGCGAGCCGCATTGCGCGCTCTTCGAGGCGCTCGATGCTCAGGAGCTCGTCGCGAAACGGCTGTTCTCGAGGTGACGGGCGGGTCCAGGGGCGCTGGAGCGGGCCTTTCACGCGGATTGTGGCGTTGTCGAGCGATCAATCGAACGGTGATGCGACATGCAGCCCTCCGGGTGTGCTTTGGTGAGGGAAGCCGCGAGGGCCGGCACGAACTCAGAAAAGCGGGGACCTTCAGTATACCTCTCCGGTCGCAACTGAACGCCGCCGACGAGATCGGGTGCCGACAGCGTGCGATGATTGATGCCAATGGCGACGAAAAGGGTGGTGACTTCTTGCCGTTTCGCTCGCAGTTGCGCTCGAGGAATCCGCGCTTGCGGAAGATGTTCATCAGGCGGTCGACCGTGGACCGCGTCGTGCCGCTCATCTCGGCCAGGAGATCCCGGGAAATTCTCGGCAGGGCGCGTGCAACGAAGCGAGCAGCCTGCCCGCGTCCTGCACGGCCACGCGCGTGGTCCCGGCTGTCATCGCTCAATGGCCATCAGCAAAGGTAGCGGGTGCACGCAACCGGCGCTGTTCCCAACGGCACACCGGCCTGCCCTGAGCCGCGTCGAAGGGGAGGGCCGCGGGCGGCTGTCCAAGACAGCACAGACGCACGGCAAGGTACGCGTCACCATTACGACATGGAAGGCCAGTGGTGAACACGCTCAAGGACGTGGGGTTGCTCCTGCTCGTCGTCTTAATGTGCCCGCTGGCGATCCTCACCGTTGGCATCCCCGTAGTACTGCTCGTGCGGCTGCTGATCGAGATTGTCGAGCGGCTGTAAGGATCGTCGGGAGGGCGGTTGATGGAAGACGTCGGTCGAATCCACGACGACGCCCTCGATAGTTTCGTGGTGCTCAGAGGGCACATGTCGTTCGGCTCGACCGAGTCGTCCGAACACGCGAAGGAGCCAGACACCGCACCCGGCAACGCCGATGATCACGAGCGCGATCGCGGCAACGCCGGCCACCATCACGGCCGTGGCGACCGTCGCCAGAGCCGGCAGCACGGCGATCCTGCCGGCGCGATGGTACGTGAAGAACATCGAATACCTCAGCGGGCCTAGTGCCCGCGGAACCGTCTCACCCAGGGTACCCGATGCGTCCGCCCGCGACTGTCCACAAGTGAACATCGCAGTTTCCACGATCGGCGTACAGTGAACGGGTCTCGCTTTCCTGAGTGCTGATCGTTCCGAGAATTCCTTCGCAGAGTCAGTCCTCATCAAAGCCTTCTCGAAAGGCGGCCTTCCATGGCGTCGTTCTCCGTTCCCTGGTGGATCTCTGCGGTCTGGGGTTCATTGACGCTCCTGACGTTCCTGGCGCTCGACGCGTCATCCCTTCGCAGCTGGGTGCTGGCGACGACAATCGGCATCGTGCCGCCCGTTGTCCTCCTCAGGCTCTGGAGCAGCGGCCCTCCCCCAACCGTTGCCGAAGTGCTTCATACGACGGAGGTCGGCCGATGAACATTACACTCCCCGCCGTCGCGACGACTGCGCCGGAGCTCCTCGGGTTCGCGACCTGCCCGTTGTGTCGCACGACCCACACGACCATGACGAATGACGCGGTCGGAAAAGGCGCCGACTGGCAATGTGCACGATGCGGTCAGAAGTGGAGCGCCACCCGCCTGGCCACGGTCACGGCGTACGCCGCGTGGGTGTCAGCGCAGACGACTCAGCATCGAGGTGACTCATGAGCATGACGACAACGGCCCCACGCGAGGATGAATATGCGGAGCGCTGGCGGCAGTGGCAGTCCGGCAACGTGAACAGCAGCCGCAGGGCCGCGACCCGGGCGCGCATCGTGTTCGCCCTCGTCTTGACCGCGGCGGTCGCCTGGCTCGGTCTTCAGATCCTGTATCTCTAACGGAGCGCATGATGGCAAACCGGGTTACACGGCCGCGCTGAAGAGCCTGTCGAAACCGGTCACCGGACCGATGATCGCGCAGGTCGGGACCATCGCGGCCAATCATGACGACACGGTCGGGCGGATCATCGCCGAAGCGATGGAGAAGGTCGGCAAGGATGGCGTGGTCACCGTCGAAGAGGGACGGACGCTGGAGACGTCGCTCGAGATCGTCGAAGGGATGCAGTAACTGTTTACCGGGTCGGCTGGCGCGTGCCGGTAAACAGTTACTAGTGAAGCACTTACGGACCTGAGCGACAGCTCTCGGACAACGGATGACTGAAAGGCGCATTCCGTAAGTGCTTACCTAGTAATTGTTTACCGCTCATGGG